>CAJUQM010000068.1:0-3739 GCA_910588005.1 uncultured Oscillibacter sp.
CTCCAGGCCACCTGCGCGATTCCGCTGATGTTTCCCGTCTACCATCTGGATGGCAAGCCCTATCTGGACGGAGGCTGCGCCGACGCCGTTCCCTGGCGGCGGGCCTTTGAAATGGGCTGTGACCGGGTGGTGGTGGTCCTGACCCGAGAGCGGAGCTTTCAGAAGAGCACTGACAAAGGCCTTCAGGTTCTGGAACGGACCTTCCGTCAGTATCCGCGCTTTCTGGAGACCATGCGCACCCGGGCGGAGCGGTACAACCGGAGCCGGGCAGAACTCTTTGCCCTGGAGCAAGCCGAAAAAGTTAAAGTCATCGCCCCGGAAAGCACCCTGGGCTGCTCCCGGACAGAAAAAAACCTGGACATTTTGCGCGGCCTGTGGCAACAGGGATATTTTGCCGGCCGCCGCGCCGTCACGGATCTCCGGGGCTTTTGGGGAGAGGCGTCTCCCGTGTCCCGGCCAAACGGCTTTTAAAAGGACGCTGTCATCCGTTCTCGAAACTATCTATTTTGCATATATTTAATTATAATATTTGACGTTATTCACAAAAGTTTGCGCAAATTTTGCGTTTCTTGCCGCAGCCCCTTTCCTTTCCTGATCTCAACATATATAATGGAAAAATGTCATACACTTAACAGTGGTCCGGATTTTCCCCGCTCTCCGGAAAATGGATCAAAGGAGCCTCGGTATGGATATCTTTTCTCTCTTTACCTTCTGCGGCGGACTGGCTTTTTTCCTCTACGGCATGACCACCATGTCTAAAAGCCTGGAGAAAATGGCCGGCGGCAAACTGGAACGCCTGCTAAAGCGCATGACCTCCAGTCCCTTCAAGAGCCTTCTTCTGGGTGCGGGCATCACCATTGCCATCCAGTCCTCCTCCGCCATGACGGTGATGCTGGTGGGCCTGGTAAACTCCGGCGTCATGGAGATCGGCCAGACCATCGGGGTAATCATGGGTTCCAACATCGGCACCACCATGACGGCGTGGATCCTCTCTCTGACGGGTATTGAGAGCGAGAACGTGCTGGTCAACATGCTCAAGCCGGAGAACTTTTCCCCTCTGCTGGCCCTGATGGGCGTGGTTCTCATCATGGGTTCCAAAAAGCAGCGGCGGCGGGACATCGGCCGCATTCTGGTGGGATTCTCAATTTTGATGTACGGCATGGAACTGATGAAAAACTCCGTCAGTCCCCTGGCGGATCTGCCGGAATTCTCTCAGATTCTGACAGCCTTCCAAAATCCCCTTCTGGGCGTTCTGGTGGGCGTGGTGTTCACCAGCGTCATCCAGTCCTCCTCCGCATCGGTGGGCATTTTACAGGCCCTGGCCCTCACCGGCTCCGTCACCTACGGCATGGCCATTCCCATCATTATGGGCCAAAATATCGGCACCTGTGTAACCGCCCTTATCAGTTCTATCGGCGTCAACCGCAACGCCCGGCGGGTGTCTGTAATCCACATCTCCTTCAACGTGATCGGCACAGCGGCTGGACTGATCCTGTTTTTAGGCGGCAATATGCTCTTTCACTACTCGTTTATGGATCTGCCCGTAGGCGCCGTTGGAGTAGCCTTCTGCCACACGGTGTTCAACGTCTTCACCACCGTGCTGCTGCTGCCCTTCTCCCGCCAGCTGGAACGGCTGGCGAGGAGAATCATCAGCGACGAACCCAATGCGGAGGAGTTCGCTTTCTTGGATCCCCTGCTGCTGCGGACACCCAGCGTGGCCATCAGCGAGTGTACCGCCATAACCAACCGCATGGGCGCTCTGGCCCGGGAAAACCTGCTGCTGTCGATCCAGCAGCTGTCGGATTTTACCGAGATCCGGGAATCTCAAATTGTTGAAAATGAGGACAAGCTGGACGTCTATGAGGACCGTCTGGGCAGTTATCTGGTGCAGATCTCTCAGCACGGCGTGTCTATGGATGATATCCGCACCGTCTCCCGGCTGCTTCACGCCATTGGCGACTTTGAGCGCATCGGTGATCACGCCCTAAACCTATTGGATTCCGCCCGGGAGATCCGCGACCGGAATCTCCGCTTCTCCTCCCCCGCCAAGGAGGAGCTGCAGGTTCTGATCTCCGCCCTGGAGGATATTCTGGAGTCCGCGCTGAACTGTTTCACCGCAGCCGACGCCGCGGGCGCCCAGCTCATCGAGCCTCTGGAGGAGACCATTGACCGCCTTATTGAGGAGATCCGGGCGCGGCACATCGCCCGTCTCCAAACCGGGGCCTGCACCATTCAGCTGGGCTTTGTCCTGAACGACCTGCTGGCCAATTTTGAACGGGTGGGGGACCACTGCTCCAACATCGCCGTCAGCGTCATTGAGGAAAAGCGGGGTGCTATGGCCCGCCACGCCTACCTCCACGAACTCGCCGCCAGGGAGGACTTCGCCTCTAACCTGCAGGCCGATCTGGGCAAGTACCGCCTTCCGGACAAACACATCTGAAGGACAAGCTCTTTCTCTTTGCTGCCATATGCGGCCCTTTATTCCACACATGCCGTCCCGGAGACACTCCCTGTCTCCGGGGCTTTTCATATCCGGGCCTATGCTGCTCCTCTCCCCCTGCCGGCGGCGCTTTTGCGCCGCGTATAAATCAGCCCGGACGTGGAATCCTGTACTCATAGCCGGCCCATTCCCTAAAAAAACCAACGCCGGTTCTCTTGCCGCTATAGCCGTTTGATCCTGCCGCTTCGAAGCCTATCAAACGCCCTAATCACCTTGTCCATTTTATCAAAACAGGAGGAATCCCTGATGTCTGTGGATTTTAAAAGCAGCGAAACCCTGAAAAACCTGATGCGGGCCTTTGCCGGAGAGAGCCAGGCCCGCAACCGCTATACCTTTGCCGCCGGACTGTGCCAACAGCAAAAATTACAGGTGCTGGCAGATGTGTTCACCTTCACCGCTAACCAGGAGAAAGAACACGCCGAGATCTTCTACAACCACATGAAGGAATTGGCGGGAGAGACCGTCCACATCGACGGCGGCTATCCGGTAGACATCACCAACGACATTCTCCAGCTGCTGCGCCGGGCACAGCACAACGAGTTTGAAGAACATGATCCGGTCTACAAGGACTTTGCCGATACCGCCCAGCGAGAGGGATTTCCCAAGGTCGCGTCCTCCTTCCGGCAGATCGCAGAGATTGAGAAGACCCACGGCAGCCGTTTTGCCTATCTGGCAGACCTCCTGGAACAGGGGCGGCTGTTCTCCAATCAGGGCAAGACGGCCTGGATGTGCCTGAACTGCGGCTATATCTACGAGGGCGCCGAGGCCCCCAAGCTGTGTCCTGTGTGCGAACATGACCAGGGCTATTATATCCGGCTGGATCTGGCCCCCTACGGCGGCGCCAAAGTCCTGGAAAAGTGAGGCCGCCATGTCTACCATCAGTCCCAAGGTCCGCTCCCAATTCGACTCCCTGTCTCCCTCTCTGCAAAACGCCATTCTGGCGAGAAACGTCAGTATCAACACCCTCTACGACCTCATCGGCGTGCTGGATGAAATCATCCAGGAGGCGGAGGCAGAATAACGCCAAAAAGGCCGGCATGGATCTTCCATGCCGGCCTCAGGTTGGCGAAAACAAATTTTCGCCAACCTGAGCAGGATTTCAATGGTGCAGGGAACCCCTCTTAGGTTCCCCGCACACACCCCTCCTTACCGTTGCATACGTCTCCGGCGTCTTTTGACAGTCCAAGGCCGGCATGGATCTTCCATGCCGGCCTCAGGTTGGCGAAAACAAATTTTCGC
>CAJUQM010000068.1:3839-9375 GCA_910588005.1 uncultured Oscillibacter sp.
ACGTCTCCGGCGTCTTTTGACAGTCCAAGGCCGGCATGGATCTTCCATGCCGGCCCTTTATGTGATTATGTGTTGTGGATTTTCTCTTTCAGTATCCGATAATGAGTCCCTTCTCCATGGCATAAAAGCTGGTAAGGCCCCTGCAGGAGATGATGTCCACACTCTTTACCGGCAGCGCCTCCTGAATGGTCTGTTTCAGCTTCATCGCCCCGGGCAGGTTCTCACAGTGAGAAATCACCACTCTGGCCCCTGTGCAGTCCTTACTCGCCCCCATAAGGGCCGCGATCGCCTTGCAGGTCTTGGCCTCCCCCCGGGCTTTATCGGCCACATGGATGGTCCCCTGCGGCGTGGCATCGGCAATGACATGGATCCCCAAGGTGTGGAGCAGGTTGCCCACCAACGGCCGCATACGGCCGTTTTTAATGAGGTTGTCGAAATTCTCCAGAGTAAAGCAGGTGCGCAGCGCCGCCTGATAGAGGCGCAGCTGGTCGCAAATCTCCTCAAAGGCGTCCGCCGCAGCATCCTTCATCAGAGCCATGGCCCGGTGGACCAGCAGGGCCATAGCCCCGGCGGTAGCCTTGGAATCAATAACGCAGATCTTCTTCTCCGGGTGCTCTTCCAGCACCATGTCCCGGGCCATTACGGCGGCGTTATATGTGCCGGAGAGATTGGCGGAAATGGTAAAACACACCGTGCAGTCCCCAGCCTCGAAAGCCCGGGCAAACGCCGCCGGAGAGGGACACGCCGTAGAGGAGGCCGCCTTTTCCGCCGCCATAGCCGCCAGCATGTCGGGAATCACCAGCTCATCATTGTCGATGAATTCCCGTTCTCCCACCTGGATCCGCAGGGGGACGATCTCAAACCGGACGGGGGCATCTTGAAAAGATGCCATTCGCAGATCACAGCTGCTGTCACTCACAACGTTCCAAATCATAACTTACTCCTTATAATATGGTTTTGCATACCACATTTTCTATTATCATACCGCACAAGCATCCGTTTGTCAATGGTAAAATCCCTCCAGCCGCAGAAAACCTTGACGGCCGCAGCGTTTCGTGGTATTGTTATATAGTTCTTTTAAGAACAGTTTTTTTATAAACTACCGGAGGTCGCCTATGTCCGCAGTCACCACCCGTCTGCTGCTGTTCTCCAAACAGTTTGAGCGGTTTTACGAGCGCCAATTTTCCCCGTTATTAAGGCGATGGGATCTCACCATGCGAGAAGTCCACGTTCTGCTGTTTCTGGCCAATAATCCCGGCTATGATACCGCCCGGGATGTGGCCGAATACCGGGGACTGGCAAAATCCCAGGTCTCCCAGGCGGTAGATCTGCTGGCGGCCCAAGGCCTGCTGTGCCGCACGCCGGACAGCGGCGACCGCCGGGTGGTCCACCTGGCCATCACGGAGGCAGGCGCCCCTCTGACCCTGGAGGCACAGGCCATTCAAGCGGCCTGCTGCCGGCGTCTCCTGGCAAATTTTTCGCCGGAGGACGAACGGCATTTCCGCCGCCTGCTGGAGACGGTGCTGGATAATGGGGCGCATCTTATAGAGGAGGACATACAACCATGAATCAAAGGCAAACGAACTTAGGCAGCGGCAATGTGGGAAAGCTCCTGTTCTCTCTGGCGCTGCCCACTATTACCTCTCAGATTGTCAATATGCTCTACAACCTGGTAGACCGGGTGTACATCGGTCACATGCAGCCTGCGGACACCGTGGGCAAGCTGGCACTCACCGGCGTGGGGGTATGCCTGCCGGTCATCATGATCATCTCCGCCTTCGCCGCCCTGATGGCCATGGGCGGCGCACCTCGGGCCTCTATTCAGGAGGGAAAGGGCAATGCGGCGGAATCCGAACGGATCATGGGAAACTGCCTGACACTGCTGGTCCTCACCTCCCTGGTGCTGACGGTGTTATTCCAGCTGTTTGCGGAACCGCTGCTGCTGACCTTCGGCGCCAGCCCCAACACCATCGGTTACGCTTTAAATTATATGCGTATCTATTCCCTCGGCACCATGTTCGTCCAACTGACTCTGGGGATGAACGCCTATATCACCGCCCAGGGATTCACCACCGTCAGCATGCGGACCGTGCTCATCGGCGCGATTTTGAATACCATTTTGGACCCCATCTTCATCTTCGGCTTTGGGCTGGGCGTTCGGGGCGCGGCTTTGGCCACCATCCTCTCCCAAGCAGTGTCTGCGGCATGGGTACTGCGATTTCTCACGGGGCGCAAAACCAAATGGCGCCTCCGAAAGGAAAACCTGCGGCCCCGGGCCGCTGTTGTGCTGCCCTGCCTGGCCCTGGGACTCTCTCCCTTTATCATGCAGTCCACAGAGAGCCTGATCGCCATGTGCTTCAACTCCTCTCTCTTGAAATACGGCGATGATATCGCTGTGGGGGCCATGACCGTGCTCACCAGCATCATGCAGTTCGCCATGATGCCCCTCCAGGGCCTGACCCAAGGGGCACAGCCTATTATCAGCTATAATTACGGCGCCAGGAATGCCCAGCGCGTGCGGGACGCCTTCCAGGTGCTGCTGCGGTCCTGCCTCATCTACTCTCTGACCATGTGGATTTTGGTGCAGCTGTTTCCCCAGGCCTTCGCCCTGATCTTTAACAACAGCCCGGAATTGGTGGAATACACCGCCTGGGCATTGCGGATCTACATGGGCGCCACGGGGATCTTTGGCGTTCAGATTGCCTGCCAGCAGACTTTTGTTGCCCTGGGAAACGCCAAAACATCTCTGTTCCTGGCAGTGCTTCGGAAGATTATTTTGCTGATCCCCTTGATCTATATTCTGCCCCACTTCTTCGCAGACAAAGTATTCGCCGTGTTCCTGGCAGAGCCTGTGGCGGATGCTTTGGCAGTAACCACAACGGCCATTATGTTCTCCATACAGTTCCGCCCCGCCATGGCGCGGCTGGAGGCGGAAAAATAAGGCAGGCCCGCCGTCTCTCCTCCATCCCTTTTCTAAATTTGACGAAACCCGTCCAAAGCGGTTATATCCCTCCAGCCCGCTCTATTTTCTCCATTTCTGAAAACAAATCGACAACCCATCCGAAAACAGGCGGCCGCTCTTAACGGCCGTCTGTTTTCCACTGAAATTTCCATATCAGATTTCCGGCGGAATCCTTTGCTCCGGAGCAAAAATGTGATATGATTATAAAAAACCAGGAGGAGGACGAGCATGCGGAAGTGGATACGGGAGATCGTTCACGCTTTGGAGGACGGAATGCCGGTGGAGCTGGTCATCGTAGCGGAGGCCAGCGGCTCCACACCCCGGGGCGCGGGCGCGCTGATGGCGGTATTTCCCGATGGGCAAACCCTGGGCACCATCGGCGGCGGCAATGTGGAGTTTGAGGCGCAGCTGCTGGCGGCCCGCCTGTTAGAGCGCGGAGACAGCGCTCAGCGGCGCTTCCGCTTTGTCCAGGGGGACGCCGCCAGCCTGGGAATGGTATGCGGCGGCGATGTGACGGTGCAATTCCAATATCTCCCCCCGGAGGATCCCCGTGCCATCGCCGTTCTGCGGGACCTGATGGAGTCCTTTGCCGGAACCCTAGACACCTGGCTGGTCTTGAGCATCCGGGGAGACTCTGCCGCCGCTATGGGCGCTGCGGACCGAAACGGCGCCCGTCACTTGGCCTCACCGCCGGAGAACCTGTCCTCTCTCCTGAGAAACAGGCCCGTGCTGGACAGCGGCTGGCTGGCCATTCCCGTGGTGCGGGCAGGGCGGGTCTATATCTTTGGCGGCGGACATGTGTCCCGGGCGCTGGTACCCGCCATTGCGGCGGTGGGCTTTCGCCCGGTCGTCTACGACGACCGCCCCGCCTTTGCTGATCCCGCCCTCTTCCCCCAGGCGGAGGCAGTTCTCTGCGGAGATTTCACAGATATCGCAGCCCAAATTGCCCTGACAGCGGACGACTATGTGGTCATCATGACCCGGGGACATCAGGCGGATTTTGAGGTGCTGGAGCAGACCCTCCGCAGCGGCGCAAAATACGTTGGCTGCATCGGCTCTAAAAAAAAGCTGGCTCTCTGCCGGGAACGGCTGCTGGCGGCGGGCTTTGCGGCGGAGGAGTACGCCGCGGTCCACGCCCCCATCGGCCTTGCCATCGGCGCCGAGACGCCGGAGGAGATCGCGGTGTCTGTCGCGGCCCAGCTGATTGCCGTCCGGGCCGGGCTGCCCGGGGCCTGACGGCCTTGCCAAACCCCACAAAATTGTGTTATACTGCAATAGAGAATTTTTAAAAACTCACATATAGAGACGGAGGGCTGTCCATGAGGCGCATCAGTAAAGAAAACTACTATCTGGACATTGCGGAGACCGTTCTGGAGCGGGCAACCTGCCTGCGCCGGGTCTATGGCGCCATCATCGTAAAAAACGACGAGATCATCGCCACCGGCTACAACGGCGCCCCCCGGGGCCGGGCCAACTGCGTGGATTTGGGGTACTGTTCCCGAGAGGCCATGCGGGTCCCCCGGGGTGAGCGGTACGAGCTATGCCGCAGCGTTCACGCTGAGGCCAACGCCATTATCTCCGCGGCGCGGCGGGATACTGTGGGCGGCACGCTGTATCTGGTGGGACGGGACGCCCAGACCGGGCATCTGCTCCCCGACGCCACCTCCTGCTCCATGTGCCGCCGTCTGGTGATCAACGCGGGACTTGAGAAAGTTGTGATCCGCCGCACGAAAACAGAATTTCATGTAGTACATGTAGAGGAGTGGATCGCCGAGGATGACCTGCTGGCGCCCAAGCCCTCCGATGGGGTTCCGGACCTGCCCTGATAGCAGACAGAGCCATGAGAGAAAGGAAGTCTTGCCCTTTGAAAACAGGACTTGTCACCTTTTATCACATTCACCATTACGGAGCACTGCTCCAGGCGGCGGCCACGCAGCGGGCGGTGGAGTCCCTGGGCGGAGAATGTGAGATTATAGACTATTACGTCAATCAGAACAACAACCTCTTCCGCCGGCCCAACGGCCTGTCCGCCGCCGCCGTGGACGCCCACACGGCCCTTCATTACAAGCCTCTTAAGGCCCGTTACCAACGGTTTGAAACCTTCTCCCGTCAATGGCTGCGGATCTCCCCCCACCGGTTTGAAAATCCGGAGGAACTGCGGGCCGCCGAGCTGCCCTATGATCTGATTCTCTCCGGCAGCGACCAAATTTGGAATCCCAAGATCTTTCCCGACGGCCGGTTTGACCCGGTGTTTTTCGGAGCCTTCTCCGACAGGCGGAGGATCGCCTATGCCCCCTCCTTCGGCATTCCCCAAATCCCCGAGGGTATGGAGGACGAGCTGCGGGAATATCTGGATCACTTTTCCCATCTCTCTGTTCGGGAGGGACAGGGCAGGGAGATCATCCGCCAGCTCACCGGGCAAAACGTGCCGGTGGTGGTGGACCCCACACTGCTGCTGACCCGGGAAGATTGGACGCGGATGGCCGCGGAGCGCCGGCACACCGGACAGGGCTATATTCTCTGCTACTGCATCAGCGCTCCCGGCGCTTTGGAACCCTACATCCGCCGGCTCGC
>CAJUQM010000069.1 GCA_910588005.1 uncultured Oscillibacter sp.
TAGCGCAAATAAGCGAAATATGCAAGAAGAAAATTAACAAAATTGCGAAATAAACCCTCGACATTAACAACCACGCGAATGTACAATAAGGATGTCGGCATTAACAATTTTGCAGGAGAAGCAGATCGAATGGGCAGCAAGTATGAATATACTCTGTTTCCCGTCATTTCTGCAGGGATGGGTGCGGTTTTTCTTCTGCTGGCAAAACAGGCTCGCATTAAGAAGTGGACGAGTTTCGCCCTGATTGAGAAAATTTTTCTCGTGACTGCTATTGGCGAAATACTGCTGTTTCATGGCATAGGAGGAGCCGTTATGTGGACAGCTATGCACTATTTTGGATAAACAAGCAGTGGCAACACGAGGTTAATAAGGGATTAAGGAGAAGACTCTACCGGTCTGCACTCCAAAGAAAGGCGGGGACTGATTTTTCATCAGTCCCCGCCTCTCTAAATCTCCGTCTTCAACCCCCGCGGCGGATTTTGCTCCGCTCCGCCCTAGAAAAACTTTGGCGTGATAGCCCAGATGGACTCACAGTCCTCCTCCCCGCAGTTCAGGTACAAATGCGGGTGGGTGCTGGAGAAATACAGGCTGTCTCCAGGGTGTAAAGCGATCTCCTCCTCGTCAATCAACACGGTCAGCACACCGGAGAGAACATAGCAGCACTCCTCCCCCTGGTGGGAAATACACTCCCGGTCATAGGCCTGTCCGCCCTTCAGATAAAGATGCACCAGGTCCAGCCCCCTGTCCGCCCAGTCCGGGTTCAGCATCTTATGCTGGTTTAAGCCGCTGTTTGTGATAATGATCCGGTGGCTCCCCTTTCTCTGCACAGCATAATGGGGCGTAGTGGTGGTAAAAAAGAAGCTGATATCCGTCTCCAGGGCCTGGGCGATGTGGTACAGGCTCACCACTGACGGAGCTACCAACCCCCGCTCAATCTGACTGATGAGTCCTGTGCTGACGCCGCTCTTCTCAGCCAAAACGGAAAGGCTCATGTGTTTTTCCTTACGCAGCTTCCTCAGCCGTCCGCCGATATCCAATGGTGTCATAGAATCCTCCCTGCGCCGCCCCGGCGCGACCGCATACAGGGCAGGTCTCACCTCCGGCGGCGGTTAATTTTGTCCATTGTACCGGGAAAACGGGCAAAGGTCAAGGGAATCCCCGGAAAGCCCCTTCCAGCAACGGATTGACAATCGCCCTCCGCAGATGTGAAAGGACTCCCATTCCAGCGGTTTTCCGCTGGAATGGGAGTCCGGTTTATCTCATGTCCGGCGCCTGTCAGCAACCTCCCCGGTGACAGCCATGGGAAACCGCAGTGGCACAGGAGCCGTCGCAGTATCCGCCCTCGTGGACATAACCGCAGTAGGTTACCCCACTGTGGAAATGGTGGCCGGATGTGGCGCAGTCCTCATAGGGGCAAACGGCAACGCTGGCCTGTACGCTCTGGGCGTACCCGCCGCCATGGTGTCCGCGGCCTCTTCCGCCGTGGCAGCCGTGGGCAGAAGCCGGTACCACCAGCATAGCGGCCAAAGCGGCGGCACAAAGCAGACCGCCCAGCAGACAGCGCTTTCTTCTCATAATAAAAACACTCCTTTTTCACTTGCCGAAAAGCCATAATGTGGTATTATTTATTATACCACTGTCCCCTGTCGGATACAAGGAAAAAATATTTACTTCACCGCCGGTACGGCGGTGAAGTAAATAGCGGGGGATACAGCGGCTAAATTCAGTTGCTTTTCCCCATGAAACCGTGTAAACTGGAGAAAATTTCAGCTTATATCAAAGGAGTGTTTTCCTATGATCTACATGCTTGGCGGATTGCTGGCCACGGCTCTCCTGGGGCTGGACCAGTGGGTGAAGTGGTGGACCGTATCTCATTTCACCGCTCCCCTTCCCCCTCACATCTATGCAACGGCGGACCCGGCCCGGGACCTTTTGCCGGGCCTGGTGGAGCTGACCCGTGTTCACAACTATGGCGCGGCCTGGTCCAGCCTATCCGGGCAGCGGTGGCTGCTGGTGGGGCTGACCTCCCTGATCTTGGCGGCGGTCCTGTTTGCCCTGGTCCGGCGAACCGTCCGGCACCCTCTGGGTGTGCTGGCCGGCTGTCTGATTCTCTCGGGAGGCCTGGGGAATGTTATCGACCGGGTGCGGCTGGGCTACGTGGTGGACATGTTTCACCTCCAGTTCTGGCCATCCTATCCCGTATTCAACGTGGCGGACATCTGCGTGGTGTGCGGCGCCCTTTTGGCGGCGGCGTATTACCTGTGGTTTTACGACAAATATGACAAAGGGGGAACCCATGGAGACGCTGACACTGCGACCCGGTGAGGCTCAGGCCGGCCGCCGGATTGACGCCTGGCTGGCGGAGGCTGTGGAAACCCTGACCCGCTCTGCCGCCGCCCGGCTGCTGGAGGAAGGGCTGGTAACCAGCGGTGGGAGGCCTCTGACCAAGAGCTACCGCCTCACCGGAGGTGAGACAGTGGCCCTCGTCCTGCCGGAGGCGGAGCCTGTGGATCTGATTCCTCAGGATATTCCCCTGGATATCGTATACGAGGATTCAGACGTCATTGTTGTAAACAAGCCCAAAGGACTGGTCGTTCACCCTGCCCCCGGCCATCCCGACGGCACCTTGGTCAACGCCCTGCTGTTCCACTGCGGCTCCTCTCTCTCCGGCGTAGGGGGGGCGCTGCGGCCCGGCATCGTCCACCGGATCGACCGGGATACCTCCGGTCTTATCATCGCCGCCAAAAACGATCTGGCCCACCAGGGGCTGGCCGCCCAGCTCCAGGATCACACCCTGGCCCGGACTTACCAGTGCATCGTCATCGGGAACCTCCGGCAGGACAGCGGCACGGTAAACGCCCCGATCGGCCGCCACCCCACAGACCGCAAGCGCATGGCGGTAGTATCCGGCGGCCGGACCGCCGTCACCCATTGGCAGGTGCTGGACCGCTTTGCCGGTTACACCCATCTCCGCTGTCGGCTGGAGACAGGGCGCACCCACCAGATCCGGGTCCACATGGCCCATACCGGCCATCCCATCCTGGGCGACACGGTCTACGGGGCCAAGCGGGCGGTTCCCGGCCTCCAGGGCCAATGCCTGCACGCTGTGGGCCTGCGGTTTCTCCATCCCCGCACCGGAGAGCCGGTGAACCTCTCCTGCGGTCTGCCCCGTGAGTTTCAAGAACAGCTGAAAAAGCTCTCTGCACGGTGCTGAACTGCGCAGAAAGCTTTTGCCAATATGCACAATTAGCAATCGATTGCCTTAGTCATTTTATACAAATTCTTTGTTGACACATGTATCCCCTCCTGCTAGAATATGGTCAGTCTCCAAAGGGGAGGCCGGCCGGAATCCGGAAAATGCACGGAAGCTGTTTCCCTCTGTTATCCCGGAGAGGCCTGATCGCATGAATTCAAAAGGAGGAACATTGTAATGGTTAAAAAACTCGATATAAAAAGCAAGGAACAGGTGGAGAAGATCAGTGATCTGGCTTGCCACACGCCTTACGAGGTATGGCTGAGCACCGACACCGTCATGCTGGACGCCCGCTCCCTGCTGGGCCTGTACGCCCTGATCGGCAAGCGGGTCAATGTGGTTGCTGAGGACAGCGTCGACCCCAAAAGTCTCGACCGTCTGGTAGCTAAAATGATCTGATTTTCCGGGTTTTCAACGCAGACACCTCCGGCATCCCACGCTGCCACGCGGGATGCCGGAGGTATTTTGATCTGTCCCGGCGAACTGGATTTCGCAAAATTTCCGCAAATTTTTGCAAATTTTTGCGCAGCCGTCTTTTCATTTTGACCGGGCAGTGATATAATGACTATATATACGGGTCCTTTTTCCATAAACAGCCCGCAGGTCAGGAGATCCTTCTATGCGCCAAGCCGGCCTCTTCTGCCGATGGCCCAAAATCGGCATGCGCAATATCAAGACGGCCTTGGCTGCCGCTCTCTGTGCGTTGATCTACTACTTTTGGAACCGCAGCCCCGCCTTCGCCTGTATCGGTGCCATCTTCGGCATGGGCAGCGACCTGGAGAGTTCCAAACTCCACGGCGGAAACCGCCTGTTCGGCACCGCCATCGGCGGTCTTTTGGGAATCGCCCTTTTTCGGGTCTACCTGTTTTTTTACCCGGAGGGCGGACATACACTGCTATTGGTGCCGCTGGTGTTTGTGGGTACAGTGGCGCTGATCCTGCTGTGTCAGATCTTCTGGGTGGGAGGCGTCCAGCCCGGCGGGGTGGTGCTGAGCATCATTCTCTTCAACACCCCGGTGGAAAGCTATGTCACCTATGCCCTGAACCGGATCTTTGACACTGGCATCGGCGTCATCATGGCACTGGCCGTCAACAGCGTGTTCCCCGGGGGCTTTACCTTCCGGTTTATGGAGCGCTTTTACCGGCTCTTCCGCAAGACGGCGGAGGAACCCGCAAATATGATTGAAAAAACGGAGGATGAACGGGATGGAATATCGAATTGAGGGAAAGCCCCTGCCTGTGGTCATCTGCCAGCTGAGCGCCGGAGAGACCATGATTACCGAACGGGGCAGCATGAGCTGGATGAGTCCCAACATGAAGATGGAGACCACCTCCAACGGCGGACTGGGCAAGGCCCTGGGCCGCATGTTCGCCGGAGAGGCGCTGTTCCAAAACCGCTATACCGCCCAGGGCGGCCCGGGCATGATCGCTTTCGCCTCCAGCTTTCCCGGGGATATCCGTGCCTTTGAAATCGGACCGGGCCGGGAGCTGGTAGTGCAAAAAAGCGGCTTTTTAGCCAGCGAGGAAACTGTGAACCTGTCCGTATTCTTTCAGAAAAAGGTGGGGGCCGGTCTCTTCGGCGGCGAGGGTTTTATTATGCAGAAGCTCTCCGGCCAGGGCATCGCCTTCACGGAGTTTGACGGTTTTGTGATGGAATACGACCTGGCGCCGGGACAGTCCATGGTGGTGGACACCGGATACCTGGCGGCTATGGACGCCACCTGCTCTATGGAAATCCAGACAGTGCCCGGGGTAAAGAATATGATGTTCGGCGGTGAGGGAATCTTTAACACGGTCGTCACCGGACCGGGCCGGGTCTATCTCCAGACCATGCCCATCAGCAATGTGGCCGGAGCCATCCGTCCTTTTATTCCCACCGGAAAATAAAGCCGCTTTTTGACGGTCCCCTCTCCCCTTCACAGCAACCCACGGAAAACGCCGGTCATGGTCTCACAGCCAGGACCGGCGTTTTTTCGCCCTCTGTCCTCATCGAAACGGCATAGGGACTTTCTAGACCGTCTCTCCTGCCTCGAAGGCAGGCCTCTCCAGATCTGCCGCAGCATGAAAAAGGCCTTTCACTCCATTTCAAAATCAGCGGATCGTTCCGGCAGTTCTCAATTGGGCTTTAACACGCCGTCTTTTCTCGGGAACTCTCAAAACGGGCCTCCGCTTTTTTCCAGTCTAAAAACGAGAACCAGTAGTCCAGGTATTTCTCTTTGTTAAACTGGTCATCCAAAAAATAGGCATGCTCCCAGAGGTCCGCCACAAAGATCGGCTGAACGGCCTGGAGATCCACCGTCTCATTATTGTCCGTGATGACGATATGGGGGCCTCCGCTCCGCTCAGCCACCAGCCAGACCCACCCGGCTCCGGGAAGGCTCTCCGCCGCCTCCAGCAGCAGCCGTTTAAAGGCGTTCATAGATCCATAGACCCCGATCAGAACACCTGTCAGCTGGTTCAGGGGCGGTGTGCTTATAGTAGATTGGATGCCGTCGAAATACAGTTCGTGGTTATAAACGGCTCCGGCGGCCCCTTTCAGCCGGGCCAATTGGCTGCGCGGCAGGCTGATGTCCTGGGTGATCAATTCCTCTAAGGTGAGGTTGGTCAGGCGGTGCTTAGAGACGAGGTGGTTCAGATCCCGGACCTTCTGCCCGTAATACTGGCCGTGATGCAGGTACAGTGTGTCCGGGTCGCAGTAAGGACTCAGGGAACTGAGTCCAAAGCCAAGCGTCATCGCTTGAAATGGGTATCGCTGACTCATATCTTTCCCTCCTGGGCAGGATGTATCATATAGACTATTTCATTATATGTCGCCGTCCCAGGGAGTGCGGCGCTCCCGGACATAAGAAATCCCCGTCCCGACCGGGACGGGGATCTGTCTTCATTCCGCCGGAACTCAATCCTTTCGGACACCGGCGTCCACCAGGGCCTGAACCAGCTTCTTGTTGAACATCCCTGTGATTTTGCGGCTCTCACCGCTCTTAAACTTCAGAGTGATGGTGCTGGCCGCTCCCACCGAGAAGCTCCCGATCTCCTCCAGAGTGCTCTCAAACGCGGAGGATGCCTTGCCCTGTGTGGGTTCAAACACCACACGCCGGTCCGTGACATACATCTTTCCGGGGTTGGCCTGGGGGAAAAACATCACCGTTTTTACGTGGGAGGCCTGGGCCTCGCCCAGCAGCTTCTCGTCCCCGCTCAGCTGAATTTTCGCCATACTGATCTCCCTTTCACAAAAAATGTACAAACGGAGCCGTACACTCAAAAACGCACAGCTCCAATGCCGCAGCACACCTTTCACGGGGGTATTGCGGCAGGTTGCGAAACAATTGTATCACTTTTCACAGGAAAGCACAACCGTAAAATCACCCCGGTCTTCACAGGGCGGCCGCCCCAGCGGAGAGGAACGCCGCAGATGCGGCGTCCCTCTCTTTGCGGCAGTTAAATTCGTTTTTTGAAGTCCTGGCCGGATCAGCCCTCTTTGATGGCGGCCTGGGCGGCGGACAGGCGGGCGATGGGTACACGGAAGGGAGAGCAGGACACATAGTCCAGCCCGGTACGGTGGCAGAACTCCACGCTGGAGGGATCGCCGCCGTGTTCGCCGCAGATACCCAGGTGCAGCTCCGGATTGGCTCCCCGGCCCAGCTTTGCCGCCATAGCCACCAGGCGCCCCACACCGTTCTGGTCCAGCTTGGCAAAGGGATCGCTCTCGTAGATCTTCCGGTCATAGTAAGCGTCCAGGAATTTGCCGGCGTCGTCCCGGCTGAAGCCGAAGGTCATCTGCGTCAGATCGTTGGTGCCGAAGGAGAAGAAATCAGCCTCTTTGGCGATCTCGTCGGCGGTCAGGGCTGCCCGGGGAATCTCAATCATGGTGCCCACCTTGTACTTCATGGAGGAACTGGCGGCCTTGATAATGGCGTCGGCAGTCTCTACCACCACGCCCTTGACGTATTTCAGCTCCTTGACCTCGCCTACCAGGGGGATCATGATCTCAGGCACCAGATTCCAATCGGAGTGCTTGGCCTGGACATTCAGAGCGGCCTTGATGACGGCCCGGGTCTGCATGGCGGCAATCTCGGGATAGGTGACGGCCAGACGGCAGCCGCGGTGGCCCATCATGGGGTTGAACTCGTGGAGGCCGGCGATGATGGCCTTGATATCCGCCACGCTCTTGCCCAGGTCCTTGGCCAGCAGCTCAATGTCGGCCTCCTCGGTGGGCACGAACTCGTGCAGGGGGGGATCCAGGAAGCGGATGGTGACCGGCAGACCCTCCATAGCCTCGTAGATGCCCTCGAAGTCGCCCTGCTGCATGGGCTCCAGCTTGGCCAGGGCCTTTTCCCGCTGCTCCACGGTGTCGGAGCAGATCATCTCGCGGATGGCCTGGATGCGGTCGTCATTAAAGAACATGTGCTCGGTACGGCACAGGCCGATGCCCTGAGCGCCGAACTTCCGGGCCTGGGCGGCGTCGTGGGGGGTGTCGGCGTTGGTGCGGACCTGGAGGCGGCGGTACTTGTCCGCCCAGCCCATGACCCGGCCGAACTCACCGCCGATGACGGCGTCCACGGTGGGGATGGCCCCGTCGTAGATCTTGCCGGTGGAGCCGTCCAGGCTCAGCCAGTCGCCCTCGTGATAGGTCTTCCCGCCCAGGTCGAATTTCTTGTTTTCCTCGTCCATCTTGATCTCGCCGCAGCCGGAGACGCAGCACTTGCCCATGCCCCGGGCCACCACGGCGGCGTGGGAGGTCATGCCGCCACGGACGGTCAGGATGCCCTGGGCGGCCTTCATGCCCTCGATGTCCTCGGGAGAGGTCTCCAGGCGGACCAGGACCACCTTCTCACCCCGGGCGGCCCACTCCTTGGCGTCCTCGGCGGTGAAGACGATCTTGCCGCTGGCGGCTCCCGGAGAAGCGCCCAGGGCGTGACCCGCCATGGGGGCGGCCTTCAGCGCCTCGCCGTCAAACTGGGGATGGAGCAGGGTGTCCAGGGACCGGGGCTCGATCATGGCCACGGCCTTCTTTTCGTCGATCATGCCCTCGTCCACCAGGTCGCAGGCGATTTTCAGGGCGGCGGCGGGGGTGCGCTTGCCGTTGCGGGTCTGGAGCATGTAGAGCTTGTTGTTCTCAACGGTGAACTCCATGTCCTGCATATCCCGGTAGTGATCCTCCAGAATCTTGCAGACGTTCTCAAACTGGCCGAAGGCCTCGGGGAACTTCTCCGCCATCTGGCTGATGGGCATGGGGGTCCGCACGCCGGCCACCACGTCCTCGCCCTGGGCGTTGGTCAGGAATTCGCCGAAGAGCTTCTTCTCGCCAGTGGCGGGGTTGCGGGTAAAGGCCACACCGGTGCCGCAGTCGTCGCCCATGTTGCCGAAGGCCATGGACTGAACGTTGACGGCGGTGCCCCAGGAGTAGGGGATGTCGTTATCCCGGCGGTAGACGTTGGCGCGGGGGTTGTCCCAGGAGCGGAACACAGCCTTGACGGCACCCATCAGCTGCTCCTTGGGGTCCGTGGGGAAGTCCTGGCCGATCTTGGATTTGTACTCGGCCTTAAACTGGCCCGCCAGCTCCTTCAGATCCTCGGCGGTGAGGTCCACGTCCTGGGTGACGCCCCGGGCCTCCTTCATTTTGTCGATGAGCTGCTCAAAGTATTTCTTGCCGACTTCCATGACCACGTCGGAGTACATCTGGATAAAACGGCGGTAGCAGTCCCAGGCCCAGCGGGGATTGCCGGACTTCTTCGCCAGCACGTCCACCACGGTCTCGTTGAGGCCCAGGTTCAAAATGGTGTCCATCATGCCGGGCATGGAGGCCCGGGCGCCGGAGCGGACAGAGACCAGCAGGGGATTCTCCAGATCACCGAATTTCTTACCGGTGATTGCCTCCATCTTCTCGATGTACTCCATGATCTCCGCGAAGATCCCGTCGTTGATCTTCTGGCCGTCCTCATAATACTGGGTGCAGGCCTCGGTGGTGA
>CAJUQM010000070.1 GCA_910588005.1 uncultured Oscillibacter sp.
TCGACCTCTAGCGTGACAGGCTAGCGTTCTAACCAACTGAACTACCGGGCCATCAAACAAAGTGGTGGGAACAACTGGACTCGAACCAGTGACCCCCTGCTTGTAAGGCAGGTGCTCTAACCAGCTGAGCTATGCTCCCGGGTTACCGTCTTTCTGTCAGACGGCAAAAGTTATTATACGCAAAGAGGCCCCTTCTGTCAACCCAATTTTACGAAATTTTCAAAAATTTTTCCGTATCCCGGCCAGCAGCGATTCCAGCTCCGCTTTTGTAAAGCGCTGCACATTGTCGCAAAAGCGGCAGGTCAGCTCCGCGCCGCCCTGTTCGTCGATGATGCTCTTCAGCTCTTCCGGACCAAGACTGATCAGCGCCCGCTCCATCCGGTCCCGGCTGCAATCGCACCGGTATGCGATGGGGGACCGCTCCAGAATCTCCAGGTCAAAGTCGGACAGCAGCTCCCGCAGCATGGCCTCCGAACTGTTGCTCCGGCTCAGCAGGCTTGTCACGGAGCCGGCGGCCATCACGCCGCGCTCCACCTTGGTGATGACGTCGTCCCCTGCGCCGGGCAGCAGCTGGATCAGGTATCCTCCCGCCGCCAGGACGCTTTGATCCCGGTCTACCAATACGCCTAGTCCGCAGGCTGTGGGAATCTGTTCGGACTCCACAAAATAGGCGGCCAGATCCTCCGCGATTTCACCGCCCAGCAGGCCTACGCTGCCCACGTAGGGGTCTTTCATATGCAGGTCCCGGATGACGGTCAGCGTGCCGTCACAGCCCACGGCGGTTCCCACGTCCAGCTTTCCGTCGGGGCGCAGGGGCAGGTCAACCGCGGGATTGTCCACCGTTCCCCGGACGTTGCCCTGATTGTCGGATACCGCCAGAAGGATGCCCAGAGGGCCGCCGCCCTGGATGCGCAGGGTCAGGCTGGCCCCGTCTCCCTTGAGGGCGTTGCCCATCATGGACGCCGCCGCCAGAGTCCGGCCAAGAGCCGCCGTAGCCGCCGGCAGGGTTTTGTGGATCTGCCGTGCCCGCTCCGTCAGCTCCCGGGTGGTGACCGCCACGGCCTTCACCATCCCGTCCTTCGTAATTGCCCGCACCAACTGATCGCCCATGATCGCACTACTCCTTTACAAATGATCCTCTTCTCTCATGCACCGCACAATCCAGCGGTCCTCGTCCTCCGCCGGGGGACGGGCGGACAGATCTCCGGTAATGGTGATCTCCACAAAGCCGGCCTCCGCCAGGTACCGCCGCAGCTCCTCCGCCTCCCAGGCCCGCTCACGGTGCTCCTCGAAATCCCGCTCCCAGGCGCCGTCCTCCCGCAGGCGGAACAGGTCCACCTGGTAGGTGCAGGCTTTCGTTCTCTCAGAGAAAAACGTCCGCCACACGCAGAAGCTCTCCTCCGTCTCGTCCATATACATCTGCCCGTCCATCCGCCGCAGCTTGCAGGGGGTATTGACGTCAAAGACAAACTGCCCGCCGGGCCTCAGCCAGCGGTGCACCCGCCGGAAGGTCTCCTGAAGATCCCGTGTCTGCGTCAGGTAGTTCAGGGAATCCAAGGTGGAGACCGCCGCGTCTACCGGCTGGAGCAGCCGCAGCCGGGGCATGGCCTGGTGGATGAACAGCGGCGGAGACTCCAGCCCCGCAGCCTTTGCCGCCGCCTGGGCCAGCATTTCCTCCGAGCCGTCCACGGCAGTCACACGGTACCCCCGCTCTGCCAGAAGGCAGGCGATGGTCCCGGTGCCGCAGGCCAGGTCCAAAACGCTTTCAACCGGAATCCGGCTCTTTCGGAAGAGCCGCTCCAGAAAGTCCGCCCGCCGCCGGTAGGCTCCGTCCGCCATCAATCCGTCATAGCTGGAGGCCAAAGCGCCATAGCCGCTCATTTCTGTTTCATCCGGGAGAATACCTTGGCGTAACCGCCTGCGCCGTAGCTCAAAGAGCGGTTGACCCGGCTGATGGTGGCGCTGGAGGCCCCGGTGCGCTCCAGAATGTCGTTATAGATCATGCCGTCGTCCAGCAAAGATGCCACTTCAAACCGCTGCTCCATAGAGCGGAGTTCAGACACGGTGCACAGGTCCTGAAAAAAATCATAGCACTCCTGCTCGTCTTTCAGCTGCAAGATCGCTCTGTACAGCAGGTCGCTCTTTTCCTTTTTGCCGATCTTCACCATGATGTGGTCCCCCCATGCCCTCTTTGTACTTCAAGCGGAGGAGGCGCCGGCCGGCGGCTCCCCTCTGTTTTTCATATTTTAACACTTCATTGTATGAAAGTAAAGGGGCCATTTTAAAAATTTCCCCCATGGGACGCACCAGTCTTTGTCCTCCTCCATAAGCTGGGGAAAAGTTTGATTGAGGCGGAGAGGAGCGGCGAGAATGGCGCGAAACAGTCTGACGGAGCTGCACACGGAACCCTTTGCGGCGGAGCGGGAGTGGACGGTGGAGGACATTCCGGTGCTGACGGCATCGGTGTCGGTTCCCCAGCCGGTGCCGGCACAGGACCGGGTGTCCCGGCGTATCCGCCGGTATTACCAGCTTCAGTGCCGGACCTACCTCCGCTATTGCGAGCGCTGGCTTCTGCCCCAGGCGGAAACGGCATACCGCGAGGCGCTGGCTGCCAGCGCCCCCTTGCCGTGTCTCCGGGCCGAGCTGCGGTATGAGATCACCTACAATCAAGGCGGACTCTGGAGCCTGTACACGCAGTCGCGGGAGACGGCGGCGTCAGGTCCTGCGCTGCTCACCCGCCGGGGGGATACCTGGGACCTCGCCGGAGGATACCCGGTGGAACTGTCGGCCTTTTTCCCGCCCCGCAGCGGGTGGAAAAAGATGCTCCTCGCCCTGGCCGCGGAGGAAATTCAGAGGCAGGAGAGCGCCGGGATCTCCCGCTATCACGAGGGATGGCGGCGGGCAATGCGCCGGCGGTTCAACGCGCAGAATTACTACTTAACCGAAAAGGGACTGACTTTTTTCTTTCCCATGTATGCCATCGCCCCTCCTGTGGAGGGCATTCCGGTGTTTACGCTGCCCTATGGAACGGCCCGGCTTCGTCTGCCGGGTCTCCTGCCTGCGGACAGGGAGGGAGAAAATTCCTAAAGCGTAAAAAACATCCGGGAGCGGACGCTCCCGGACGTTTTCATTTTTACTTTGTTCCGAAGATCCGGTCCCCGGCGTCGCCCAGGCCCGGCACGATGTAGCCCTTCTCGTTCAGATGGCCGTCCACCGCGCCGCAGTAGATATCTACGTCCGGGTGGTTTTTCTGGATGCGCTCAATGCCCTCCGGCGCCGCCAGCAGCACCATCAGCTTGATATTGGTGCAGCCGTACTCCTTTATAAAGCCGATGGCGGCGTCGGCGCTGCCGCCGGTGGCCAGCATGGGGTCCACAATCAGGATATCCCGCTCGGCCACGTCCTTGGGCATCTTGCAGAAGTACTTCACCGGCTCCAGCGTCTCCTCGTTCCGGTACAGGCCGATGTGGCCCACCCGGGCGCCGGGGACCATCCGCAGTACGCCGTCCACCAGCCCCAGACCCGCCCGCAGGATGGGCACCACGGCGAACTTCTTGCCCTTGAGAGTGGGGGCGGTGGTCTTGCAGATGGGGGTCTCCACCTCCCGCTCCGTCAGGGGCAGGTCCCGGGTGGCCTCGTAGGTGATCAGCATCCCGATCTCGCTGACCAGCTCCCGAAAGTCCTTGACGCTGGTGTTTTTGTCCCGCAGGATGGTCAGCTTGTGAGCAACCAACGGGTGGTCCATGACATGCACGTTGCCGTTCATACGAATCTCTCCTTCTATAAATTATATCTTGCTCTGTTGTCTCAATGTATCCACAAGGATGATGGCATCCCTCCGGGACAGCGTCCCGATACAGATAAACCGCCGGCCCTGGCCGAAGGCGGCATGACTGCCCTTCGCATCCCTTGTATACTCGTCCCACAGCCGCACCACCGCGCCCTGTCCGCCAACGCCCCAGAGGACGTCATAGACCTGCGTCGTGACCGGTTGTCCGGCAGCATCATAGAATTGGACCCTTTCATCATAGTGGGACTTCTTGCTCTCAAGCGTCAATTTTGTCCGTCCATCGGGGTCTATATCCAAGCCGTCGATCCAGAAGCTCCCCTCAAAGGTCCGCTTCCCCGCCCGGTTCCATGTGTACGTCCCCCGAATGACGGCCTCGTGATCCTCTGCGAAGTCCATATTGTCCATACGGTACTCCACCGCCGTGCCTGACCAGGAGACCTCTTCGGAGTGAGGCATATACCAGATCACCAGATAGGCCGCCAGGCACAACGCAGCCAGAACGATCAGCCATTTCCAGAGCCGCCCAGACAGCGGGGATCCACTTTTTTCATTGGCCGCTTTTTTCACTGCTCTCCCGCTCCTTTCTCAGCCGCTCCGCCTGAGGCGGCCGCAGGTAGACGGGAAGCAGCTCCTGGGCGGACACCAGGCCGCCCTTCCGGGCTGCTTCCTCCGCCTCCAGCGCCACGGACACCGCATGCTGCATCACCAGATGGGGCGGCGCCAGGCGGCAGGCCACATCTGCGGCCGCCAGTGCCTCCGCGCAGAGCCTTCCGCCGTCCCCCACCACGATCTTGGGACGGGAGTCCCCCCGCAGCTCCTCCGACAGCTCGTCCAACCCGATAGCCCGGTCCGGCGTCAGGCGGGTCAGCGCTCCGTTTTTCGCCTCGAACAGGGCGTTGTAGATCTGGTTCCGCCGGGCGTCCATGGCGCAGACCACCAGCCCGTCTGCAAAGGCCGCGTTCCGGGCCATGGCCGCCAGGGTGGACACGCCCACGGCGGGAATGGAGGCCGCGAAGGCCAGTCCCTTGGCAGCGGAGACGCCGATCCGGATCCCGGTAAAGGACCCGGGACCCACGGCCACTGCCACAGCGCTGATCTCCGCCATGGTGATCTCCGCGTTTTTCATGATATGCTCTACAATAGGCATCAGGGTGCGGCTGTGGGTGAGGCCTGTGTCCTGATAGCCGGAGGCCAGTACCCGCCCGTCCTCGGTCACGGCGGCGGAGACCGCCTTGGCGGAGGTTTCTAGGGCCAGTATCTTCATGTGAACTCCACTCCTTCCACGGTGACGGAGCGCCAGCCCTCCTCCTCCGGACAGCGGCGCAGGGTGACCCGGACGGTCTCCGGCGGCAGCGCCTCCTCCGCCCGCTCACTCCACTCCACGGCGCACACGCCGCCCCGGTCCAGATAGTCGTCCCAGCCGATGTCGAACAGGTCCCCGGCTCCTTCCAGGCGGTACAGGTCAAAGTGAAACAGGGGGAGCCGGCCGCCTGCATACTCGTTCACAATGGTGAAGGTGGGGCTGGTGACCCGCGCCCGGCACCCGAGTCCCTGGGCCAATCCCCGGGTAAAGGCGGTCTTGCCCATGCCTAAGTCTCCCCGGTAAGCCACCACCGCTCCGGGGGAGAGCCTCTCTGCCAGCTGCCGGCCCAGGGACTCCGTCTCGGCCTCGCTGTGGGAGAGAAAATCCATGTTTCGTCCCTCCTCTTTTAATCAGCTGAAATATGTCAGTTTAGTATAGCACATTTTGAACAGACTGTAAAAACAAATTTGCGGCGTTTACAGCACTTTTTATTTGTGGTATACTGCATCTGTCAAAATTCGCCTGATCAGAGGGAGCGCTCCATGGTAAACCGGTTAAAAAGCATCCTGGCAGACTTTTTCCAGCAGGCCGATCTGGTGCTGCTGGGGCTTTGCTGCGTCTCCACGCTGTACGGCCTTGTGCTGATTTTCAGTGCCACCCAATTTATGGAAACAAAGGTCATCCGCTACGTGGGCGTGCAGAGCGCGGCCATGGTCATCGGCGTCTGTGCCTATATCTTCATGTCCATGCTGGACCTGGAAAACCTGATGAAAAAGTGGAAGTGGCTGGTGCTGTTCAACATCGTGTTCATCGGCCTGCTGATGACCCCCCTGGGCGTGGGACACAGAACCGGCAACGTGGCCTGGCTGAAATTTCCGGGCATCCCCTTCCAGGTCGGTCCGGCGGAGGTGGTTAAGATCACCTTCACTCTGCTGCTGGCCAAGCAGCTGGTGTGGCTGCGGGAGGAAAAGCGGGACCTCAAATCCTTCCGCTCCGCCCTTCTGGTGGCGGGACACACCCTGCTTCTGATGGGCTGGTACGTCATCATCTCAGGAGACATGGGCAACGCCCTCACCTTCTTTTTCATCTTTTTGTGCATGGCCTTTACGGCGGGCTTTGCCCTGCGGTGGTTTGTTCTGTTGTTTGCGGGCATTGGCGGGACCGTATCGGCGGTACTGTTTCTGGATCTGGTGCCGGAGTCCATGAAATACATGGTCAACCGCTTCCGGGTCCTCTTCGACCACAGCCTGGACCCCCTGGGCGTCGGCTGGCACCAGACCAGAAGCCTGCTGGCCATCGGCTCCGGCGGCGTGTTCGGCCAGGGATACTTAAACGGCACCCAGTCCCAGAGCAGCGAGAGCCAGTCCCTTCCCATGCGGTGGACGGACTTTATTTTCTCCGTCTGCGGAGAGGAGCTTGGAATGGTGGGGTGCATTCTCATCATTCTGCTTCTGACGGCCCTCATTTTCCGGGTATTGCTGGTGGCCAAGCGGTCCCAGACCTATTTCCACAGCTATGTCTGCGTGGGCATGGCCGCCATGCTGATCTATCAGACGGTCATCAACATCGGCATGTGCCTTTTCGTCATGCCCACCATCGGCGTCACCCTCCCCTTTTTCAGCTACGGCGGTTCCTCTATCGTCACACTGTACACCGCCATGGGCGTGGTCTCCAACATCAAAAAGCGGACCCTTTCCATGGATCGGCGGATCAGGCCGCTCCTGTAGGGCGGAGTGCGCGGCCTGATAGGGGATCAGAGGAGCCGGCGGCGCCCCCGGCGGCTAGAAGATGCCGTTTAAGGCATTCTCCCCCGGTTTTGACCGGCGGGGCCGCGGTATGGAAAGCGGTGTGAACGGCTGTCGGATAGATGTTTGGACGGGGAGAACCCATTCTTCCGGTCCGGTAAACCAAGAAAAGGAGCAGTCCCATGAAATTGGAAACCATTAAAGTCGGACGTATCGTCAATGCCCACGGCATTCGGGGGGAGGTTCGGGTCCAGCCCCGGGACGGCGATCCGGCCCTGTTGACCCGGTGCAAGACGTTTTTGCTGGACGGCAGTCCCGTTTCTCCCGCCGCCTGCCGCGTTCACAAGAGCTTTGCGCTGATGAAATTTCCCGGTGTGGAGGATATGAATGCCGCCCTGGCGCTCAAGGGCAGGGATCTCTACATTCGCCGGGAGGATCTCCGCCTGGGCGAGGGGGAGTATTTTGACGACGAACTGCTGGGTCTGGATGTGTACAGCGCGGACAGCGGCGAGTGCCTGGGCGAGCTGGTGGCGGTGGAGTCCTACCCGGCCCACAAGCTCTACACGGTCCGTGGGCAGCGGGAATTCCTGGTGCCCGCCGTAAAGGATGTGTTTATCCAATCCGTGGATCTGGAGGATAACCGCATGGAGATTCACGTCTGGGAGGGGATGACCGCCGATGAGAATTGATATCTGCACGCTGTTTCCAGACTCGGTAAACGCCATGCTGAATGTCAGTATTCTGGGCCGTGCCCAGGAGCGGGGATACATTACCATCCAGTCCCACCAGATCCGGGAGTACACAACCAACAAACAGATGCAGGTAGACGACTACCCCTACGGCGGAGGCCGGGGGGCGGTGATGCAGGCGGACCCTCTGTACCGCTGTCACGCCCACATCGTGGAGACCTTCGGCCCCGGGCGGACGATTTTCCTGTCCCCCTGCGGGCGGACCTTTACCCAGGAGACCGCCAGGGAACTCTGCGCCAGCTATACCCATTTGATTTTGGTCTGCGGCCACTATGAGGGGGTTGACCAGCGGTTTCTGGACGAGTGCGTGGATGAGGAGATCTCCCTGGGGGACTTTGTTCTCACAGGGGGAGAGATTCCGGCCATGGCGGTGGCGGATGCGGTTTGCAGGATGGTCCCCGGCGTTCTGCCGGACCCGGAGTGCTTTGAGGAAGAGTCCCACTGGAACGGGCTTTTGGAGTATCCCCAGTACTCCCGGCCCGCGGTGTGGCATGACCGGGCGGTGCCGGAGGTTCTGCTCTCCGGCGACCATGGGAAGGTGGCGGACTGGCGCAGGAAGGAGAGCTATAAGCGCACCATGCGCCGGCGGCCCGATCTTTTTGCCAGGTTTGACGAGAGCCAGCTGACCACCAAGGCGGAGAAGCGGGTTTTGCGGCAGGCGAAGGATGAATTGGCGGAAGAGCTGGAATAAAAGCAGCCGGGCGCCAAGGGCCCGGCTGCTTTTTTAGGCCCTGTTTGAAAATGACAAAACGCCCAAACAGCGGATCTTATTCCGCTGTGCCGCGTTAAAATTTTTGAAATACACAACGTATTCCTGCAAATGTTTGCCCCGCCAGCGAAAATCTCTCGCCGCTGTGCATTTCGCCATTTATCAAACAAGGCCAACTTAATTTCTGGAACACTTCTCCGCGTCGATGGCCAGCACCAGCATCAAGATGTACAGGGCGTTTCTGGGATCCGGCACATCGATGGAATAGGTGTCCGTCCAGTTCAGCAGCTCTTTGGAGATTGTGGCCACCAAGCCGCCGCTGGGTTCTGTGACTGTGTAGTCCCACTCCATGAAATCTCCCTCTACCTGCCAGCCGAAGCAGTCGATTTCGTACCGGGGGCGGAAAAAAGAGAGTCCCTTTTGAATGCCGCCGATATACTGTCCGCCCTCGTACAGCTCAAACTTGGGCAGCAGGGTAAAGACCCGCTCCTGAACGGTGCCGATCTGATCGCCTCCGGCGTTTAAAATGTGGAGGCAGTGCCCCCAGGAGAGCTTGCCCTCCACGGTGTAGACGGGAACGCCCTCCCCGTTGTAGATATCATAGCTGTCAAACCAGGAGAAGAAGCGCTGTTTAAACCATAGACGCATATGCCGCACCCCCGCCGCCGAAAAATTTTGTTGATTACATTGTACCATGATTCGGCCCGGCGGAGTGTAACAAAATCATGACAAAAGGGGGAGCCGGCGAAAGCCGGCTCTCCCTGTCCGATTCCAGCGGGAAGTTACAGGGACTTCTCGTAGGACTCGATCATCTTCTTGAACGTGTGACCCGTACG
>CAJUQM010000071.1 GCA_910588005.1 uncultured Oscillibacter sp.
CGCACCAGTAGAGCATTTCAAAGGCGTAGTAGGAGAGGGGCTTGTCCATCATGGCCTCTGCAAACCGCTGATACTCCGCCTTCGTCCAGAACAGCATTTCCTTTCGTTCCTCCGTCCCCATGTTCCCGGCTTTGGCGGCGGGGTTGGAGCGAAGCTCATAGAAGCGGACAGCGTGGTTGAAAATGGCGCTGAGCTGGTTGTGCAGGGTTTTAAGGTAGGTCTGGGAGTAGGGCTTGCGCTGTTCGTCCCGGTAGGCCAGCAGCTCATTCTGCCATGCGATCACGTCCTTGGTGGTGATTTCGCTGATTTTCCGCTTGCCGAAGTAGGGCAGAATCTTCTTCTGGATGATGTTCTCCTTTGTCAGCCAGGTGTTCTCCTTCAGCCGGGGCTTCACATCCTTGGTGTAAAGCTCCACAAAGGCTTCAAAGGTCATATCCATGTCGGCGGCGGTCTGCATTTGAAAGCTGCGCTCCCAGTCCTGGGCCTCCCGCTTGGTGGGAAAGCCCCGCTTGCACTTCTGCTTACGCTCCCCCGTCCAGTCCCGATACCACGCCATGACGTACCATGTGCCCCGCTTTTCGTCCTTAAATACCGGCATTTTCGTTCACTTCCTTTCTGGCCCCGTAGAGCCGTTCGTTGAAATACTGGCGGTTGACCCGCCCCGCAATGGTGATGAAGCCCTTTCCTTTCAGTTCCTCGTTGAGCTGCCGAATGAGCTTGTAGGCGTAGGGCCTCGACACGCCCAGCTCGTCCGCCACCTCGTCTACCCGGATAAACTTGTTCTCCATGCTGGTTCCTCCTTTCTTGAATGGTAACGCTATTTGTTTAACGTTGACCCTATTATACTAACTCTATTCCGTTATGTCAAGGCTTTCCAAGAAGAAAATATAAACAAATTTATTTATATTTCGCTTGACAGTTCTAAACATATCTGTTATACTCCAAGTGTCCCCATTACATAGATTGGAGTTGGCAGTTATGGCGATTGGTGAACGTATTCGCTTTTTCCGCAATAAGAAAGGTGTCACGCAGAAGTATCTCGGTCAGGTGGTGGGGTTCCCGGAACGCTCCGCCGATGTGCGTATGGCGCAGTATGAAACCGGGAGCCGCACCCCCAAGGCCGACCTGACCAGGACGCTGGCGGGCTTCTTTGAAGTCTCTACCGATGCCCTGACCGTCCCTGACATAGACAGCGATATTGGCCTCATGCACACCCTCTTTGCCCTGGAGGACATACGGGGCCTTACCATCGGAGAGATTGGCGGCGAAATCTGTCTGCAGCTGGACAAGTCCAAAGGCAAGACCTATGTTGATATGCTTGAAATGCTGTCCGCCTGGGCGGAGCAGGCCAAGAAGCTGGAGGCCGGGGAGATCACCAGGGAGGACTATGACCGCTGGCGCTACAACTACCCCAAGTACGACACCACCCGGAAATGGGTCAAAGTCCCCTCCAAGGAATTGAGCGACTTCCTTGTAGAAGCGTTCAAGGACAGGCTGGGAAAGGATTGACAGACAGCAAAAGCCCTTACCGATGTCGCCATCGGTAAGGGCTTTGTAATATGGTTTTTGTCACCCACAAGCCGCAAAGGAACACTTTTCACCTGCAATCCACCGGGGATACAGAATGATACGGCCTATGGGGAGCGTTATCAAATTGTTATCAAAAGAGAGGGTCGAAACCGTCTATTCCTTGTGCCGCAACGGGTTCAGAGTTTCAAAAACTCACTCCCACTCAATCGTGGCGGGGGGTTTAGAAGTGATATCATACACAATCCGGTTGATGTGAGGGACTTGGTTGACAATCCGCACGCTTACCCGGTCCAGCACTTCGTAGGGAATCCGGGTCCAGTCCGCCGTCATAAAGTCTGTGGTGGTCACGCTGCGCAGGGCCAGGGTGTAATCGTAGGTCCGCCCGTCGCCCTGAACGCCTACGGATCGCATGTTGGTCAGCACCGCGAAGTACTGGTCCATGGTTTCCTCCAGGGCCGCCTTGGCGATCTCGTCCCGGAAGATAAAGTCCGCCAGACGCAGGGTATCCAGCTTCTCCTTGGTGATCTCCCCCATGCAGCGGACAGCCAGACCCGGACCCGGAAAGGGCTGGCGGCTCACCAGATACTCCGGCAGGGCTAGCTCCCGGCCAAGCTGCCGCACCTCGTCCTTGAAGAGGAGCCGCAGAGGCTCTACGATCTCCTTGAAATCCACGCAGGCCGGCAGGCCGCCCACGTTGTGGTGGCTTTTAATCACCGCCGCGTCCCCGGCGCCGGACTCGATCACATCCGGGTAAATGGTGCCCTGGGCCAGGTAATCCACCTGGCCGATCTTTTTGGCCTCCGCCTCAAAGACCCGGATAAACTCCTCGCCAATGATTTTCCGTTTGGCCTCCGGTTCCGCAATGTGGCTGAGCTTTTCCAGAAACAGCGATTCTGCGTTGACCCGGACAAAGCGAATGTCCCACTGGGAGAAGGCGGCCTCCACCTCGTCTCCCTCGTCCAGCCGCATGAGGCCGTGGTCCACAAACACACAGGTGAGCTGATTTCCGACGGCTTCCGCCAGCAGGGCCGCCGCCACGGAGGAGTCCACGCCGCCGCTGAGAGCCAGCAGAACCTTGCCATTTCCGATTTTTTCCCGGAGACGGCGGACAGCGGTTTCCTTGTATCCGCTCATGGACCAGTCTCCCACCGCGCCGCAGACCTCGTAGAGAAAGTTGTGGATCATATCTGTGCCGTGTTCGGTGTGGTTGACCTCCGGGTGGTACTGGACGCCGTAAAAGCCCCGGGCTTCGTCGGCGATGGCCACATTGGGACAGGCCTCGGATCGGGCGGTGAGAATGAAACCCTCCGGCACTTCTTCCATGTAGTCGCCGTGGCTCATCCAGGTGATTCCCCGGCCGGGCAGGCCTTTGAAGAGCTTACAGCTGGTGTCGAAGTACGTCTCCGTCTTGCCGTATTCCCGGGCCGAGTCCTCCGCGGCGGCCACGACTTTACCGCCCAGGGTGTGGGCGATCAATTGGCAGCCGTAACAGATGCCGAGGACCGGCACGCCCCAGGTAAAGATCTCTGGGTCCACATGGGGGGAGGTCTCCAGATACACGGAGTTGGGTCCTCCGGTAAAGATGATTCCGATCGGGTCCATGGCGCGGAGTTCAGCCAGTGGAGTCGTGCAGGGCTTGACCTCGCAATAGACGCCGCATTCCCGGACCCGGCGGGCGATAAGCTGGTTGTACTGGCCGCCGAAGTCCAGGATGATGACGGTCTGATGAGACATGGTGATTACCTTCTTTCCTTTTCAAGGGGGGTGAGGGAATGTATTCCGTTGAAATCCGCCCCCGCGGGGGGGGGGGGACGGGGGTTCCCCGCCGCAGACGGGGAGATTTCAGCCATCAGGATGGCCGTGCACGGTCCACGTCACCGCAAAGCCCGCTCAGCTCCGTTTCTCCCATGTGCCGGTCCTCGGGTAAAGGATTCTGCGGACCCGGTCCCCTGGGGCCATCTCCCCGCCGCCATTGGAATGGCTCAGCGGGATGCCGGCGCCGTTTTTTCCGGATATACTGTCTCCTCATAGATGCCTGCGGAGGAGACGGTCTCTCTATCGTAGCGGTACAGTGTCACGGTTCACTGGGGCCGCAGGGCGAAGGGCAGCTCCAGTGTGGTCTCTTCCTCCGCCACGGTCATGGCCCTGCGGGGGGAGGGGGGTGATGAGCTGCTCCGCCTCCCGGGCGGTGAGGGATGGAAGCTCCGCCCCGCCCCACTCCACGGCGGCAAAACCGGTGCGGGCAAAGGCGGGCAGATCCTGCTCCGGGATCTCCACCGGCTCCGCCAGAGGCTGCCAGGCCATGAATACCCGCAGGAGGCTGTCCGGCTGAGGGGTGATGGTAAGCCCGGCGCGGTTGGTGTAGTTCTCAAACTGGAAGGAGATCAGATTGAATGGATTGTTCTGCATCCTGGGGAGCCAGTAGACAATAAACTCGTTGGCCTCCCGGCGGGTGAGGCCCAGCTTTTCAAGTGACTCCTCCAAAAAGGCGGCGGTGTCCGCCCCGGGGACGCAGAAGCCCTGGGAGAAGTCATAGTCCCCGTCGGAGAGGCCCTCCCAATAGAGATAGTTGTAGGTTTGACCGGACCCGTCTGTCAGCGTTCCGTCCGGAGCGGCGGTGACGGTCCAGCCCTCCTCGCCGTAGGCGGGATAGGTGCAGGTCAGTTCCCCATCGTAGTCCAATCGGACGTTGACCTCGGTCTCTTTCTCCGGGTAGAGGTAGAGGACGGGCTTGGCGTCGAGGTCAGTATGATCGTTCTGCCGCTCCTCCCGGCACCCGGTGAGCAGGGCGCACAGCAGCGCCGCCAGACACAGCGGGACAAAGATGCCTCTTCTCATAAAATACCTCCTTTTCAAAGTCCTGATACAGGAATAGACGGAAAAAGGGGCGAGGTGGTTTCGGGGAGGTTAAAAATTAGTCCTCCCGGAAGATGATGTTGCCGGGTTCGGCGCTCTCGATGATGGCCAGGGACTTGAGGTTCACCCCGGCGGCCCTGAGACGGTCGCCGCCGCCCTGGAAGCCCTTTTCCACGGCGCAGCCGATACCCACCAGGGTGGCCCCGGCCTTTTCCACGATGTCGCACAGGCCCCGCATGGCCTCGCCGTTGGCCATGAAGTCGTCGATGATCAGCACCTTGTCGCCGGAGGAGATCCACTCCTTGCTCACCAGCAGGGTGACCTTTTTCTTGTATGTATAGGAGAAGATGTCGCTCTGGTACAGGCCGCCCTCGATGTTGTCGCTCTTGGCCTTCTTGGCAAAGATCATGGGCTTGTGGAAGTGCCGGGCCACCACGGCGGACAGGGCGATGCCGCTGGCCTCGGCGGTGAGGATCATGGTCACCTCGTCCATGTTAAAGTGGCGGCCAAACTCCTCGGCGATGTGCTCCATCAGCTCTGTGTCAATGCGGTGGTTCAAAAAGCCGTCCACTTTGATAATGTTGCCGGGCAGTACCTTGCCCTCCTTGGCAATGCGGTCCTTCAATTCCTGCATAAGCGGCTCCTCCTTGCTTTCTCTGTAAAATTGTGTACTGATATTATCAGGGATTCCGTCAATTTTTGCAAGTGATTTTCCAGAGAAAAACAAGCCGTTCCCATGAAAAAGCCCTGTCTGTTTTTGACAGAAGAGACAAAATGCCGCAAAAGCCGCGCCGTGGGCGGACACGGCGCGGCTTTTGCGGTTATTCAAGGGCCTGGGCCACCTTGTCAAGCCACGCGCCCTGGAAGGACTCAATGTCCCCGGCGTCCATCAGCGCCGCCAGAGCGGGATCGATGGGCATCTCCGCCAACAGCGGCAGACCGTGGCGGGCGGCGGCCGCGGCGGTCTTACCCTCGCCGAAGAGGCGGAGCTTTTTGCCGCAGTCCGGACAGGTGATATAGCTCATGTTTTCCACCAGGCCAACGATGGGTACCTCCATCATCTCGGCCATTTTCACGGCCTTCTCCACCACCATGGAGACCAGTTCCTGGGGGGAGGCTACGACTAGAATGCCGTCCAGAGGGATGGATTGGAACACGGAGAGGGACACGTCCCCGGTGCCGGGGGGCATATCGACGAAAAGATAGCCGCAGTTCCACAGCACATCCGTCCAAAACTGCTGCACCACGCCGGAGATCACGGGACCGCGCCAGATCACCGGGTCGGTTTCGTTTTGGAGCAGTAAATTGGTGGACATGATCTGGATTCCGGTGCGGCTCTCCATGGGGAAGAGGCCCTCCTCGCTGCCCATGGCCTGGCCGTGCAGGCCAAAGGCCTTGGGGATGGAGGGACCGGTGACGTCGGCGTCCAAAACGCCGACGGCGTGACCCCGGCGGCGCATGGTCACCGCCAGCTGACAAGTGGTCATGGATTTTCCCACACCGCCTTTGCCGGACACAACGCCGTACACTTTGCCCACTCGGGCAGAGGGGTGGTGCTCTTTCAGCAGGGATTGAGGTTCCTGGCGCTCTCCGCAGCTTTCGCCGCAGGAGGCGCAGTCATGGGTGCATTCGCTCATGATTTTGATATCTCCTTTTTCGCTTGCGCGTTTTTCGCTGTATACACGCCCCGGCGGCTGCCCGGAAAGAGGGGCGGGCCTTTCGGCGGCGGTCAACGCCGGCAAGGACGTGTTCGGCTGCCCGGATCAATTATATAATTGTATACTAGGCCCAGTTTGAAAAATGACAAAACGCCCAAACAGCGGATCTTATTCCGCTGTGCCGTGCTAAAGATTTTAGAAATACACAGAGTATTCCTGCAAATGTTTGCCCCGCCCGGCGAAAAAATCTCTCGCCGCTGTACATCTCGCTATTTATCAAACAAGGCCTAGATGCAGGACTATATTTTATACTAAGAGAGCGTCCTCCGTCAACCGTTGAATGGAGACCTCTTCATCTCCGGCAAAAAACTCCGCTTCCCGGCTGTGGCAGGTAAACAGAAGAATTTGCCGCTTTTGGGCGGCGGCTTTTAGATACCGCAGGGCGGCGGCGCAGCGGCTGTCGTCAAAATTTGCCAGGGCGTCGTCCAAAATAACAGGCGCCCGGTTTTCCTCCGGCAGCACCAAATCGCAGATGGCCAAGCGCACCGCCAGGTACAGCTGGTCGGCGGCTCCAGCGGACAGCAGCGCCGCATCCCGATAGACGTTGTCTCCGGCAAGCTCGGCGGAGAGATGAAGGCGCCGGTCCAGCGCCACGCCGGTGTAGCGTCCTCCTGTCAGCTCTTTAAAAATTTCTGCGGCCCGGCGGCCAAGCTCCGGGGAAAAACGGGTCTGTAAGGCGGTGTTGGCGCTGCTGAGAGCATCCATGGCCAGTTGAATGGCGGCGTACTCCCCCTCCAGGAGCTGGATTTGCTCCCGCAGGTGAACAGCGGCGGAGCGGAGCACCACCGGATCTCCCAGGGCGTGGAGCCGCCCGGTGAGGCGGTCGGCCTCAGAGCGGGCTGCGGCCAGGGCGCTCCGATTTTTTTCCAATTGGGCGGAGACTGCCTCCCGGCTTTGGGAGGGCGGGGAAATATCGTCATCTCCGTTGGGGCCGGGGGATTGCTGGATCAGCAGTTCGTAGCGAAGCTGAGTCTCCCGGGCGGCGGTCTCCGCCTCCGCCAGCTCCCGCCGGCGGACGGCGCAGGCACGCAGGGCCGCGTCGGCGGTGGAGATGTCAAAGGCGGCGGGAGCGAAACGGCGGACCTCCAGTAAAATACCCTGCTCGTTGGAGGTGAGGGAACCGCTCAGGCTTTCCGCAGCGGCGCTCTTGGCGTTTGCGTCCGATTGGGCGGCCTCCGCAGCCCGGTAGAGGACGGTAAATTCGTCCAGCTCCCGCTGACGGCGCTTCCGGGCCTCTGCGGCCTGGGACTCCCACCGGGCCTGCTTTTTTCGGGTAAACAGTCCTGCGGCCAAGAAACCCAGACCCCAGAGGCCGCATCCGCAGCTAAAAGCCAGAGGTAGACTGCGGGAGGCTGGCCAGACCGCCGCCCCCAACCCGATTCCGGCCAAAATCAGCACAATCCCAAGCCAAAGCGGAAAGCGGGGGCGGGGTTCTAAATTCAGTGGAAGGCGGGCCGCCTGCTCCGGCGTCTGCCCGGGAAAAAGGCTGCCGTTTACCAGAGCCTCCGCCTTCACCAGATTTTTGCGGGCCTCCTCCTGTTCCTCCCGGGCTTTTTTCAGGGCTTTCCGCACAGTTTCCAAATTGACAATAGCGCCCCGCAGGCGGCCGATGGCCTCGTTTTCCGGAATAACTTCCGACTCAATCTGCCTGCGCAGGAGGGCGGCCCGCTGAGCGGCCCGCTGGGCGGAGTCCTCCGCCTGGGAGAGCGCGTGGCGCTGAAGAGAGGCCTCCCAGCGGTCACAGGCGGCAAGTTCTGCCTCCAGACTTGCTTTTTCAGCGGCCAAGGACTCCACCTGACCGCGGGCGGCTACAAGCCGGTCCTCCAGAGCCTGCAGTTCCGCTAACTGCCGCTCTGTCTCCTGGAGTTCCGCCTCCAGGGCGGGAAGCTGGCCCGTCTTATTGTGGCGGCGGCGGTTCAGCTGCTTTTTTAGAGCGTCTGCGGCCTCGGAGTAGGAGGTGCCCTCTTCACCGGAGGTGATCAGGGCGGCAATCCGACGCTCCAAGCCGGGGTCTTGGCTAATGGGGAGTCCCGCCTGCCGGATAAAGGCACTGCGCTCAAACACCTCCCGATTGACGCCCAGAAGGATCTCGCCGCAGGTTTGGGCGGTGAGTCCCGGCACTGGTTCGCCGGTGCCGGAATAGACCGCCTGAAATTCACCCAGCGGAGCGGTCTGGCGGCGGGTGGCGCGGGTCAATGTCAGTTCATCGGCTCCGGCGCGGCAGTCCAGCCGGCCGGACATGGAGACGCCGGCCCACGGGGCGAAGCGGTTTTTGTCAGCGATGAAGCCGGCCTTGTCCCGCTCACGGCTTTTGATGCCAAAGAGCATAGCGGCCAAGAAGGCGCACCAGGTGGACTTTCCGGTTTCATTGGGAGCCTGTATAATATTTAAACCGTCCTTTAGCTCTAGGGATTGCCCCTGAAGTTTGCCGAAGGTGGCGGACATTTTGTGGATCAGCAGAAAAATCACTCCTCAACTATGTATATATTTTTTAATTGTGAAAAGAATAGGGCGAGCGGCAGGCGCCGACAGAAACGGTTGTGAAAAATTGGACGTAGTGTCCATATTAGAACCATTATACCATATCATGAGTTGGTTGCACAGCCCATTTTCTATTTTGCACAGAAGTATTACCCAAAATTGGGGAAAGGGCTGGGCAGGATAGAAAAAGAGGAAAAAATTGAAGAAAATGGGTTGACAAATCCGGTTTGATTTGGTAATCTAACAAAGCTGTCGGGCGGGACGAAAGCTTGGGAGACTGCGAAGG
>CAJUQM010000072.1 GCA_910588005.1 uncultured Oscillibacter sp.
CATGTCCAGCTCCACCGCCAGCTTGAAGAGCAGACGGCAGATGCGGTTCTCCGTATCCTGCACAGTGCCGCGCAGAACGGAGGCCAGCGCGGGCGGCAGGTAGGCGGTGGCATCCTGACCGGAGACGTACCCGGCGTAGAACAGCGCGGCCTTCTCCAGGTACTCACTGCGGCTTTTGCACCCAGCAGTCTCCGCCGCTCTGTCCATCACCTCCAGCGTGGAGGGGTACAGCCAGACAGGGATGCGCGTCTTGATTTCAGCGGGGCCGCCCGGCTCTACTGAAACTACCTGTTTTCTTCTCATTATCGAATTCCTCCATTTTCCGCAAAAACCACCCGGCACAGCCACCTTGGGAAAGGCTGAAACCAGGTGGTTTTTCCTCTGTTATTTTCGTTTTCGACCACCTGCCACAGCCAACAGGGGGCCAAACCGACCACCTCGTCCCCGTTCCCGACCCGCGTTGCGGGGCGGGGTGAACGGCAGGTGGGCGCGTAAGCGACCACCTGCGTTTATCCTGCACCTTTTTCGACCCCCCGGTTCACCTGCGCATTTCCGGGATGCCGGTTTGCCCTCCTCCGCCACACGGTCGCACAGAGCGGCGTGTTAGTTAGGAGGGGCAGGGATGCCGCCCTGCCGGACCGGACGGCACACAGAGGCCTTGATGTGGCGCACAGCGGGAGAACAAGAGCGAGGGGTGCTCCGCATCAGGGGCGGCCCATGAGGTACTTCGTTACACCGTCAGCTGCATCCCGCCCTGAGCAGGTTCCTGCTTCTGACACAGCTCCAGCCACAGCGGATTGTACTCCACCGACGTCTGGCCGCGGTCAGCGTCGAGGGTGAGACGCGCGGCCACCGCGGGGCAGCGGGAGAAGACGGCAGACAGCGCCCGGGTCATATCCGGATCACCGCTCACCAAAAGTTTCCTGTATCCGCCATCCGGATTGATCTTCATATCTGTGGTGAGCGAGAGCAGAGCGTCTGTCACGGGGAGTTGCTGGTCGTGAGCGTACTGCTGCGCAGATTGCAGAGCAATATCAGGATCGAGGTCGCCGAAGTGCAGCGTGTGGAACTCACGCGGGACGCCGTCCTCTATTACAGTGCAGACGGCCAGCGGACTGGACTCCTCCACGCTCTTCGGCTGGTGGAAGCACATGAGCGACCCGGCATCCGCCATCTTAGAGACGTCCTGGGACGTGCTGCCATTCTCCAGATACACAGCCGCCGCCACCATCTCATCGGGCAACGCCGCCGAACCATAGCTGATGATTTCATAAGCGCTCTGGAGCGTCCGCTCACTGAAATTCCGCGCGATAAATTGCAGGCTGGTAAGAAGCGCGTGGGCGTTAAAGCACTCGCCCTCCAGACCCAGCTCCTGTCCGAACTTAAACAGGGCGGCGGTGATCTCCGGATCGGGCCGCGGTATCGTTGCGTTGATCTGCCGCTCAAAATCTTCTTTCGTCATTGCGTATCCTCCGTTTTATTTGGGAGGGGCGCTCCTGCTAGGAGCGCCCCTCTGCTGTTGGTGTGGTGGTTCCAGGATCAGAGCGAGGGCGTTTGATCGATCCGCCCCTCACCCTGTTCGGACTGTCCGGCGGTTTGGCCCGCCGCTTCCTGGGACTGGAGCGCCGTGCGCACCTCCTCCAGCTCCGCCCGGAGATCCTCTGCCCTTAGAAATCACACAGCGGGAACGTGAGTGGACAGGAGCATATCCTCCAGCCCGCCCATCTCGGTGAGCGTTCTGGCTGTTTCCAGAAGTACATGACGATGATCCCACGTGGATTTGACCGCAGTCTGAAAGAGCATCCAGACCGTGTTCAGCTGGGCGGCGGCGTCCGGCACAGGGAGCAGGCGGTCCGGGTCAATCAGATGCGGCGTGTCCTGTTCTGTGGCAGTAAACTGGTGGGCGCTCTCCACCTCCCGGTCGATCCACATCAGAAGCGGTATGGCGTCCCTGCTCAGCTCGCTGGCCGCCACGAAGACGTCCAGCCCCGTCCGAAGCTGGAGGGCGGTGTTCAACGACTCCGCGTCGGTGTTCAGAAGAGACACCGTCTCGTGGGAGATCAGGATGCACAGGTCGAGAGGGGCGAGCGCGGTTCTGGCTGATGTTTTCATGTTCTGTTTCCTTCTTTCTGCACTTTATTTAGGGCGTGGAAACACAATGGCACATCTTCGTCGGGAAAGCTATTCAGCAAAGCCAATAAAAATAAGGAGGCTCTTTTGGGATGGAACCAACAGCGCCTTACATGGTGGGCTGTGCGGGCGGCGCTATACCCTCCGCCATCCGTTGGGCACTGTAATCCACCAGCGTCTGTCCGGTCTGCGCCTGGCAGTAGGCGTCCATCTTGCGCAGCAGAGTCGCCTTCTCAACAGCGTTGAGCCGGTACTCCACCGACTCCTCACGCCCATCCGCCCGGTGCAGGTCGATCTCCAGCTCATCACAGACCTGCCCGGCTACCATATCATAATTGGCGTAGACATTCAGGGTATCATCGTTCTCGCCAGTGCAGACGTGCGTTCCGAACACCGCGTCCACATCGAAATTGGTTTCCATGTAGAAATCCAGTAGACCGTCTATCTCCGTGATCTCCTCCGCGAAAGAGATATCCCGTGCGGACAGGTGGCCTGCCGAAGGCCGGGCCTTGCCGGTCAGACTGTTTTCAAGCCGGGCCTCATACTGGAAGGGTCCAAGGCCGCTTTTGCGGCAAGCGGAATAAACGGCGGAGGAAAGGTCCTTTACCGAATACGTCTTCCAGCTCCTTCCGATGTCAACAACGGAGACCTCCTGCTTGTCAAAATCCAGATCAAACACGTTGGTGACTTTGCCGGGATTTTCCACATGAGCCGCCATCGCCAGACTGTACTGTTCGGCTTCAGGCCGGGGAAGGCGTCTTGGAATACGCCGGCAGCCGGACTCTGGCCGCTGGCCAGATATTGGCGCAGGAATTGGCCGACACTCAGCAGGCCTTTTCTCCGATCCATCTGAAAAAATAGCTCCGAACTGTTTTCACGCATACGAAATACAGTATACCGCCGTGACGCCTCCCGTTCCGCTTCCCAGGCGGTGCGTTCCGCGTCAATGCGGGCTTGGATCTCCTGCCGAACCTCATGCGGCACCAGGTCCACATACAGGCCCTCCAGCATCTCCTGCATCCGCTTTTCCACGCAGAAGCCCTGCTCTTCCAGTACAGAGGAGAGGGCGTTCATCTTGTATTCATTGAGCCGCAGCTCCAGCTGTACATCACCGCTCATACGCCGTCCCCCTTTCCACACTCCGAGGAGGCAGGCGCCGGTTTGGACTCAGCCGCCTTGGGCTGACTGGGCCGGTTCGGACGCCTGGGCCGGGCGGGTGCGGACTTGGCGTCCAGATACTCCCGCAGCGGCTCAGGCACCGTCCGCTCATAGAGCAGACGCAGCGCCTCGTCCATTTTGCTTTGTACGCTGATGTTTTCCTTCTTCAGATAGAACACCAGTGCCTCCATCTTCTCGCTGTCGAAGGACAGCGTGATTTCATTTTTCTCCATCGGTTTCGCCTCCTCCTCAAAACACATGAAATGTCCACTGGGTGGATTTGCCTGGGTCGCTGCAGGACGGCGGGGGCTGCGCAAATTCTTCGGCGTAGAGAGCGGCATCCGTATCAGAGAGGGAGCAGAACTCACCGTCCGCCTCACCTGCGATGAGGAAGGTTCCGGCGATGATATCCCCACCCACCTGACGGTTAGTGGGAAAGCCCCTCAGCTTGCGCTCCCTGTTGCAGATCAGGCAGACGCCGCGGTCCAGTCCCAGCATCTCTATATACCCGCTTACCTCAGCCTGGAGAGCGTCCAATACGTTGGGGATGTCAATCATTTCCGGCATTCTGCCTGGGCGCACTCTCAATGCGCGGATGGTTTCACAGGTGGAAATGATCATCTGGCAGAGACCGCCTGCACAGCGAACGCCGCACTCATCGAGAAACCTGTCCCCGGTTCGGTTCATGATCTCCAGATCGAACTCGGAAGCATCGACTGTTTCCAGCGTGGAGGACAGGCCGCGCCCCACATAGGCCACGCAGAGAGCGGGCCAGGTCCTGATCTCCGGATGGTTCCGGACCGCCTCCTGGCACACATGGGTTTGCTTGACAGCCTCGGCATCCGTAACGGAACCGGAGACAAAAACGCTTGCCCAGTGAGGGCCGGTATCTCCGCCCAGAAGGATGCGGGAGAAACATATGGGCATCTGCTCCGTACCCCCTATCCCATCACAGGTCCCATGGACCGCTCCGCCTCCCTAAAGGCGTCGTAGGCTTCATGGAGCCGCACCAGTTCTTCTGGAGCAACATCGTTGAGCATGAACCATGTGTGCAAAGAAGTTGGCCTTATTTCTAACACTTGTGCGTTAAGTAAAGCGGCGAAATCTCCCTGTCCAGCATCGATTAGTTTTTTCATATTTTCTGCTGGTACGGGATCACCCTTCTCTTCATGACAAAGAAACACCTTGCTGCCGCCCGACAGTAACGGAAAAATATCCTTCAGACGAAGGGGTTTATTTTCAGGCTCAAAATTATTTGAGAGCCGCTGGCAGTATTCTGGATGGTACTCCGTCTCAATACAGCAGTCGTGCATATCCACTGCCGCGACCTCGGGACGCCGCTTCAGCGCGGCCCTGAGCATGGAGTCAAGCCCGCTGCCCTCCCGGACGGTCAGGTCCAGATGCTCCTCCAGATCGTCGAAATAGACGCACCAGCTTCCGCTGGTGGTGCTCTCCGTTCCCCAGCGAATGATAAAGTCCGCCGCCCGGTCCATCTGAGCGTTGACGATGTCCCGCATTCCAGGGACATAGGCGGCGAGGCGGGCGCAGTCATACTGCTCCGCGTCAACGAGCACCCCGTCATTGCTGCCCTGGCCCAGCGCCAGCAGACAGTGGATCACACCGTCCCTGTGGAACATGCAGTCCTTATTCTCCCGGATGAAGGGCTGATCTGCCAGGGGAGTGATCCTCAGCCGGCAAAAATCCTCATGGGACAGCTCCACCACCTTTTCGATTTGGCAGTCGTCCATCTGGAAATTGACCGGCTTCTCAACAAAATTTGCTTTGAATTTCATAGTGGTTTTCCTCCTCTCTGTGTTTATGGCAAGTAACTGCGGGGATTGGTCCGCTCCCCGTTGATGCGCACTTCGAAGTGGAGGTGCGGTCCGGTAGACCGCCCGGTGGAACCGGAGAGGGCAATCACGTCCCCGGCCTCCACCGTCTGCCCCACCCGCGCCAGCAGCTGGGAGTTGTGGCCGTACAGGGTAGCGAGACCGCTGCCGTGATCGATCATCACATAGTAGCCATAGCCGCCCCGGTTGTAGGCGGACACGGTCACCGTCCCCGGCAGGGCGGCGCGGACAGAGGTTCCGGTGGGGACCGCCAGATCCATCCCGCTGTGGCCTTTTGTCTTCCCGCTGAACGGGTCTTTCCGGTATCCAAATTCCGAAGTGACCACATTCCGCCAGTTCTCTCCAATGGGGGAGCAGAAGCCGTCCGCGCCGATGAAGGGCACATCCGCCCCGGCGAAGCCGCTCCCGCCGCCTGCCGCGCCGCAGCGGATCAGGTTGTAGATACTGTCCGCATTGCTCTGCTGCTCGGCGGTAGGCGTCACGCCCATGGCGGCGATGTTCTGCCAGACGGTTCCCAGATCCTCAATGGGGATGGCCACAGAGTAGATTTCCTCCGTCTCCATTGGTGGATCGCTGTCCTCCACAGGAACCGTGCGGGTACGCTCCTCCCAGGCGACGAAGCAGTCCGCGAAGGCCGAAGCGTCCCCGTGACTCCCGGCGCCGAAGTACAGAGCATAAAAAATTGCCTTGACTCTGATCTCGTCAAGGCTGGTCCTATTCTCCGCACTCTCATTGATTGCTGCGATGGCGGCATCCAGCCGGTCAAAGCTGGCGCGCATAGATTCAATGCCGGCCCGGTACTCCTCCGGGGTACCCGCCGGGATCGTGACGGTATCATAGAAGCACAGCTCCACAGCAGTGATGTTGTGTTCGGTGGCGCCGGAGCCCAGAGCGCAGAAAAAGGCAATGAGCAGGATGATGGGAGAGAGGATCGCCACCAGCACCCAGCCTACCGCCTTCCGTGCCCTTTCATCGGTCAGGACGGTGGCGGCGGCTTTCGTCAGCAGGATGGGATCAGCCAAAGGTCATTCCTCCGTTCTCCTGGGAGGGCGCTTGTTTTGCCTGCATCTCAGACCAGTGATCCTCCAGAGCCTGGAGTGTCTCCTCATGGCCGGCGCAGGGCCGCGTCTGCGCCCACTGGCGGTACTGGTCGAGGTCCATGCCGCCGTCCAGCAGCAGCCTGCACACCTCCGCCGCGTCGTTTTGGACACAGGCATGGAGGGTACTGTAGTCATTGGTATCCACCCACATCCGCTTTTTCAGAAGCTCCTCTGCAATCCAGCAGTCCTGCTTCTGGCAGGTCAGCATGTGCAGCGTCCTCCAGGCGTTGGGACCTCCGGAGATTCCTTTCTCCACCAGCGCGGACAATGTACGAAAGTCTTCATCAGCGGCGAACTGTTCCAGGAGCCGGGACGGTGCGGCGGCGATCTGTTCCTCGCCGCACCGCTTGATAATCTCCTTGGCGATATAGCAATGGTCCGAGTGGGCGTAGGAGGCTATCTCGCTGTGGAAGGAGGGAGACAGCTGCGGCACATAGTGATCCGCCGCGGCCAGCAGCAGATGAACTCTGTTCGCATCCGAAATATCCACCGCGTTCTGACAGGCGGTGCGGTAGATCTCCTCGGAAAAGCGCACATCATTTGCTAACACCAGAGCCATCATTCTAGCTCCCACATTTCCCGGCCTTCCAGCCGCCGCAGTGAGAAGGTCATCTGCGTGTTCCGTCAGCACTTTGGGGCAGAGTACCTGAAAAGCGGACATCTCCCCATCTTGGATGGCGAGGATGGCCTTGTCAAAATCGCTCATCCGCAGAGGACGCATCCCCACCGTATTGACGTACTCCGTAATGCTTCCAGTCATACGGCGCAGGAGCTGTTCAGTCTGGCCCATGGCCTGCTCCTGCCGCTCCCGCTGCTCCATCAGCGCCTCGATGACGGCCTTTTGCTCCTGCTGGCTCAGGTGAACCACTGTACCGCCTGTGTCCTCCTCCACGCCGCCGATCTTCATGTGCCGGGCGTGGGTGGCATGGTCACCATGGAACGCCTTGGTGATGGCGGCGGCGGTGAGGAACATCCGATCCAGGTCGTTGCCGTTTTCACCCAGGGTCTTGCCGGTGGCGAGTTTTTGGGTGATACTCCTTTTCTGGCTCTCGTCATACCACTTGAGGTAGACGTCCAGATAGACACCCTCGCTGGCGCCGTAGTCGGTGGTGCAGAAGATATCCGCATCCTTGGGAATCTCCCTGCCATCCCTCCAGTGGTCATCCATGAGGAAGTATTCATCGGGTAGGTATCCCATGCCCTCCAGCCGGTGCTTCAGCTCCTCAAACACCTCCTGCGCCACAGGCTGGCCGGCGTATTCCAATTTTCGAGGGTCCGCTTCGGAGGGCGTCCAACGCTCCAGTTCAATTACATTCATTTTCTCTCTCCTCCCGCTCTAATCTCCATCATGGCAGTTACAGGGCAGGTCATCATCGGGGAACATCCAGCACATGGCGGTCTGATTCAGATCGGCCTCCACAAAATCCCGCCACGCCCAATCGCGCCCCAGGCCCTTGACCGTGATGAGGTTGGGCTTGGCGCCGTCCTCGATAGCGATGGCCCGGTCATAGAGATCCCGGTGCTGGTGGTAGAGGGTGCGGATCTCCCGTTTCTTCATACTGGGACAGAAAAAACAGGAGGATTTGCCGGGCAGCGGCAGACCCTCCTGCAATATGGCGGCGATGCAGTCCTCCCGCGTCCAGCCCCAGTCCATAAGCGGATATTCTTTTTTATATTTGGTGTCAGCGTCGTCAATGGGCTGGGCGTGGTCCCGCCGCCTCTGCTCCCCAACATCAAAGCCGATAAATTTGGTGATGCGTTCCCCTCTGGCCCAAGCCTCCCGGCAGGGCGGATAATTGTTGCAGAATTTATCCTGGGGACCAACCTTGTGCTTGAGGGAACAAGTCTTGTACCCGTAGGCGATGGCGGGCAGCGTCCCGGAGCGGAGGCACTCCTGCTCCAGGGTCAGACGGGCCCCATTCTTATCCGTGTACACCACCTGGGTGATTGCCGGCAGGCCGTGTTCCTCCAGCCAGCGGTCCATGATGGGGAGATAGTCATAGGTATGGGGCTGCTCACCCCCGGTATTGGAAAACAGGATCAGGTCCACCGGGATCTTCCGGTGGTACAATCCGATCAGCATGGCGGTCGAATTCGTTCCCCCGCCATATCCAACGATGTTCATGGAGGTTCCTCCTTTAGATATTATGATATTGACTTGTTTGGTCTGGTGTGGGTATGCTATGATAGGTTCCGGAACGAAACTGTAAGGAAAGGGGGCCGCGCGGTGAAGGAGAGAACTTACCTTGCCATCGACTTGAAGAGCTTTTACGCATCGGTCGAGTGCATCGAACGCGGCCTCGATCCCCTGACCACCAACCTTGTGGTGGCGGACCTGAGCCGGACGG
>CAJUQM010000073.1 GCA_910588005.1 uncultured Oscillibacter sp.
AGGAGCAGCCGGTGGCGTTGGAGATATACATCCGGTCGCCGAAGAGCTGGGTGATCAGGCGGGCATAGCTGGTCTCGGCGCAGCCGGCGCAGGAGCCGGAGAACTCCAGCAGGGGTTTGCGGAACTGGCTGCCCTTGACGGTGGCATCCTGCATGTCCGCCTTCTCTTCCACCTTGGCCACGCAGTAGTTGAACACATCCTGCTGGGCGGCCTCCTGCTCCTGGGGAACCATGGCCAGGGCATCCACCGGGCACACGCCTACGCACACGCCGCAGCCCATGCAGTCCAGAGGACTGACGGCCATGGTGTACTTGTATACGCCCTTGCCCTTGCCGGCCTTGACGTCCACGATCTTAGCGGCGCCGGGAGCGTTCTTGGCCTCCTCCTCGCTGAGGGCGAAGGGACGGATGGTGGCATGGGGGCAGACATAGGCGCAGTTGTTGCACTGGATGCACTTGGTGGAGTCCCAGTTGGGAACGGACACGGCAACGCCGCGCTTTTCATAGGCGGCCGCGCCCAGCTCGAACTGGCCGTCCACGTGCTTGACGAAGGCGGAGACGGGCAGGCTGTCGCCGTCCATCTTGCCAACGGGGTTCAAAATGGTCTTGACCTGCTCCACCAGCTCCGGACGGCCCTCCAGCACGGTGGCGTCGGGGGCGTCCTGGGCGGTGGCCCAGTCGGCGGGCACCTCAAACTTCTTGTAGGCGGTGGCGCCGGCGTCGATGGCCTTGTGGTTCATGTCAACCACGTCCTGACCCTTCTTGAGGTAGGAGTGAGTAGCGGCGTCCTTCATGTAGCCGATGGCCTCGGACTCAGGCATAACCTTGGCCAGGGAGAAGAAGGCGGACTGGAGAATGGTATTGGTGCGCTTGCCCATGCCGATCTCCTTGGCCAGGTCAATGGCGTTGATGGTGTAGACCTGGATGTTGTTCTCGGCGATATACCGCTTGGCAACGGCGGGCATGTGCCGGTTGATCTCCTCGTCAGACCACTGGCAGTTGATGAGGAAGGTGCCGCCGGGCTTCACGTCCCGCACCATGGGGAAGGCCTTGATGATATAAGCGGGCACGTGGCAGGCCACGAAGTCGGCCTTGTTAATATAATAGGGTGCGCGGATGGGCTGGTCGCCGAAGCGCAGATGGCTGACGGTGACGCCGCCGGTCTTCTTAGAGTCGTACTGGAAGTACGCCTGGACATATTTGTCGGTGTGGTCGCCGATGATCTTGATGGAGTTCTTGTTGGCGCCCACGGTGCCGTCGCCGCCCAGGCCCCAGAACTTGCACTCGATGGTGCCGGCCGCCGCGGTATTGGGGGCCTTGTGCTCCTCCAGGGACAGGTGGGTCACGTCGTCCACGATGCCGATGGTGAACTGGCGCTTGGGCGCGTCCTTCTTCAGCTCCTCGTACACGGCAAAGACGCTGCGGGGCGGGGTGTCCTTGCTGCCCAGGCCGTAGCGGCCGCCGATGACGGCAATGTCATTCTTCCCGGCGTTGGCCAGAGCGGTGACAACGTCCATGTACAGAGGCTCGCCCTGGGAGCCGGGTTCCTTGGTGCGGTCCAGCACGGCGATCTTCTTGGCCGTGGCGGGGATGGCGGCCAGGAGCTTGTCGGCGCGCCAGGGGCGGTACAGGCGGACCTTGATGAGGCCCACCTTCTCGCCGTGGGCGTTCATATAGTCGATGACTTCCTCGGCCACGTCGCAGATGGAACCCATGGCGATGATGACGCGGTCGGCGTCGGCGGCGCCGTAGTAATTGAAGAGCCGGTAATCGGTGCCCAGCTTCTCGTTGATCTTGCCCATGTACTTTTCCACCACGTCAGGCAGGGCGTCGTAGTAGGGGTTGCAGGCCTCACGGTGCTGGAAGAAGATATCGCCGTTCTCGTGAGAACCCCGCATGTTGGGCCGCTCGGGATTCAGGGCGTGCTTGCGGAACGCGTCCACGGCGTCCATGTCGCACATCTCCTTGAGATCCTCGTAGTCCCACACGGCCACCTTCTGGATCTCATGGGAGGTCCGGAAGCCGTCGAAGAAGTTCAGGAAGGGAACGCGGCCCTCAATGGCGGCCAGATGGGCCACGGGAGCCAGGTCCATGACCTCCTGCACATTGCCCTCGGCCAGCATGGCAAAGCCGGTCTGGCGGCAGGCCATCACGTCGGAGTGATCGCCGAAGATGTTCAGCGCGTGGCTGGACACGGTACGGGCGGACACGTGGAATACGCAGGGCAGCAGCTCGCCGGCGATTTTATACATATTGGGAATCATCAGCAGCAGGCCCTGGGACGCGGTGTAGGTGGTGGTCATCGCGCCGGCGGCCAGAGAGCCGTGGACGGTGCCGGAAGCGCCGGCCTCAGACTGCATCTCGCACACCTTCACAGTGGTGCCGAAGATGTTTTTCTGACCCGCCGCGGACCACTGGTCCACCAGGTCCGCCATGGGAGAGGACGGGGTGATGGGATAGATGCCCGCCACTTCGGTAAACGCGTAGCTGACATATGCGGCCGCGTTGTTACCGTCCATGGACTTGAACTTTCTTGCCATAAACACTTACCTCCTATAAATGCGCTGCCCTGTGGCAGCAAGCTTGTCGGACACAGGAAATCCGAAGGCCTGCGCCCCCGAACCCTCATGCGTCGCCATTATATCACAGCTTGTTTGGGCTGTAAACTGGGACTTTGTTATTTTTTGCACAAGAATTTCCCTTTTCTGCGGATGGGACAAATCCACATCGCTTTTTTCGGCACTTTTCCAAAAAGTGTTTCCTAAAAGGGCGGGTTTATGGTATAGTGATATTCAATAAATAAAAAATGGGGGAGATGGCGCGGCTGTGGTGGTGAGTGTGCGTTCACTGGGGTTGAATGGCGTGGCCGGGTACGAGGTCAGCGCGGAGTGCTTTCTCTCCGGCGGCCTGCCGGCGTTTGACGTGGTGGGTTTGCCGGATGCCGCCGTGCGGGAGGCACGGGAGCGGGTCCGGGCGGCGGTGAAGAACTGCGGGGCAAAGTTTCCCGTCAGCCGCATTACGGTGAATCTGGCTCCGGCAGGCCAAAAAAAGGCGGGCACGATGTATGACCTGCCGATTTTTGTGGGGCTGCTGGCCGCTGCCGGAGAACTGCCTTCCCCGCCGGAGGATGCGGCGTTTTTGGGGGAACTGTCGCTTGCCGGAGCGGTGCGAAAGGTCGCCGGTGTGCTGCCCATGGCCATGAAGGCCCGGGAATCCGGCGTGCGGCAGTTATTCGTCCCGGCGGAAAACGCCGCCGAGGCCACCCTGGCCGGCGGGCTGACGGTTTACGGCGTAGAGGATGTGAAATCGTTGGCGGCCCATCTCCGGGGAGAGGTGCTCCTCCCTCCTGTTCCAATGTGGGAGCCGGAGGGGGATGAGACCGCTTTGCCGGACTTCAGGGATGTGATGGGACAGGAGAATGTAAAGCGGGCGCTGGAGATCGCCGCCGCCGGAGGGCACAACCTGCTGATGATTGGCTCCCCGGGGGCAGGGAAATCCATGCTGGCAAAACGCCTGCCCTCCATTCTGCCGGATCTGGGCAGGGCGGAGGCGCTGGAGAGTTCCGGGATCTGGTCCGTGGCGGGAATGGGGGACCCACGCCGCCCCATGCTGGCCCGGCGGCCCTTCCGCTCACCTCATCACACCACCTCCGCCGCCGCTCTGGCGGGGGGCGGACCTGCCATGAGGCCGGGGGAGATCTCCCTGGCCCACAACGGTGTGTTGTTTTTGGATGAACTTCCAGAGTTTCGCCGGGACGCGCTGGAGGCGCTGCGCCAGCCTCTGGAGGACGGGGAGGTTACCGTGGCCCGGGCCGGGGGAACGCTGCGGCTTCCCGCCCGGTTCCAGCTGGTGTGCGCCATGAATCCCTGCCGCTGCGGCTGGCGGGGACATCCGTCGGGCCGGTGTACTTGCACGGACCGGGAGGTGGCCAAATATGTGGAGAAGATCTCCGGTCCTCTGCTGGACCGTATCGACCTCCATGTGAGCGTCCCCTCGGTGGAGTATGAGGCCATGCGCCGGCGGGAGACGCCGGAGTCCTCCGGGGCGGTGAAGGCCCGGGTGGACGCAGCCAGAGAGATCCAGTTCCGCCGCTTTGAGGAGACCGGCGCCAGCTGCAATGCCCAGATGTCTCCGGCCATGGTGGGGGAGTTCTGCCGGTTGGACGCCGCGGGGGAGCGGCTTTTAAAAGCTGCTTTTGACCGCATGGGGCTGACGGCCCGGTCCCATGACCGGGTGCTGCGGGTGGCCCGGACCATTGCGGATCTGGACGGCGGGGAGAGGATCGAGGCCGCCCATCTGGCCGAGGCCATCCAATACCGGAATACGGACATTTTAAAGGGATAGAAAAGGAGGCGGGTCCATATGGACCGCCTCCTTTTCGCAGGATCACCGGATAAAATTCATCATGGGACGGGGGCTGTCTGCCGGAGACGGTACCGCCGTATCGTGGAGCACTTTCACCATCCAGGCCATGTTGCGGCCCAGCTTCCGGGCCATTGCCATGCCCTCCTCGTCCTCCAGGACCTCCCCGGGGTCCGCGCCGTGGACGGCACCCCAGTAGTCGGAGGTGACAATGACCATCTCCATCGCGTCCATAGTGCCCAGCAGCTGTTGGTAGGTTTCCATGCCGCCGCTGCGGCGCAAGGTGCAAAGCGCCCCGCCGGCCTTGTGGCGGAGCTGGTTGTCCCCGCAGCCCGCCGCCAGCATCAGACGGTCCAGCACACATTTCATGCCCCCGGCAATACCGCCGTGGTATACCGGGGAGGCCAGCAAAATGCCGTCGGCCTCGATGCAGGCGGCGATAATGTCGTTAACTCCGTCGTCATTCCGGACGCAGCGGAGGCTGCCGGTATTGAGGCAGTGGTAACAGGCCATACAGGGGTGGACGTCAGCGCCTGGCTGAAAGACCTGGAACTCCACTCCGGCGGCCTCCACCTCCCGGCCCACGGCCTCCAGGCACCGGGCGGTGTTTCCGTTTTTGCGGGGACTGCCGTTGATCGCGACGATTTTCATATAAGGGGCCTCCTCCTGTCGGTGATAGTGTTCCTATTGTATCGAAAATCGGCGGGAATTGCAAGGACTTGAGAGCAGAAGCCGTGCCGGACGCCGGAGCATGCGGGTTTGCAGGGTATCGATTATACCAGGCGTCCGCGTTCCCTTCAAGCAATATCGGACAAAAAGGGAAAGGACGGCTCAAACGTGAAAAATACTCTGGAAATACTTTATGGCCTGCCCCGTGAGAAAACCCACGGGCAGGACGCGCCCTTTGCCGGAACGGCGTGGATCGAAAGCGAACATCTGGAATTGCTCACCGCCTTTATGACGGATGGGCAGCAGGAACGGATGGCTGCGTACTTAGGCGCGAGATGCAGAGCCGGGACCATGCTGGACTTTGACCGGTTTCGGTTCGCGTTCCATGCCGGGGCGTATTTTTTGGCTGAGTGCGCGAAAAAATCTCTGTCCCTGCCCATTGACAGGCTGGATTTTTGCCGTGACGCTTCGCAGACGGAAACGGGGAGCAGAATTTTGCAATTCCGCTCCCCGTTTCCGTCTGCTCCATTCTAACGGCAAAACGCTTCGTGAGGCCGCCATACAGCCTTTTAATGTGAAAAAGGGCTTTTTCTCCCGGAAAAAACGTGGTATGATACGAGGAAGAGAGTCAGGACTTCAAAAGACGGAGGAATCCCCTATGAATAATAACGAGATGCTGCTGCTGAAGCTGGGCGAGGTGGTTTTAAAAGGCCAGAACCGCCGGTCCTTTGAGGACCGGCTTGTCACCAACGTCCGGCGGCGGCTGAAAAAGTGCGGCAGCTTTCAGGTCTATGTCCGCCAGAGTACAATTTACGCCGAGCCGGTGAGTGAAAGCTGCGATCTGGAGGCCGCCTGGCAGGCTGCCCGGCAGGTGTTCGGCGTGGTGAGCGTCGCCCGGGCGGTCCCCTGTGAGAAGGAGGTTCCCGCCATTGTGGAGACCGCGAGGACATATCTGGCGGAGGAATTTGCCAGGGCCGGGAGCTTTAAGGTGGAGAGCAAACGGGCGGATAAGAACTACCCGATGAACTCCATTCAGGTCTCCCAGGCCGTGGGAGGAGACCTGGCGGAGCTGTTTCCCGATGTGGCGGTGGACGTCCACAACCCGGATCTGACGGTCTACGTGGAGATCCGGGAGAAGCACGCCTATGTCCATGCACCCGCCGTCCCCGGGGCCGGCGGTCTGCCGGTGGGCATGGGGGGGCATGCCGTCTCCCTCCTCTCCGGGGGACTGGACAGCCCGGTGTCCTCCTGGATGATGGCCCGCCGTGGAGTGGAGCTGGAGATGGTGCACTTTGTCTCCCCGCCCTACACCTCCCAGCAGGCTCAGGACAAGGTGCTGGAGCTGGCCCAGCAGCTGACGGCCTGGTGCGGCCGGATGCTGGTCCACATCGTGCCCTTCACGGAGATTCAGGAGGAGATCCGCCGCAAGTGCCCGGAGGAGTATTTCACCCTTATCATGCGCCGCTTTATGATGCGCCTGGCGGAGGCTGTGGCGCGCCGGGCCGGGGCGAAGGCCTTGATCACCGGCGAGTCCCTGGGGCAGGTGGCCAGCCAGACCATGATGGCGCTGGCCGCCACGGACGATGTGGCCGCCATGCCCGTCCTCCGGCCCCTCATCGGCATGGATAAGGTGGAGATCATCCGCATGGCCCGGGAGATCGGGACCTACGAGACCTCCATCCTGCCCTATGAGGACTGCTGCACCGTGTTCACTCCCCGCCATCCCGCCACACGGCCCAGCCTGGACGAGGTGCGGAAGGCGGAGTCCGCCCTGGACGTAGAGACCTTGGTGGCCAAATCCCTGGAGGGGGAGACCTGGCTGCGGGTAAAGCCGTAACGTCTGCCCATCCGGCGGGGCGGTCCCACGGGAGCCGGGTCCCCGCCTCCGCGGCGGCAGCCGCATACTCCTTATAAAAAAGAAGGTAATCCGATGTCTCACACCGCTGAAATTATCGCCGTCGGCACCGAACTGCTCCTAGGCAATATTGTCAACACCAACGCCCAGGCCATCTCCCAGAGTCTGTCCGCCCTGGGGATCAACGTCTTCTGGCACACCGTGGTGGGCGACAACCCGGAGCGTCTGAAAGAGGCCGTGGAGATCGCCCGCCGCCGGGCGGATATCATCATCACCACAGGGGGCCTGGGACCCACCTACGACGATTTGACAAAGCAGACCGTCTGTCAGGTCTTTGGGGAAAAACTGGTATTTCACCCGGAGATTCTGGAGGAGATCCGCGCCTTTTACGAGACGGCCCTCCATGTCCCCATGCCGGAGAACAACACCCAGCAGGCGGAGCTGCCCGAGCACGGCGTGATCTTTGACAATCCCGTGGGCACCGCTCCCGGCTGCGCCTTTGAGAGCGGCGGCGTCCACGTCCTCATGCTCCCCGGCCCGCCCCACGAGATGGCGGCCATGCTCCGCCGCCATGCGGAACCCTACCTCCGGGGGCTATCCCGTGAGGTCATCGTCTCCCATGACATTATGACCTTTGGCATGGGGGAGTCCTCGGTGGAGGAACTGCTCCGCGAGAGAATGACCCACATGACCAACCCCACCCTGGCCACCTACGCCAAGCCCTTTGAGGTGCGCCTTCGGGCCACCGCCAAGGCGGAGAGCGGGGAGGAGGCGGAGACCCTGCTGGCTCCGGTTGTGGAGCTGGTGCGAAATACGCTGGGCGACGCGGTCTACGGCGTGGACGTATCCGGCCTTGCAGAGGTGTGCCTTGCCGGACTGCGGGAGAGGAATATGACCTTCGCCACGGCGGAGAGCTGTACCGGAGGCCGTGTGGCGGAGCAGATCACCGCCCTGCCGGGAGCCTCCAAGGTCTACCGGGGCGGCGTGGTCAGCTACTGGACGGAGGTCAAGGGCCGGGTGCTGGGCGTGCCCCAGGATATTTTGGATACATACGGTCCGGTGTCGGAGGAGTGCGCCAGGGCCATGGCGGAGGGCGCCCGGAGAATCACCGGAGCGGAGATCGCCGTGTCCGTCACCGGAGCGGCGGGGCCGGACCCCGACGAGCGGGGCGTGCCGGTGGGGGTTGTCTATGTGGGCCTTGCCGCACCGGAGGGGACGTTCTGCCGCAGGTTAGACTTTGGCCGGCGGCGGAGGGACCGCATTCGGGGGCTGGCGGCAAATCACGCCTTTGACGTGATCCGGCGGTATCTGGCGGGTTTGCCCATCTGAAAGGAATTTAAGAGACGGCGGCTGTTGCCGCCGTCTCTTGATGTTTTAGGCCGTCCCGCCCGGGGAAATGACCTTGGGAGAGAGACAGGAGCGGGCCGCAGCCCGCCCCTGTCAGGGTTTGATCCTGTTTTCCAAGAACGGATGTCGGAATTAGCCCAGCAGCTGGAGAACGCCCTGGGGAACGGCATTGGCCTGGGCCAGCATGGCCTGGGCGGACTGGATCAGGATGTTGTTCTTGGTGTAGGCCATCATCTC
>CAJUQM010000074.1 GCA_910588005.1 uncultured Oscillibacter sp.
TTACTGCTGCTTCCTTAATTTGTCCTGCGTTTGTTTGAAGACACCCTCTAGTGTTCACAGAGAGCGGGAGTGAATTTTTTGGATCTCCAAACCCGACAAAATTCTGCGTGAAGCGGAAGAACGGAAAATGATACCGAACTCAGAGGTGAACCGAGGGGGCGAAATTATAGCAGGATAAAGGCTTGGTGTCTTGTGCCGCCACGCCGGATTACCCCGTCCCGCAGTGCGGGGCGGGGAAACGGAAGACGAGAGTTTTTAGCAAATTACTGTCATCTTTTCAAGGCTTTTGTGCAATAGCACCTGTGTCCCCTGTATTTCGGCGTGTGAGCTGCTGTGTGCGGTTTTGTGGAGGGATAACTCAAGGGTACGCCTCCACAGTGGGCAAAACGGCGTGTTGGGGCTTTATGGGCGGTTGTCAGCAGGGGTAGAAAACCGGGGTGATTTATCCATGGATTGCACCACTGTCTACAAGGAGAAAGAGGCGCGGCCACTCTACCCACCCAGAACCAGTTTTCGAGAGTTTATACAGTGCAAAAATTGCGCCGCTTAAACAAAGAATAGGTTTTCTCTCTGCCCTTTTTCCATGTCCGGCGAAAAGGTGGGGTGTGAATTTTCTGATGACTCTCCACAAAATCCCTGGCTATTCAATGCGGCTGCTGGTAATGTGTGTCGCTGAATAGGAGGCGATACGCAATGGCAAAACGAAGGGCAAACGGCGAGGGGAGTATCCGCAAGCGAAAGGATGGCCGCTGGGAGGGGCGCTACACGGCGGGCCGTGATCCAGTGACCGGGAAGGTGATCTACAAAAACGTCTTGGGCAAGGCGCAGGCGGAGGTCAAGGCAAAGTTCAAGGCTGCTATTGAAAAAAGCAGTTCGCTGGCAACAACCACCGAACGATACACAACAGGCCAATGCCTGGACGTATGGATAGAGAACTACGCCAAGCTCCAGGTCCGAGCCTCGTCCCACAAGACCTACCAAGGGTTTATTGAAAACCACATCAAGCCTGCTCTCGGTGACATTCCTCTGGAAAAGCTGACGGCAACGGAACTGCAACGGCTGTACAAGTACCTGCTGGAGAACGGCAGGTTGGAATGCATGGAGTCCCGCAACAAGCCTAAGGGCTTCAGCGTCGAGACGGTGCGCAACATCAACCAGATGATTTCCTCCGCCCTGAACTGCGCGGTAGAGCAGCGGCTGATTTCCAGCAATCCTACAAATGGCTGTGTCCTGCCAAAGCTGGAGAGGAAGGAAATGAAAATTCTGCCGCCAGAAAGCCTGGGCACCTTCTTCGAGGAGGCACGGCGCAGCGGTGTCTTTGAACTCTACTACATTGATCTGGCCACCGACCTTCGACGGGGAGAACTGCTGGGACTGAAATGGAGCGACATTGATTTGGACAAGGGGATCATCCACGTCCGGCGGCAGGTCCTCCGCCAAAACGGCGAAGTGGTAGAGGCCCCGCTGAAAACGAAAAACTCCTACCGCAACATTGCGATAGGAGCGGATGCCATCAAAGTCCTCAAAGGCATGGAGCAGAAGGACGAGTATGTGTTCCCTTCTCCGTTTGGAGGCCCCATGTCCCCGGACAGTGTCCTGCACATGCTCCAGAGGGTGCTGAAACGGGCAGGGCTGGAACGAATACGCTTCCACGACCTCCGTCATACATTTTCGGTTCTGGCCCTACAGAACGGCGTGGACGTGAAAACCCTCTCCGCCATGTTGGGACACTACTCGGCTGGCTTCACCCTGGACACCTACGCCCATGTTACCACCTCCATGCAGAAGCAGGCAGCGAATGCAGTGGGCAGTTTCCTCTCCGGTACTCTCCAGCCCTGACCGCTCCAAGCTCTGGTATGGGTCACGGCTTGGGTCAAACCGGAGCCGCAAAATCGAGCCGCCGGAAGAAGTGCAGAGAAGTGACCAAAACCGCTGAAATTCAAAGAATTTCAGCGGTTTTGGTACGCCCTGAGGGATTCGACCCCCCCGCCTTCTGGTCCGTAGCTTGTCTGCGAAATAGAATTAATTCCATTTTGCCCTGTTTGATGGTGATTGTTCGGAAAATGGATACTCTTTGATCCTGTTCATTCCGCTGATTCCACAGAGAAATTTCCTGTTCTGGGTCAGATTATGGGTCAAGTGGAACCCGCAAGGGATTTCAACCGTTCAGAGCGTTCAAAGCGTCCAGGAGAGGTCGGAAATTGCTGAAATCAATCGTGCGGAAGTTGGCAAGGACATACTTGGAAAATAAGTCCTTGCCATAAGTTTTTTCCTTGTCATAATCATCAGCCCGGGAAAAGGAGCGGCCATTGATCGTATGGCCTAAAGTCTTTGCATCGAAAAGATCCTCAATTTCACACTCGGCTTTCCCGCTGACCAGCGGATTCATGAGCAGATACAGATTGCTTTTGGGGAGCAACTGAGCGTAGAGGTCTGCCTGCAAGCGGACCCGGTCTATGGTCTTGCCCTCCTTCTTCAGGAAGGTTTTCAGCGGGCGGTCGCTGACTGTCTCGTTGTCATAGAGAAATACGACCGGGTGCCGCGGTGGGTGACCGCAGAGGTTGGAAAAATAGGACATATAGTTGGGGGTATTTCTTCCGGAAACGAAATACTGATAGATTGTTTTCATGGCATCTGCCCCGTCCGGGCTCATACCGAAAAAATACTGCCAGCGTTTGGAGCGGCGAAAGAAGGAGATGTGAAACGAAACGCCGCCGTCCTTATCAACGGTGATCAGCTTGGGGTAGTCCTTTTGGAGAGCCTTCATAGCGGCCCTTAAATACAGAATATCTGTCTTTCCCTCAGTCAAAATCAGAGGATTCTCGTTTGCGAAAAAATATTTATAAAAGAGAAAGGCCTGATACTGCCGTTCCCGGGCATTTAGTACATTCGCGTTGTGTTTCGCTCCGTCTATACGGTTGTTGTATCGCTCTAACTGGTCAATATAGGAAAATCTGCCCTCCAGCTGCGCAAGCGGCATGGGCGTGCCGTTGAGCATACAGGAACCCTGTGTGTACAGATGATGGGCCATGGCCCTGGTCTGCTTATAATACTCCTGGCTGACATGAATTTTCTGATTGACGACCAGTCCTGTGACCTCTTGACGGGAGTCGCGGAACTGCAGTCTGGTTTTCTTTTGATTGACCGCAAAGCCCCCGCGGCCAAGTTCCGCGGTGACGCTTTTCAAAAACCGTTCATAGTGCTCCAGAAAAGAGCGGTCATTCGTTGAAAATGTGAGATCGTCCGCATAGCGGGTATAATCCAGCCGGTATGTCTGAGCGATTTTCAGGATACGCATATCGAGGATTTGGAAGATCAGATTAGCGATGACAGGCGAGGTCGGCGCGCCCTGCGGAAGGCGCCCTTGGTAGCATGTGAGCTGTGCGATCGTAACAGCTACTTCATAGGGAAATTGAAAATCACGGTTTTTCTCAAAATAACCCAGCACACGGCCGAAGTGAAACGTTGGGAAAAAATCTTCTAGGTCGAGATTTAAGACGAAGCGCTTATTTCGGTGGAGCTTTGCGTTGGTAATGGTGCTTTTGCCCTTTTCAAAACCGTGGGAGATGGAAGGGTGGAGGTCCTGTTCCGTGAGAAGCGCCTTGCGATATGCTGAAAGCGCCGACACAAGGCGGCGCTGGATACCCTTCAGGTCCTCGGAAGGAGCACAGATCGTCCGTGTCCCACTGTGCTTTTTGGGAATCTCAAATGTATGATACTGTTTGTCAATCCCCTCAATGAACAGAAGGTAGGACAGCTTGCTCCTGGGGATTTTCAGAAAGTCCGCCAACTCATTTCTGTTCTTTATGTCGCAAAACCTATCCATAATGCGTCCCTCGGATGAAGTTTGTAAAATGAGTATGCGGCAACTCATTAGGCGAATCAGATACATCGCGCAACAAAGCATTGCACAACATTACAATGAATCAGTGTGTGAGGCGCAAACGCCCCTCCCATTTTTGCCAATGTCCGCGAATCACGGACCCAAGATCTTGCCGCATACCCATTTTCATTATAGAGGCAACTTTTACAAAAAACAACATATTTTTAAGCTTAGGCCTTGTTTGAAAAAAGTCAAAACGCCCAAACGGTGGATCTTTATCCGCCACTCTGCGTTAAATTTTCTTGCCAGGCGTCAGCCCGACTGCAAAAATTTGCCTTGATTGGCGAAAAAATCTCTCGCCGTTGGGCATTCCGCCATTTTTCAAACAAGGCCTAGATAAATCCTGCGGATTGCACCAGTTTCTCCGGAGGAAGCTCTCCATCAAACGACGGTACCAAACATCTTGATCTTGCTAAAACAAGATGGACAACTTTCACTCAAAAACCGCCCCGGAGAGCTCCAGTGCCTGACCGCAGCGGTTGTCGATGTCTGTGCCGTTGCCGGTGAACCGGGTGCCGGGGAAGCTCAGGGAAGTGGGGCTGCCGACGCTCTCCAGCAGAACGGCGGTGCCGTTATTCCGGAAAAGATTGTCGGTGTAAAAGTCGTCAGACACCAGCGGGGTATCCAAGGTGTTGAAGCACAGGCCCACGGTGTTGTCCGAAAAAACGGTCTCGTCGGCGTTGATCCAGGCGTTCTCTGTGCCCAGGAAGCCGGTCTCCCAGCCCGAGACCTGACAGTTGGTTAGATGGAACCGGGTCTTGCCGGAGACCCGAATACCCACGCCCTCGCCGGAGCCGGTGAAGGCTATGTCGCTACACTCCAGGACGCCTTTGGGTGAGGAGATCTCGGTGGGGCCGGTGAAGGTGGTGCGCTGGCCGTCCGGGCCAATGTTGCCGTAGAGCCGGACAAAGCGCTCCCTGATTTGAAGCCCGCCCTCGTAGGTGGCGGCGGGGAGGTGGAGCTGGAGCTGGTCGTACTCATCGGAGGCGGCGGAGAACCGGTCCACCAGAGCCTGGAGGTCATCAATGGTGTCCATAGGGACGTCCGAGGCGGTATATTGATAGACAGAGATGCTGGAGCAGCGCTTGCCCTGCGTCAGCCGGAGCGTGTCGCCGTTCTTCATGGAGACGGTATAAACCAGCTCCGCCTCGTAGTCCCCCGGGGCCACCAGTCTGAAATCCACAAAGGTGACTGCGGCGGCGCTGGGGTAATAGTCATTTGCGGCGGGTTCGGTGCAGGAAATGGACAGGTATTCCTCAGAGCAGATGATCTCCGCGGTGATGGAGGCGACGTTTTCCATAAATTCCTCGGTTAGAAACGCGCCGCTGTCCGGGTCCATGGCGTAAAGGGGGACTGGGTCCCGGTAGGCCTCGTTCACCACCGCGTGGTAGTGATTCTCCGGGGTTGGCTCAGGCGGGTCCTGTTTGGAGAGGAGAAGCCGCCAGCTTCCGGAGTGAGTGGTGTAGAGCAGCTCACCGGTGTCGCTCTCATAGGTTTTGGGGCGGCTGCTGAGCCAGAGGGCCAGCGCAAGGGCCAGGACCACCGCAAGGAAGACCAGGAGAGCGCGGTACAGCGCTCTCCTCGGCACGTGCCGAGGAGGAATGACCTCTGTGCGCGGCTGGATGCTCTTCGCGCAGCTGGGGCAGAAGGACGCCTCTGTGGGGAGAGAGGCTCCGCAGTGCGGGCAGGCCTTCATCATCATAACGCCTCCATCAGGTGCAGGATATCCCTGTACCGTTTTTCCGGATTCACCCGGGTGCAGTGCTCCACGATTCGGCCCATCCGGCCCTCCGCCAGCTTTTTAGAGGGATGCTGCCCGGTGAGCATGACATTGATCAGCACCCCCATGGAGTAGATGTCCGCTCGAAGATCGGACTGGGACAGGCCATACTGCTCCGGAGCGGCAAAGCCGGTGGTGCCCAGAACGTGGGTATCGCCGCTCTGCTCGGGTTTGTAGAGCCGGGCGGCGTCGAAGTCGATGAGTACCGCGTCCCCACCCCGCAGGATGACGTTCTCCGGCTTGATGTCCCGGTGGACGGCTCCCATGGAGTGCAGCACCCACAGGGCCTGACAGAGCTGCCGGACAATCTGCGTGGTCTCCGCCTGAGAGAACATGGCCCCCTGGAGAAGAAAGCCCAGGGTGTCCCCCTCGATGAACTCCTCAATAACCAGATTCTCACCGCCCTGTTCCGCTGCCTCATAGATCAGGGGCAGGTGGCGGCAGGAGCGGTCCAGAAGTTTCCGGTAGACCTCTCCGTTTCCGCTAAAGCGGCGGAGAATGAAACGCTGCCCGCTCTTCTGGTGCCGGATCAGCCGCACACTGCCCCGGGGACTCTCCTTCAGCAGGCGGAGTGGCTCATACTCTTGTTCCAGGCACGTCAGAAGCCAGGTATACACGATGTCCGCCTCCCTATAATTTTTGATACTATGCAGCCCGCATATTGTATCTGCCCGTAAATTTTTGTACATTAGCAGTATATAGAATTCTGCATCAAAAGTAAAGGGGGAACGGGAATGGAGGAAAAGAGTACCGGAGACCTCGGCCAGGAGCTGATGAGCCAGCCGGATCTGGACGCCTATATCCGTGAAAACAGTGAGCTGTTTGCCGTGCAGGACTTCGCGGCTCTGCTGGCGGCGCTCTATGACAAAAAGGATATCTCCAAAGCCGCGCTGGCCCGGCGGGCCGGGATCAGCGAGGTGTATCTCCACCAGGTGTTCTCTGGGCGGAGGAATCCCTCCCGGGACCGTCTGGTGTGCATCTGCGTGGGCCTGGGGGTGTCGCTGGAGGAGACCCAGACTCTCTTGAAGCACGCGGGCTATGCCCAGCTGTACCCCAGAGTGGAGCGGGACGCCATCATCAGTCACGGCCTGATCCACGGGACGGAGCTGAACGAGATCAACGACAAACTCTTTGCCGAGAACGAAAAGACCCTGTTTTAACGGCCCTGAGAGGCTTTGAATACTGGGAAGGGAGGCAGAAAGCGGCGGGTCTGGGCCGGAACGCGGTCAGCATCAATTGAGAGAAAGGAGCGCTCCGGGCCGGAGGCAGAGAGCGGCGCGGGGCAAATACATCATTATGGAGACAAAAAAGAACGTACCCTTCAACTACATCGCAGGTGGATTTTTCGCCTTTCTGGCGCTGATGCAGCTGGCGAATTTTCATTTCAGCGTGGTATCCGTCCTGTGGCTGGCAGGTGATGTGCTGCTGGCCGCAGCGCTGTTTCTCAAGCGGCGGGACATTCTGCTCTCCGCCGGCTTTGTCCTGCTGGCCCTGCTGACGCTCTATGGTTTCTTCCGGGGTTTCTTCCCGCCTTACATAGACTACCGGGTGGAGAGCTGGAGCGACGGTCTGCGCTTTAATCTGCTCTGCGTGCTGCCCGCCCTGGTGGATCTGGCGGGTTACGCGGGCGCGGCATTTCTGACACTGGCTCTGACGGATGTGCTGGCCCAGTATAAGGAGAGCGCCAAAAAGCTGTGGTTTGTCCCCGCCGCCTGTATTCTGGGGTCCTTTGCCGCGGCCATTGTGGTACAGCTTCTGATCCGCCTTACCGGCGGCGGCTACTGGCCGGCCTCCGGACTGACCTTCGGGAACCTGTTCCGCCGGCTTCTGGTTGCCGGCGGCATTGGCCTTGCCGGTCTGTGGCTGGCCTATCCCGAGGGGATGCCCTCTAAAATCCGGGCCGCCGGGACCCTTTCCGCGAACTATGGCACGGAGGCTGGACCCGCTGCCGGAAGCTCTGCCGGCGGCGCTTCGTCCGCCCCCCGTCCCACTCCTGCGGCCCCCGCCGGGGACGGCTATATCGGCATGGCGCAGCATGTGCTGCTGCTTCTGCTCACCTGCGGCATCTGGCTGTACGTCTGGATCTACCGCACCACCGGTTATCTGAACCGCCTGGAAGACGAAGAACCCCAGAACCCCACCACAAAGTTGTTGCTTTGTATGTTTGTGCCCTTCTACTTCATTTACTGGATGTACAAAAACGCCCAGCGGCTGGATAAATTGGCGGCCCAAAACGGCGTGGCCTCCGACCTCACCACCCTCTGCCTGATTTTGGCCATCTTCGTGCCCATCATCCCGCCGATCCTCATGCAGGATAAGATCAACGCCATCGCCGCCGGCGGCGGCACGCCGTCCACGGCGGGTACGGCGCAGCAGCCCAGCCGTCCCGCACCCAGCCGCCCCGCGGCCGCCGGCATCGGCGCAGCGGAGGAGCTGAAGGCCTATAAAGAGCTTTTGGACAGCGGCGCCATCACCCAGGAGGAATTTGACGCCAAGAAGCGGCAGATTCTGGGCCTGTAAGAGTTCAACGAATGGGGGCGAGAGAGATCCCGCCCCCATTCGTCGTATTTATTTCCAACACCTTTTGAGGAGGGATTTTTGTGATGACAACTGCGGCGCCGGCGAAGCA
>CAJUQM010000075.1 GCA_910588005.1 uncultured Oscillibacter sp.
CGCATGCTTCACACGCATGAGGCCACTGGTTCGAGTCCAGTAGTCTCCACCAAGGGAAAGCCCTTCAGCCGCAATGGTTGCAGGGCTTTCCCTATATCTTTTTAGCTCGCTTTTTTAGGTCCCAATTGATCTGATTTCGGGGTATTTTTTAATGATCGGGGCATTGCCGGGGGCAGAGATTAAAATCAGCGGCGCGCAATGTACGGATAAGATCTGGCCAATTTCTCAGGTCAGGGGACGGGTTTGGATTTGCTGTTGATCTGGATGATGAACGGCCCTGCTCAATTTGAACGAGTTTATGAGACTTGTCCGGTTGAGCGGGGACATTCGGAGGAGGATGTCTATGAGCCGGGAGACCGTGCTGGCCCTGCTGCGGAGTGGAGAAGGGGCGTTTTTGTCCGGTGAAGAACTGAGCCGCCGTCTGGGTCTCAGCCGCGCCGCCGTTTGGAAGGCGGTGGAGGCCCTCCGGCGGGAGGGTTATGGTATCGAGGCCCGCACGGGCCTGGGCTACCGCCTGGCCACGGTACCGGACGCCATGACGGAGGCGGAGATCCGGAGCTTTCTAGGCGAGACCGCAGTAGTGGGCAGGGAGCTGCGGTGCTTTGCCGAGTTGGACTCCACCAATGTCTATGCCAAGAAAATAGCCCTTAGCGGTGCGGCGGACGGCACAGTGGTGACGGCAGATTTCCAGACCGCTGGACGGGGACGGATGGACCGGTCTTTTCAGTCCCCCCGGGGCAAAGGAGTGTACCTTACGGCTTTGCTGCGGCCAGGACTGACACCGGACCGGCTGCTGCCGGTGACAGCTCTGGCGGGGGTGACGGTGTGCGACGCGGTGGAGGAGCTGTGCGGCGTCCGCCCCGGCCTAAAGTGGCCCAACGATCCGATACTGGGGGGCAAAAAGCTCTGCGGCATCTTGACGGAACTCTCTGTGGAGGGAGAGACGGGCCGGGTACAGTATTTGGTGCTGGGGATTGGCGTGAATGTACTCCACAGGGCGGAGGACTTCTCCCCAGAGGTGGCGGAGATGGCCACGTCGCTGTTTATGGCGCTGGGGCGCCCGGTGTCCCGTCCTGCTCTGGCGGCGGCGGTGATTCGGGCGCTGGACCGGCTGTATGCTGATTTGACGGCGGGGCGGCTGGCGCGGTATTTGGATGATTACCGGCGGAACTGCGTCAATTTGGGTAAGACTGTTCAGCTGGTCTCGCCGGACGGGACCCGGGAGACCGCTGAAGTTCTGGACGTAGACAGGGACTTTAGCTTGGTGGTGCGGACGGAGACGGGAGAGGAGAAAACCGTTCGCTCCGGTGAGGTGTCCGTCCGGGGCATGTACGGATACGTGGAATGAGGAGGCGAGATTTTGAAACTGCTTTGGGAATTGTTTTGGACCTTTGCCAAAATGGGGGCCATCACTTTTGGCGGGGGTATGGCCATGCTGCCCATCCTCCAGCGGGAGGTAGTGGAGAACAAGCACTGGGCCACCGAGGAGGAGCTGACGGATTACTATGCCATCGGCCAATGTACCCCTGGGATCATCGCGGTGAATACCGCCACGTTTATCGGCCAGAAGTGCGGCGGCGTGGCGGGGGGGATCCTGGCCACCCTGGGAGTGGTGTTTCCCTCTTTAGTGATCATCTCCGTCTTGGCTGGTCTGATTACCAATTTCGCACATTTGAACTGGGTAAAAAACGCCTTCGCCGGTATACAGGTGTGCGTATGCGTGCTGATTTTCAACGCTGTACTGAAACTGTTGAAAAAGTCTGTGGTGGATAAGCGCACCGCGGCGATTTTTCTGCTGGTGCTGGCAGGAGGATTGTTTTTGAATCTGTCTCCGGTGTGGTTTGTCATCGCTGCGGCTCTGGTGGGTGTCCTCCTGAAGAACCTGGAGGTGAGAAGAGCATGACCGGTGTTTATCTGCGGCTGTATTGGGAGTTTTTCAAAACGGGTCTCTTTGCCGTGGGAGGCGGTATGGCTACGCTGCCCTTCCTCCAGAACATCGGGGAGACCACCGGCTGGTATACCTATGGCGACTTAATGAATATGCTGGCGGTGTCGGAGTCCACCCCCGGTCCAATCGGCATCAATATGGCGACATATGTGGGTTTCACCGTAGGTGGTATTCCCGGGGCCGTCATTGCTACGTTAGGCGAAGTGACGCCCTCCATTATCGTGATCCTGATTGTGGCCGCGATCCTCCGCAGCTTCCGGGACAATGTATACGTGGACCGGGCGTTTTATGGCCTGAGGCCCGCCTCCACCGGTCTGATCGGCGCGGCCTGCGCGGCGGTGGTGCTGGAGGTGCTGACAAACGTGGAGACCGCCGGTGGAGAGGGGAGCCTGGTGAAGACCTTCCGCCTGGGTGAGGGCGGCCTGACGGCCCTTCTGAACTGGCGGGGGCTGCTGCTGGCGGCGCTGATATTGGTGCTCACCAATTGGGTGAAGCCCACAAAGAAGTTGCATCCCATTGTGTTTATCGCTCTGTCTGCCGCGGCGGGTGTGATGTTTGGCTTCGCGGGTGTATAGTATAGAGGAAGCAGGCCGGAGGCCGCCGCACTGCGGCGGCCCGGCGTTTACTTATATCGGAGAAGGAACGAAGCGGTTACTCAAAAGACCCCCGCGGGACGCTGCCGGACGTCCCGCGGGGGTCTCTTGGGTAATCGTTCAATAATGAACATGAACTGTGATGAGGGAACAGACGCCGTCAAGTATACGACCGCTCTACATGGACCACGGCGTAGTATGTCCCGTCCAAGGCCTGGACGGCGGCGTGGATTTTCTTCTCTACCATCTGGTCGCTGAGGCGGAAGTCATAGGGAACTACCGCGTCGAAAATGACGTTGGTATGGGTGGGGCCGGAGATCATGCGGAAATCGTGGATGGTGATCTCATCGTCGATGCAGCGGACTAAGTCCGCGACCCGGCGGCGGGTATCCTCTGTAATGGCGTTGTCGGTATCTACCGGGTCCATGTGGATAACGGCTTCACAGCCCAGCTGCTGCCGCAGTTCTTTTTCCACATTGTCAATCTCGTCGTGGAGCGCCAGCACATCCTGATTGGCGGGAACCTCGGCGTGAAGGGAGATCATTGTGCGGCCGGGACCGTAGTCGTGGACGATCAGATCGTGGATGCCGATGATCTGGGAATGAGCCATCACCAGATCCCGAATTCGAGAGACAAATTCGTGGGTGGGAGGGACGCCCAGCAGGGGGTCAATGGTCTCCTTAGCGGTTTTTACACCGGACCAGAAGATGAACGCCGCCACCAAAAGGCCGCACCAGCCGTCGATCATCCGTCCGGTGAAATGGCCGATCAGCGTAGCAGCCAGAACCGCAGAGGTGGCGGCGCTGTCACAGAGGGAGTCTGTGGCGGTGGCCCGCATGGCGGCGGAATCCAGCTTCCGGCCCAGCCGCCAGTTGTAAAAGGCCATGTAGAGCTTTACCGCGATGGATGTGCACAGGATGGCGATGACCAGGGGAGCGGCCGTTACCGGAGCGGGATGAAAGACCTTGGAGAGGGAGGACTGCAGCAGTTCCCAGCCCATCAGTAGGATCAGCACCGCAACGCCAAGACCGGAGAGATACTCGATCCGCCCGTGGCCGAAGGGGTGGTGGGCGTCCGCCTTTTGACCCGCCAGGTGAAAGCCCAGCAGGGTGATGACAGAAGAGCCGGCGTCAGAGAGGTTGTTGAAGGCGTCGGCAGTGATGGCCACGGAACCGGCCAGCGTACCAGCCAGAAGCTTGCCCAGAAACAGCAGAATGTTTAGAAAGATGCCCACTGCGCCGCAGAGAATGCCGTAGGCCTTGCGGAGTCCGGCGGGATCCTGGCTGTGGGAGTGGGCAAACAGCCGGGAGAGCAGGGTAATCATGGAATCAGGTCCTTTCCGAAGAGGATTGGCGGAGCGTCCCGGGAATGACCAGCTTCATGTGGCAGCACAGGTCATCCAGATCCCGGTCTGTAGCGGCGGGAATCCGCAGTTTGGCGCCGCAGTGCCGGCAGACGAGGTCCACAGCGGAGCGGCGGATCTCCATGCCGTATTGCGTAGCGCCGCAGCCGCAGGTAATTCCGTTTTTCCGGGCGGCAATCTCCTTCAGCTCGGAGAGTACTTCATACATGATGACACTGTCTAAAAAGGCATCCCCGCCGCCGTCCGGTTCCTGCTGCTTTTCCTTTTCCGCCAGGATCTCCAGCTCCCGAAGATTTTTCTCCACCGTGCCCTCTGGGCCAATAAAGCAGCAAAACTGCTTCGTTTTGGCACAGCCCAGAGCCGTGGCGCCAGTCAAAACCCGCTCCGGTGTGCAGACTGCCGTGTGGATCTGCCCGCAGAGGCCGCAGGGGACATAGAGCCGGTAGCTCTCCCCGTCGAAGTCCACCCGCAGGGAGGACTCTCCGCAGCTGCATTCGATCTCCGCGTTGGAGGCCTCCAGCGCAAACACAGACCGGGCGGCGGTCACCGCCTTGCCGCATTGGGGACAGAGATAGCCGAAGGTGCGCATCTCCTCGTTCACGGTAATCCCTCGTTTCCAAAAAAATTGAAAATCTGAAAGGATAGCACAAAAGCCTTCGCTTTTGTGCTATCTTCTACGAAATGTTTGAAGTGCTCTATGCAGGGAGAAAAACGGCTGAGGCAAAGGCGGCCGTCTGTTTTCCCGTTAGTATAGCATAGAGGCAGAGAGTTGTACAGTATTTTCCGGCGGATTTAGGAGAGAGGCTGGGACCAGAACCAGGACTCCTGCACAGTTATACCAATCCGTCCAGAGGAGAGGACACCGGTTTTGCCAGCAGTCCCAGCAGAGGTTCAAAATCCACGCCCTCCCGCATGGGCAGATTGATGGCCGCCGTCCGCTCCGCGCAGGCCCGGACGAACTCCACAGCCGCCCGGGCGGCCTCCGTCAGAGATTTTCCCTGTACCAGCGCCCCGGTGAGAACGCTGGAGAACACGTCTCCTGTGCCGTGGAACTCCCGGTCCACCCGCCGGGTTTGAATGGCCTCCGTCCGTCCGGTGGAAGCGTCAAAGCACATGGCTCCGGTACTGCCTTTTTCCACAGAGGCGCCGGTAAGAACCACAGAGCGCCGGCCTTCCAGACTCAGCTGTTCTGCAATCGCACAGCAGCCGGCCTCCCCAGTGGGAAGCTTTTCGTAGGGGATGCCCAGCAGCAAGGCGGCCTCCGTCAGATTGGGCGTAATAACATCTGCCTGCTCTGCCAGATGCGTCATTCCGGCGCACATCTCCGGCGTATAGGTGCGGTAGACTGCGCCGCCGTCTCCCATCACCGGGTCCACTACCACCACACCGTCCCCCCGGAAGTCCCGGATGATGTCCGCCACAATGGTGATCTGCCGGGCACTGCCCAGAAAGCCGCTGTATACGGCGGAAAAATGCAGCCCCAGAGATTTCCAGTGACGGGCGGCCTTTGGCATCTCATCGGTCATGTCCAAAAAGGTGAATCCCTCGAAGCCGCCGGTGTGTGTGGAGAGAAAGGCGGTGGGCAGGGGACAGCATTGGACCCCCATGGCAGAGAGAATGGGAATGGCCACCGTTAAAGAGCAGCGGCCAAAACCGGACATATCATGAATTGCGGCGACGCAGGGAGTTGTCATGAGGAGTTCCTCTTTTCTATGTATTCATGGTCTGCTGAGAAAGCCGGCTGGCGGCTTTGTTCCCTTTAAAAAAGACGGGGATTTGTAATTTCCCTGTTGTCTTAAAGCGGGGGAGTGTGTTATAATAACGTCCGGAACAGCTGAGACGCCGGTTGCCGCCGTTTGGCAGCGCTATTGGGGGAACGCCGAAAATTCAGCGGGCGCCGGCATAGAAAAGCTCTTATGGCCTTTGTGCCGGGAGGATTAGCTGGACAGCGGACGCCGTGAAATAAAGTAAGTATATCACAGAGTACGGTTTTGCGCAATACCGGAGGAAGGCCTCTGCCGGATGCAAGGAGGCTTGACGCAAGTAATTGACAGGATGATAAAATGGCGGTGGGATTTCCCGGCCGCCCATATAAGCGGGCATGATGGAATTGGTAGACATGCGAGATTTAGGTGATGTCACCTCAGTGAAGATTTTTGCAAATGGATGAATTTGCAGGAGGATATGCCGATGGGAAAGCTGAGAAAACAAAATAGCAACTTACCCGCATTCCCCAGAATAACACCTGATAAGACCGAAACTTTTGCTGGCAAGTGGACTGCCCGTGTTACTAAGATATTCAATCAGCCTGATGGCTCTATTATTAAAGCGACCAGAAAAATCAACAAAGATGGGAGCATAACCGATAAAATCGAGCATAGACACAAATAACATATTTGTGCTTCATCTTGACCCCTTGCGGTACCAAACAATAAAAAATAGCGGCAGTTTTTCCTGCCGCTTATATATGCGGGTATGGCGGAATTGGCAGACGTGCAGGATTTAGGTTCCTGTGCCGCAAGGCGTGTGGGTTCGACCCCCACTACCCGTACCAGAAAAAGGCTCATTTTCGAAAAATGTCGAAAATGAGCCTTTTTCCAATGTATTCAGGATTGCTTTCCTTGTATTCGTGCGATATGCTAAAGAAGGAGGTGACACTAAATAATGATTAGATTAACTGATTTTGATAAAAAGACACCTGATCCTGTTGGCGTAGAATGTCTCACATCACCTTCCGGAAATATTCCTGTATATGAAATACATTCGTTTCATTCACTTACACAGTTTATAGGCTTTGGAAAGTATTTGAATAGAGAGTCCGGAAATGTGTATTTGCGTGGGCAAACATCACTTTATAACGGATCATTAACGCCATCTGCATTGAGAGGAAATAGAAATCGTAAAACAGGAATTTCAGAACCACTTAATTATGAGAAGCGTATTGGCGATTATAAACACCACATTGCACTTAGTCTTAAACGCACAAAGAGTTTCTGTGACCGTGATCCGGATATTATGGAGCCTTTGTTACAGCACTACGGTATAAAAACATATTGGTTAGATATTGTTGATAATGTGTGGGTTGCATTATGGTTTGCGCTTCATAAAACAACTTCAACTATAATAGACAATCGCGAGTATATACATATTTATGAAAACGATGCAAATGAATCTGCCTATGTCTTTTTAGTCGGTTGTGATGCAACGAAAGAATCTCAAACGCAACCTGGTCTATACGAGGGTTCTTCTTCTGTCGTGGTCGATCTGAGAAAAGCCATCCCCTCATATTTTTTGAGACCACATGCCCAACATGCGCTCATGGTAAAAAAGAAAGGGGCACATTCATTATTTACGGATTATTCAGATATGGTAATCGCTGTCGCGAAGATATCTGTTCTTGACGGGCTAAAGTGGATTGGGCAAACTGGATTAATGTCAGTGCAGAGCTTGTTTCCGCCGCCATATTATGATACAGGTTATGCAAGTTTACTGAATGAGTACCGCAACCAAGAATCCTACATCAATTTTATCAAGCAGTTCGGTTCTATACAAAATATCTCATATTAATTACATTAGTATCAAAAACAGATTTTACAATCATTGGGTTATCTAATTTTTTCTAATTTTTTGAAAATTACCCAATTAGCAGGATAGCTATGGAACTGTTCGTTTGATAACTTTTTCATCACAATCTCATCTATCTCCTGCTCCAGTCCCTGTATTCTCCCCTGTAACGACAAAATGTGGGCGTCGAGGATTGGTTTCCTCAACGCCCACATTTTTTGCAGCTGTGCCAGCTTCTCTACTTCCTCGGCACACTGCTCTCGCGCAGTTTCGGCACACGCCTGCACCTCGGCATCCAGGATAAGGTAGAATAAGTTTCGCAAAAAGAAAAAGAGACATAGTTTGCAGAACTC
>CAJUQM010000076.1 GCA_910588005.1 uncultured Oscillibacter sp.
GCCCAACGAGATTGCCACCCGCATTGACGGTACTGCTGTCTCCGTGGCTATGGATACCAAAACCGACGATTTCACCTACGGGGCAGAGCGGTTCCAGGAGGAGGCCCGGACCCTGGCGAAGTTCATCGGGCACCCCAACATCGCCGGCGTGTCCAGCTACTTCGACGAAAACGACACCTCGTATTTTGTCATGGACTATATCGAGGGCGTCAGCTTCAAGAGCTACATCGCCAACAACGGCGGCAAGGTCAGCGTGGAGGAGACCCTCAACGTGATGATCCCGGTGCTCCAGGCGCTGACGGCGGTTCACGCCGAGGGGTTTATCCACCGGGACGTGACCCCGGACAACATCTACATCTCCAAGGACGGCAACGTGAAGCTGCTGGACTTCGGCTCCGCCCGGTACTCCATCGGGGACAAGAGCAAGAGCCTTGATGTGATCCTGAAGGTGGGCTACGCCCCCAAGGAACAGTACATCCGCCGGGGCCGTCAGGGACCCTACACCGACGTGTACTCCTGCGCGGCCTGCTTCTACGCGGCCCTCACCGGCTTTCTGCCGCCGGAGAGTTTAGAGCGGCTGGACGCAGATACGCTGGTCCCTGTGTCCCAGACGGTACCGGACGTCCCGGAGTGGCTGGACAAGGCAATCTTGAAAGGACTGGCGGTGCAGCCAGAGGAGCGGTTCCAGAGCGCGGCGGAGTTCCTGGACGCCATTGAAAACCAGCTGGTGGTGGACGTTCCCGGCGGGGAGGCCGCCTTTGTCCAACCGGAAAAAAAGGACCTCAAGCCCGTCCTCATCGGTGCGGCTGCGGCGGTCATGGTGCTGGCGGTGGGCCTGGGGCTGTTCGGGGGGCGCGGCGGCGGAGCGGCTCCCGGCGGAAACGGCTCTGACGGCAGAGGCTATCAGGGCGAGCAGCTTCTCAAAGCCGAAGTGCCGTTTGTCACGATCCAGGGCCGGGAGTATAGCACCAATGAGGTGCAGCTGGATCTCAGTGGCTGCGGACTCACGGACACCGATATTCAGGACCTCAAGTACATGATCAATCTCCGTGACCTGCGGCTGGATAACAACCAAATTACCACACTCAGCCCTATTGCCGGGCTGCCTCGGCTTCAAAGTCTCCAGGTGACGCAGAATCGTCTCACCGACATCTCAGCTCTGGCGGGAATGGAGACCCTGCGGTATGTGGGCCTGTCGGAGAACCCCGAGCTGACGGATCTCTCTCCGCTCAAGGGAAAAACCGAGATGGAAAATCTGGACTTTTACGGGCTTTCTCTGACGGATTACTCCTTCCTGGAGGGGATGACAAAGCTGCGGTATCTCCAGTTTGAACCCAGCATGCTGGAGGCAGACCTCAGCGCTTTGTCTACCCTGACCGGTTTAGAGCAGCTGAATATTAACACCAATGGAAACAGCGGAGCCATCCCTCACCTGGATCTCTCCTTCCTGGCGGGAATGACGGGACTCCAGTCCCTCCAGATCAGCGGACAGTTTGAGGAGCTGACGCTGCCGTCCTTGGATGGGTTGGCACACTTGAAAAATCTGCGGCTCAATAATTACAGTGAATATTTTGTTGACGCACCCAGTCTGGAGTCCTTCCGGAACCTAACAGGCCTGCGGGAGCTGTATTTTCAGATAGACAACAGTTCTGATAACATTGATCTCTCACCTATTTCCGGGCTGACTGAATTGACCGTGCTGAGCCTGCGGGGAAATGTCGCCAGCCTGCAGCCGCTGGCAGGCCTATCCAAGCTCGAAAGGCTGGAAGTTTACAGCGGCAGCAGTAATTACAATGCTTTGGAGGATCTCGGCGGTTTGGAAGGTATGACCAGCCTGAAATCCCTGACCCTCAATATTGTGGGAAATGTCAAGGATTTCACCCCGATTTCTCACTTGGCAAAACTAACCTCTCTGCAGTTGTCCGGCCAATTCTCCACAGAGGATCTCAGCTTTCTCAGCGGTCTGACGGAGCTGCGGGAGCTGACGCTCAGCGGAAACCAGGCTTTGCTGTCCAGCCTGACGGGACTGGAGGACCTGACACAGCTCCAAACGCTGCAAATCGACTGCCGGGGCCTTGCCAGCCTGAAAGGCGTTGAGAACCTGACTGATCTCCGGGAGCTGAACCTCTATGGCGACAACTCCACATACACGGATACAGCGCCTCTGAAAAATCTCATCAATCTCACCAGCCTGCGGCTTCCCAGCCGGAGCGGTACAGGGGATGGGACCATTGACCTCGGCGGCCTGGCTAATTTAAGTAAGATTCAGGAGCTGGAAATAAATGGGAAACTGACAAGCTTTGAGCCTATCACTAAGATGACAGGACTGAAATCCTTTCGCTATTACGGCTATTATGATTATGACGACCCCGGTATCTCCCTGGCGCCCTTGGCGTCCATGACAGGCTTGCAGGAGTTGTATCTGAGCTGCAACACCCCCGGTGTGGATATTACACCGATTGGAGAGCTGACAGGTCTGCGGGTACTGAATCTGTATGTCTATGACGCCGGCTACAAAACAAAAATCCGGGATCTCAGCTGTCTCTCCGGTTTGACTAAACTTTCCACTTTGCGCGTGAGCAACACTGTGGAGAATATTGACACCTCGCCTGTGGACTTTGTACCCGATTTGACGATAAACTGAGAAAAAGGAGAGATCATTCATGGCCCAAATCGAGTGTGGCCGGGGCCACCTGTACGACCCCGAGAAACATCCCACCTGCCCCTACTGCGGTGGAGGACAGAAAATCACCGTGGCTTCCGCCGGACGCACCGCGCCGCTGGGGAGCCGTCCGGTGACAGCCGTCCAGCGGACCGCGCCGGTTTCGGTGACCGCTCCCCAGAAGACGGCCCCTCTCTCTGGGATTTCAGCGACAGCTCCCCAGAAAACCGCTCCCATCTCCGGGATTTCCGTCACAGCCCCCCAGAAGACCATGCCTCCCAGGGGCTACACCCCCGTGGGGGTTCCGGAGGAGACGGCGTCGTCCCGGGGTGCCAGCATCAGCGCCACCGCCGCCAATAAGACCGTTGGCATGATGCAGTCCCAGATGGGCTTTGACCCGGTGGTGGGGTGGCTGGCCTGCGTGGCGGGACCCAGCCGGGGAAAGAGCTACACCGTCCGGGGCGGCGTCAACTCCATCGGCCGCAGTGAGCGGATGGACATCGTTATCACCGGCGATCTGAAAATTTCCGCCGAAAACCACGCCAGAATCAGTTACAGCGAGAAGAACAACCGGTTCAGCCTTCTCCCCGGCGAGGGGCGGGACATCGTCTATCTCAACGACGAGGAGGTCTACACCCCCATGCCGCTGAACGCCTATGATGTGATCGACTTCGGAGAGACAAAGCTGCTGTTCGTCCCCCTGTGCGGCCAGCGGTTTACCTGGAAAACGGAGGAGACGGATGGGGCTGTTTAACGATCTGTTCCGCCGCCCCGCATCCCAGACCCCGGAGTCTCCCACTCAAACCCTGGAAAATCCCCCAGTCCTTCGGGCGGCGAATCTCCAGGGGATCGGGGCGCGGGAGGGCCAGGAGGATTCCTTTGCCATCCTGGGAGCCTCCAATCCGGCGGAGAGCGGCCTGTTTGCCCTGGTGGCCGACGGTATGGGCGGTATGCTGGACGGGAAGGCCGCCAGCGAGTGGGCGGCGGAGTGCCTTTTGCAATTGTACCAGGAAAGACGGCCAGGGCAGCCCATGCCGGAGTGGTATTATCAGACGGTACACGCCGTCAGTGACAGCGTGTACCAGCGTTTCGGAGGCCGCAGCGGCACCACGCTGGTGTCGGTCCACATTCAGGAAAACAGTCTCCTCTGGCTCAGCGCGGGGGACAGCGGCATTTTTCTCAGCCGGAATGGCGGCGTGTTCCAGCTGAACCGGGAGCACACCTGTTTGAACCGGCTGTATCTCCAGGAGCTGGAGCGGGAGGTCATTGACAAGCGGCGGGTGGAGGCCGACCCTGACGCGCCCCGGCTGACCTCTTTTGTGGGCATGGAGCGTTTGGCAGAGGTGGATCTGAGCCTGCGGCCTCTGACGCTGGAGCGGGGCGATGCGCTGCTGCTGTGCTCCGACGGCGTCAGCGGCGTGCTCACACCGCCGGAGCTGCTGGAGGCCATGGCCCTGGATCCAGAAGAAGGCTGTGTCCTGCTGGAACGGATGGTCCTGGAAAAAGGTGTTCCGGGACAGGACAACTACACCGGTATTTTGATTGCATATAGATAAAAGGAGAGAGCGGATATGAGAAAACTGCGTATGCTGGCTGCGGCGCTTCTGACGGCGCTGCTACTGACCGTCCCGGCGCTGGCGGACTTTAACCAGGGGACGCTGGACGGCATCATCATGATCACCTCCGGCGCACCCAACGCCAAGGGCGATATGGAATACTGGCGGGGAACCGGATTTTTCATCGGCTCCGCCGGGGAGGCCCCCCAGCACATCGTCACCAACTGCCATGTGGTGGAGGAGTTCATCCTGGCCGGAAAAGCCCTGGGCGGAGGCGAGCTGCGGGTGCTCTTCGATCAGAACGACGAGGCGGAGGCGTATCTTGTGGACTACGATGCGGAGAAGGACGTGGCGATTCTGCGCCTGGCGGAACCCACAGACAAGCGCTCCCCGCTGCCGCTGAAAGAGCCGGAGGAGAGCAGCCTGGGCAGTGAGATCTACGCGGTGGGTTACCCCTCGGCGGCGGATCTGACCATTCAGGCGGTGAACTCCTTCAGCCAGAAGGACGCGTCGGTCACCACCGGCAGCATCAGCCGCTTTCTCACCGAGAGCGGCACCGGGCGGAGGCTGATCCAGACGGACGCCTCCCTCAGCGGCGGCAGCTCCGGCGGACCCCTGGTGGACAGCTCCGGCGCGGTCATCGGCGTGAATACCGCCGGGTCCAACCTGGACCAGAATCTGTTCTACGCCGTCAGTGTCAGCGAGGTTTTGCCCCTGCTGGAGAAAAACAGCATCCCCTACGCGAAGGCGGAGGCTCCGAAAAACAATTCCACTATGCTGTACATCGGGGGGACCGTAGCGGCGGTGGCCATCGCTGCAGTCATTGCGGTGGTACTGCGCAAGAAGAAAAAGGCTCCCGCGCCCCAGACGCAGAAAACGGAAGTCCGGGCGGCAGTACCTGTCCTCCGGTCCATGTCTCCCCAGCACGGCGGCATGATCGTCCAGCTCCACGGCCAGCCGGTGCAGCTGGGCCGGGACGCCGCCGTCTGCCGGATCGCGTATCGGGACGGCACCCCTGGCGTCAGCGGACGGCACTGTCAGGTGTACTTTGACGAGGGGGAGAGGCTGTTCGTGGTCACAGACCTGAAGTCCACCTACGGCACTTTCCTGGCCAACGGCCAGCGCATCGCTCCGGATACCCCGGTGAAGCTGACGCCAAAAAGCTCCTTCTACCTGGGTGAATCTGGGAATACGGTCTACGTGGATTTGGAGTGATTTATGAATATTTCCGCTTACTGCTATACGAACCAGGGAGGCCGGGACCATAACGAGGACAGTGTGCGCTGTTGGACCGGAGAGGAGAGACGGGGTGTGTTTGTTCTGGCGGACGGCCTGGGAGGCCACGGCAAAGGAGAGGTGGCCTCCGCCCTGGCATCGGACGTCCTTCTGGAGGGCTGCGTGAGGCGGCCGCCGGATCAGGAGGAGATGCTGGCTTTGTTTCAAAAGGCCAACCGGACGGTCATGAACCACCAGAAGATCCCCGGACAGGAGGACATGAAGACCACCGCCGTGGCACTGTCCATTCATGAACATACGGCGGTCTGGGGCCATATGGGGGACTCCAGATTGTACCGCTTCTCCGGTGGGACCCTGGCGCAGTTCACTCGGGACCACTCCGTCACCTACATGAAGTACCTGGGTGGTGAGATCTCCTACATGGACATCTGCCATGATGACGACCGCTCCAGCCTTCTGCGGGTGCTGGGGCGGGACCCCTGCAAGCCAGAGGCGGCCCAGTCGGAGGCAGCCCCGGGGGACGCCTATCTGCTGTGCTCCGACGGCTTCTGGGAGTACGTTTACCGGGAGGAGATTCTGGCGGACCTCTTGAAGGCGGAGACGCCCCAGACCTGGGCGGAGTCCATGCTGCTGCGGCATATCCGCCGGGTCCCGGAGGGGAACGACAATTTCTCCCTCATTACGGTATTTGTGGAGGAGGGACCATGAGACGGTTTGCATCACTGCTTTGGACGCTGGCGCTGGCGGCGGCGCTGGCCTGTCCCGCCCGGGCTGCTGTCTCTGCGGAGATTATCCGGGCCTTTGTGTACGAGGAAACGCTGTACACCTATATGCGCCTGGAGAATACGGATCAGCCCATTACACGGGCGGAGGCAAAGATCGGGCCACAGAGCTTCCCGGCCTCCACGCGGCTGGAGACAGTGCGTCAGGCAGGGTCTCCGGTGACGTGGCTGCTGCTGGTGGACAACTCCACCTCCATGCCGGACTTCCGGGAAGAGGCGGAGGCATTTGCGGAGAGCCTGTCCGCCTCCAGTGGAGAGAATACCCGCTTGATCCTGGCTACCTTCGGCGACGCCTTTGCGGTGGTGGACGGGGATGTCCCGCCGGACGATTTGAAGGGGGCTGTCGCCGCCATTCCTATGGATGAGCGGATCACCCGGCTGCATACAGCCATCAATCAGGCGCTGGATTACTTCGAGGGTCTGCCTCGGGAGCGGAACGAGCTGCGGTGCATGGTAATTTTGTCCGACGCGGTGCAGTACGACCCCAGCGGCGGCGTGCCCTACGAGGAGCTGCTGGAGCGGGTGAGCGGTTCCGGCGTAATGCTGCATTCTGTGGGACTGGGAAATGATCAGGCATCTTTGGACAGCATGGGCCGTCTGGCGGAGGCATCCGGAGGACTGCATCAGGTCCTTGGTGAGGTTTCTCCGGGAGACGCCGGAACCGCACTGGCGGAGTTCGGAGAGACGTTTTTTGTCACCGGCTTTGATCTTGTGGGCTGTTCTGCTCCCATAGGAGAGACAGCAGTATCGGTAACCATGGCCGCCGGCAGCGAATTAGTAGGCCGGGCGGAGACGGTGGTGGATTTACCGAAGCTGGAGGGTGTTTCGGGTGAAGCGCCCGCGCCCTCCCAGACGCTGCCTCCCTCCTCCGAGAGCCAGAGCGGCGCTGCTTCCGGCGGCGCGGCGGCCCCTGAGCCATTCGAAGAGGACGATCTGACATGGGTGTTCCCGGCTGCTGCCTCCGCGGCGGTGCTGGCTGTGTTGGCCGTGGTTGTGCTAGTGCTCCGCAGGAGACAGGCGGCTCCGGCAGAGGATGTTTTGCCTGCTCCGGAAACGGTCCGGGGCGTCTATATGCGGCTGGTGGTATTGGAAGGTGCGCTGGCCTCCGGGCCTGAAGAGCTGGAGCTGACTGAGCCGCTGTTTATTGGCAGCGACCCTGGCTGTACGATCGTGCTGAGAGCTGGGGACGGTGAGGAACGTCATGCCAGGGTGTTCCTGACAGGCGGTGCGGTATACCTGGAGGACCTGCAAACTCTGGGCGGTACGATGGTCAACGGCACGCGGCTGGATCTGCCCCGAGTACTGCGCAGCGGTGACAGCGTCACCATCGGTGGATTGACATTCCAGCTGAAATTTTGAAAGTATCAAGGCGGCTCCCTGGTTGTGGCCGGGAGCCGCTATAAACATGGAAAACGTCTGGAGCTGGTTTGCCGGAAATCAGCCCCAATGCCATAGAGTAACCATGACCCTCTCTGGCAGGAAAATTACCGTGACGAGACTTTGTGGGCGGTTGTCGGCAAGGGTGGAAAGTCTGGGAGATTCATCCATGGA
>CAJUQM010000077.1 GCA_910588005.1 uncultured Oscillibacter sp.
GCAGCACCGGCATCACGTCGATCTCCGGCGTGCAGCTGGCGGATTTGATGTGGATTATCCCGTCGAATCCCCGCTCGGCGCACTCCCTGGCCCACCAGATATTGGCGGTGGCGGTGGGACCCATCTCATACTGGCACAGGTCCTGGATCTTTACATGCATATTTCTCTGCCCGTTGTGGCGGAGAAACTGATTGGTCACATTCATCCACCGGTGAACCTCCACCCGCATATTGGCCAGCCGCTGTTCCAGCTCCAGGTTGGAAAAGGCGTCCATAGCGGTATAGAACTCTCCCGCGATGCCCACCCGGAGGGGGTGCCTGGGTTTGTCCAGAGGGACGGCCCGAAGCTCCTGCTTGGCGGCCCGGTAGCCAGACTCCACATCGCCCCGGTGGCCGGCGGTGTACATGGCGGTCAGAAAGTTCTGATAGGCTCGCTGATATTCGCTGCCTGTGGCATCAAAGCCGCAATTTTGGTAGTACTCCCCGGTGATCTCGTCCAAATACTCCACCATCCGCAGGCCCTCCATAAACTGAGATAAGAATTTGGCGGGATGAGCTTTGGGATTGATCCGCCGGACGATGCGGACGTATTCCTTTTTTTTGCGCATGTCATATTCCGAGAGATTGATGAAGTCAAAGTGATACCCAAGATCCCGCAGGATCTGCTCCAAAAGCTCTCCATAATACCCCAGGCGGCATAATCCGTGGGTCATCAGCAGTGTGTCCGCCCCGGCCTCCAGAGACTCGATCATGCTGCCCAAAACAGTTTTGAAGGGGGTGCAGACAAAATCCGGGCTGTATTTTGTGCCCAGTTCCATGGTCCGTTTGGTGAGGGGCGGCGGCATGACATATTTGGCGTCCAGCGCCTGTTCGACAATGTATTTAAAGGCACAGTTGTACTCGGCGTACCGGGGAAATGAGATGTTTCTCTTTGCCGTGTCGGCCATTACAGCGTTCCCTCCTTGAAGCGGATGATGTCGATGAAGCTCTCCAGCCGGGTTTCTACGCCCGCTGTGCCGCTCTGGCTGTCCAGCACCAGGTTCAGGATGGGCATTCCCTTCACCCGGCGCACAATCAGTTCGTTGACCATGGCGTCTGGCCCGCAGGGAAATGCACTGAGCAGAATGATGCCGTCCACCCCGTCCCGATACCGGGTGATTCCGCCTAGAATCTCCCGGCTGATCTCCCACTTGCAGGTGGGAGACAAGTCCCGGCTCCGTTTCAAGGCCCAATCCGGGTCTACTAGGTCGGCCCGCAAGGGAATTACGCCGGAGTGCCTGAGATAGTCGGCAACCACCTTGCCCATATAGGGGTCCTCGGCCACGTAGCTGTGAGCCGCCAGGAGAATTTTCATCCCGTCCCGTTTGAGCAGTGTCTCCTGCTTCTGCACCTGCGCTTTGTGCTGGGCCGACTCTGCCTTTTTCGCCAGTTTATAGGCCTGCTTCACCGCCTTGGCGGGACAGTTCAGGGCGCGGCCCAAGCTGAGGAAGGCGGCTTCTTCGTCTTTTTTCAGCAACAGGTCTACGTCATAGGACAGGAACTTCTGCTCCGTGCCGCGAAAGACGTTTCGAGCCAGGTCCGGCAGGGCTTCAAAGCGGGTGCACATATTCCGGTGACGGCCAAAGTTGCTGATCCGGGGAATCAAAATGTAATCGCACCTGCCAATCAGAGCGGCTATATGGCCCAGATAGATTTTCAGCGACAGACACGCCTCGTCAATGGCCAGTGCCGTTCCGTGTTCCAGAGTCTCCCGGTCCGTGGGAGCGCTGACTACCGTGTGAATTCCCAGCTCTTGAAAAAAAGCGCGCCAGAGCGTGCCGTACCGGTAATACAGCATGGCGCGGGGGAGGCCGATGGTCGCGGCCTGTTTTTCCATCATGATATCACCAAATTCTTTGAATTGGACAGCCGGAGGTGTGGAGGAAAGGCTGACCGACTGGGAATTATAGCACATTGTCTAAAGAAAATCCATCTAATTTTTTAAAGATATGCCGGAGAATGGAGGAATCCTCTTTCGCGACCATGGAAAAGCCCCGCTTTTGAACGCTGCCGTTCAAAAGCGGGGCTTTTTAAAGCGCTGCTATTTGTTCCACGCGATCTTTAAAAGATGCTCCTGCTTAGCGAAATAATCCCGCGTCACATTCAGATGGGTGATCATGGCGTACCGGGCGCCCCGGGAGTCCTTTCTGCAGATCGCGTCTAAAATGCAGTGGTGTTCGTAGCTGGAGCGCATACGGAAACTGTCGCCGGATTCCTTGATGGAGATGTTTACGGCTGTGATGATGGTGGGCATCAGATTTTGCAGGACGCTGTTCCCTGTACACTCGGCAATGTAACAGTGGAACAGGGCGTCTTCATGGGTGTAGCTGTCGCCCAGGTTCAGCTTTTGTTCCAGGTTGCTGCACCGGATCATCAGCTCTTTCTTTTGATCCTCCGTAATGCGCTCGGCGGCGATTGCGGCCATCTCGGGTTCAAGCATCAGGCGCAAGTCCACCAGGTCTTTTGCCAGGGCGGAACCCTTTTTGATAAATGTGAGGCCCAGGGGGTCCTCCGGAACCCCCATCTGGTCGGAGACATAGGTGCCGGAACCCTGCCGTACCACCAGGATATTGCGGGTGACAAGCCGTCTGATTGCCTCCCGAAGCGTGCTTCGTCCCACCTCCAGGAGTGTAGCCAGCTCCTGTTCGTTGGGCAGCCGGTCGCCGGGCTGTAAATTTTTTTCTTGAATCAAGCCAATGATCTGTTCTGTCGCCAGGTCGATGCGTGAAGTCATATTAGGAGAATCCATATGTACATACTTCCTAATTTTTGTATTTCAAATTCTGGGTCAACTATAATCATATGAATTTGACGGGGAATAAAAAGCGGCTGGAACACTCTGTACGATACTAAAAATATACTAAAATTTCGAAGAAAAGTCAAGGAATATTGGGTTTTAAAATCCACACTATTTAATATTTGTATTTTTTATAAGTTTAGTATCTTTCAAAATATGTCAACTCCCTCAAAAAGATATGATGATTATAGGAGCGATTTGCCAAAAAACGCGCCGTCAATTTTGATAAAATTTCAAAAAGTATTTGTAATAAACATAAAAATATTGTTAAATTTATAACTTTTATTGAAAATATACGATATTTTGATATGATGTATTTAAAATACATATGATGAATTTAAGAGAAAGAGGACTCCGTCTTCTTAGCACATGTAAAGATTCCGACAAGGTATTTGCAGCGGCAGCGGGGAAATGACCGCCCAAAAAACTGTTCGACGCTGGGATTTGCCGGGAATTGCAAAAACTGCTTTTTGAAAAGCGGACGCCGCAGTTTCAAATAGTCAGACCTATCGGTTCTGAAAAATTTACAAGGAGTTGAAATGATATGAAAGTAGTGATTTGCGACCATGTTTTTCCAGATCTTGAGGAGGAAAAAAGGGCGTTGGCCTGTGTTCCAGATTTGGAGCTGATCGATGCCCGCTGTACCTGCAAGGAAGATGTTATAGCGGCCTGCGCTGATGCGGACGCTGTGTTAAACCAATATAATTATCTGACGGAGGAGGTGGTGGACTCCTTTAAAAACTGCAAGGTCATCGCTACATATGGAATCGGGCTGGACAAGATCGATGTGGACGCGGCTTCGCGCCGGGGCATCTACCTCTGCAACAGTCCGGACTACAACAAATCTGAGGTCGCGGACCATATTGCCGCTATGGTATTGGCGCTTGAGCGGCATCTGGTGGAGTTTAACGACCGTGTGCGCCGGGGCGACTATCCCATTCCCTATGAGTGGATGAAACCGCACCGTCCCTGTGAACTGACGGTGGGATTTGTGGGCTTTGGACGGATTGCCCGTCAGGCGGCAAAAAAGCTCTCGGACGCCTTTGAGATGCGCGTGATCGCCTATGATCCGTTTCTCTCCGCAGAGGAGATCACCTCCGCCGGAGGAAGGAAGGCGGAATTGGACGAGGTGATGCGTGAATCCGATTTTGTCTCGATCAACGTCTCTCTGCTGCCGTCCACCCGGGACCTGATCGGCAGGCGGGAATTGGCGCTGATGAAGCCCACTGCCTTTTTGATCAATTGCTCCAGAGGAGGAATCGTCAATGAGGAGGACTTGATCGAGGCCCTGGAAAAGAAGAGGATCGCCGGCGCGGGATTGGACACGTTCACGCGTGAGCCGCTGCCAAAGGACAGTCCGTTCTGCCGGCTGGACAATGTGATTATGACGCCTCATGCCGCCTGGTATACGGTGGAGGCCATGGGCGATGTGCAGCGGGTGGCCGCAGAGCAGGTGGCCTTGGTGCTGACAGGTCAAAAACCCACCCGGTGCGTCAACTATGAAGAGGCGAACAAATACAAAAATAGGAGGACCCAATGGAACAGAAGAAGATGAAAACCATGGACGGCAACGAGGCCTGCGCCACGGTTGCCTATCAGTTTACAGAGGTGGCGGGAATCTATCCCATCACGCCCTCCTCCCCCATGGCGGAGCTGACAGATGAATTTGCCGCGGCCGGCAGAAAGAACATGTTCGGCCAGCCGGTATCCCTGGTGGAAATGCAGTCTGAGGCAGGGGCCATCGGCGCCGTCCACGGCGCGCTGGAATCGGGCGCTCTGGCCACCACCTTCACCTCCTCCCAGGGACTGATGCTGATGATCCCCTGCCTGCATATCATCGCGGGACACAGGCATCCGGGAGTGCTCCATGTGGCGGCCCGCAGTGTGGGTACCCACGCCAACTCCATTTTTGGGGACCATCAGGACGTGATGGATTGCCGGGCCACCGGCGTGGCGATGTTCTCCACCGGAAGTGTCCAGGAGGTAATGGATCTGGCCGCGGTGGCCCATCTGGCGGCGATCAAGACGGATATCCCTTTCCTTCATTTCTTTGACGGGTTCCGGACTTCTCACGAGATTCAGAAGATCGAGACGATTGATCTGGAGGCTGTGAAAAAGCTGGTGGATATGGACGCCTTGGAGGCGTGGCGGGCCAACGCCATGAATCCGGACCATCCTGTGATCCGCACTACCGTTCAGGGGCCGGATATCTACTTCCAAAACGCTGAGGCCAGCAATCCGGACTATGACGCGCTGCCGGAGATCGTAGAGGGGTATCTGCGGGAAATCGGCCGGATCACCGGCAGGGAGCACCACCTGTTTGACTACTATGGAGCGCCGGATGCGGAGCGGGCCGTCGTGGCCCTGGGATCTGTCAGTGAGGCAGCCCGGGAGGTGGTGGACTATCTGGTGGCCCGCGGAGAAAAGGTGGGGTACCTCCAGATCCACCTCTACCGGCCCTTCTCCGTGAAGCATTTCCTAAAATCCCTGCCGGACACCGTGCGGAAAATCTCGGTGCTGGACCGCTCCCGGGAGCCGGGAAGCCTGGGCGAACCGGTCTATTTGGATGTGGCAGCGGCATTTGCCAACCGGGAAAATCCGCCCGCGATCTACGGCGGACGCTATGGACTCAGCTCCAAGGATGTGGATCCTGCTCAGATCAAAGCCGTGTTTGACAATATGAACAGGGAGACGCCCAAGCCCCGGTTCACCATTGGCATTGTGGACGACGTCTCGCATTTGTCCCTGGACTCCAGCACACCGCTGAAGACTGACCCGGAGAGCACCATCTCCTGTAAGTTTTGGGGCCTGGGCGGGGACGGCACCGTAGGCGCCAACAAAAATTCCGCCAAGATCATCGGCGACCACACGGAGATGTATACCCAGGCGTATTTTGAGTACGATACGAAGAAATCTTTTGGAATTACCAAATCCCATCTGCGGTTCAGCCACACGCCGATCCGCTCTACATACCTGGTGAAAAAGAACGCGGACTTCATTGCCTGCCATAATCAGTCCTATTTGGACAAATACGATATGATCCACGAACTGAAGCCCGGCGGTACTTTTTTGCTGAACTGCGCCTGGACCGCGGAGCAGCTGGAGGAGCGGATTCCGGCAAAGGTAAAGCGCTATATGGCGGAAAACGGCGTGCAGTTCTACATTGTGGACGCCAACCACATCGCCCATGAGCTGGGACTGGGGGACAAGTCCAATATGATTCTCCAGGCGGCCTTTTTTAACCTGGCGAAAGTGATCCCGGTGGAGGACGCCGTCCGCTACATGAAGGAGGCGGCCCAAAAGACCTTTGCCAAAAAGGGAGAGAAGATCGTCAATATGAATCTGGCGGCGGTGGATGCCGGCATCAACAGCCCTGTGCGGGTGCAGATTCCAGATTCCTGGAGATATGCGGAGGAGCCGAAAAAGGAGTTGGATCAGATCCCGGCGATGATTCGGGACATCGTGATGCCCATTAACGCGCAGCGGGGCGACGATCTGCCGGTCAGCGCCTTTGTGGGTCACGAGGGCGGCACCTTTACCATGGGTACGTCGGTCTATGAAAAGCGCGGCATCGCCACAAACCTCCCGGTATGGGACCCCGCCAAGTGTATCCAGTGCAACCGGTGCGCCTATGTCTGCCCCCATGCCGCAATCCGGCCCTTCCTGCTGGACGAGCGGGAGGCCGCGGAAGCGCCGGATGGATTCGAGATGCTTCCGGCCAGCGGGGCAAAGGGATACCATTTTGCCCTGCAGGTCAGCACAATGGACTGCACGGGCTGCGGAAGCTGCGCGGCGTCCTGTCCCGCGAAGGAAAAAGCCCTCGCCATGGTTCCGGCGGCAGGACTGCTGGAGGAGACCGGACCTTGGCAGTATGCCCTGACGGTTTCCGACAAAGGGGATGTGTTTAAACCGGAGACGGTCAAGGGAAGCCAGTTCCGCCTGCCCCTTCTGGAGTTCTCCGGGGCTTGCGCCGGCTGCGGCCAGACGCCCTATGCCAAATTGATCACCCAACTTTACGGCGACAAGGCATATTGGGTCAATGCCATCGGCTGTTCCATGGCTTGGAGCGCGGCAATGCCCTCGTTCCCTTATACCAAAAATCCGGAGGGAAAGGGTCCCAGCTATGTCTGCTCCCTGTTTGAAAACCAGGCGGAGTGCGGGCTGGGCATGGCCATCGGCGTCCGGCAGCGCCGGCAGGAGGTCCGGCTCCAGGCGGAAGAGCTGCTGGAGCTGACGGCGGGAAGCGGTCTGGCGGCCGCCATTCAGGATTGGCTGGACCACTTTGACGAACTGCGGGGCTGCGACGGTCCCAGCAAAGCCCTGGAGGAGGCACTGCGTGGCGCGGAGCTGAGCGGCCGGGCGCAGGAGCTGGCCGGTGAGATGCTGCGGCACCGGGATCACTTTACCAAGAAGGTCCTCTGGATGTTTGGCGGCGACGGCTGGGCCTACGATATTGGGTTTGGCGGGCTGGACCATGTGATCGCCTCGGGTGAGGACGTGAACATCTTTGTGGTGGATACGCAGGTCTATTCCAATACCGGCGGGCAGGCCTCCAAGGCCACGCCGCTGGGCGCGTCCGCAAAGTTCCAGGCTGCCGGAAAGCGTACGCAGCGAAAGGACCTGGGGCGGCAGATGATGACGTACGGAGATGTGTATGTGGCGCAGGTGGCCATGGGCGCGGACCCGAACCAGCTGATCAAGGCGGTGACAGAGGCTGTGGCCTATCCGGGTCCCTCCATTGTTATCGCGTATACGCCCTGCATTTCCCACGGGATCAGGAGCGGAATGAACTCCGTACAGGAGGAGATGAGACGGGCCGTTGAGGCGGGCTTCTGGACGCTCTACCGCTACGATCCTTTGAAAAAGGACCATCCGCTTACCATTGACTCTAAGGAGCCGGCGGGAGACTATAAGTTGTTT
>CAJUQM010000078.1 GCA_910588005.1 uncultured Oscillibacter sp.
AGGGCCAGCCAACTCAGCGGCAGCATTACTATGTCTCAGCAGACCCTGGGACAGGGCGTGGGAATTGTGGCTCAGACCAGCGAGAGCTTTCAAAAGATCACGGCGGCTGCGGAAGGCGCGGCGTCTGTGCAGTCTGAGATCTCCGGCGTCATTAACGCCTCTCAGCAGAATTTGCAGATTATCTGCCAGTTTTTTGATGAGATTAAAGGCCGGTATCAAGAAGTTGTCAGACATATTGATCAGGCCAGCCGTTTGGGCACCACAAAAAGCGCGATGTTTGAGGATATGGACAATATGATCTCTCAGATTCCGCCCCTTGTCAAAGATCTGGAGTCCGGCCGTTGAAGCCGGACGGCCGTTCCGCGGCGCCTGTGGGGCAAATGCTTTTGAAAAGACCCGGTCCTCAAGTTTGGGGACCGGGTCTTCTTTCACCTGATGAGTGGGCTGTATTCTGCTTTGGCCTGTTTGACTTTTCCGCTGCGCTGTACCATGGTTTCCGCTCTGGAGACTCCGGCTTCGGGATGTTTTATCAAGAACTTGGGCGTGCGGATTTTTGACAGGGCACAGCAGTCCAAGACGGCGCCTCGAAACGACTCTGACTGTAAATCAGGTGCTGATAATGTCAAAAGCTGCCGTTGAATATTTTATGCTTCTCCAGGATGTGAACAACATCCGTATTCAATCCGCCGGGCAGGCGGGAACGGCTGCCTGCCCTTGCCATGAAAGGCACAACCTGTACTGCGGAGACTTGCCATAGCAGCCGGCTCCGGGAGCAGGAGAGGGGTTCAACCGGTGCGCGGCCACTTTAACTCAGCGGAAGAGAAAAAAGATGGAATTTCGGAAGATACAGCCTTGACTTATATCAGCAAATGCGTTGAGGCATAGCGCGTTGAAAAGTATGGCCCTGTATGTTGAGATAACGGCTTGCCAACAATGGGGAAAACTGGTATAATATAAATCCATCAACTGTAGCTTGTGGAGGTGTCTGCGCACTACTCTAATAGTATACAGTTTGGGGGAATCAACAGGAAAGGCCTGACGCTATGAAAAAGAACAATTTTTTCCTGCTTGTGTCCATAGGGATGCTTTTTTTTCTGTCTGCCTGTGGCGGGGAACATCCGGATCCGGTGAGCAGCGGGACGGAAAACCAAATGGAAACGATTGCGCTGACTGTTTGGGGCGCCGAGGAGGACGAGGCGCTTCTACAGGAGATTTTTGCCTCTTTCCAGAATCATTACGCCGCTGAGGCCCGCTTCCAGATTACCTATCAGCCCCAGAGCGAGTCCAACTGCAAGGACGTGCTGCTTGGAGATCTGGAGAATGGGGCCGACGTGTTTGCCTTCGCCGATGACCAAGTTGCCGCCCTGGCTGCCGCCGGGGGATTGGATCCCATTGAAAACGCGGATGAGATTCGCGCCGCGAATCTCAGAGCGGCGGTGGAGGCGGCCAGTGTGGGGGACGTGCTCTATGCGTATCCTCTGACGGCGGACAACGGCTATTTTCTTTACTATAATCAATCCTATTTCTCTGAAGAAGATCTGCGAAGCTTGGACCGAATGCTGGAGATCGCGGCAGACGCAGGGCGGCTGGTGACGATGGACTGGTCCTCCGCCTGGTATGTCTATGCCTTTTTTGGCAATACCGGTTTGGAGGTGGGGCTGAACGAAGACGGCCTCACCAATTACTGTACTTGGAACAGCACGGAGGGAGAGATCACCGGCGTGGACGTGGCCCAGGCAATGCTGTCCATTGCCGCCAGTCCGGGTTTTGCCAGCAGAACGGATACGGAGTTTCTAGAGGGTGTGCGGAATGGCTCCGTGATTGCCGGCGTTAGCGGGGTTTGGAACGCGATGGCGGTTCAAGAGGCCTGGGGCGAAAGTGCCGGGGCCGTTAAGCTCCCTACATATACATGCCGGGGCCGGCAGGTGCAGATGGCCTCTTTCTCCGGCTGTAAACTGATTGGTGTGAACGCTTATTCCCGGAATCCCCAGTGGGCGGCGCGGCTGGCGGAATGGATTACCAATGAGGAAAACCAGCGTCTGCGCTTTCAGCTGCGGGGGCAGGGACCTTCTAATATCAGTGCCGCAGAATCTGCGGAGGTTCAGGCCTCTCCGGCTATCGCCGCGCTCTTGGCCCAGTCGGAGTTCTCTCAGCTCCAGCGGGTAGGCGGCAAGTTTTGGGATCCGGTGGCGGAATTTGCCGGTAACTGTGCCCGGGGGAATCCCTCCGGTACGCCGCTCCAGGCCCAGCTGGACCATATGGTGGAGGGCGTGACGGCGCGGTAGTGCACGATATGAATTCCAATTCATTTCTTTGGAGGGACATATGAAGGGCAAGCTCACATTACAGCAGCGTTTGATCCTGCCAATCGTTCTATTGGGGCTGATAACTCTCTTGTCCAACATTTTGGCGGTATTCAGCATCAATAATGTCCACGCCAATGCTGGGACCATTGTGGATGAGTATATGGCCAGTGAGGCGGACCTGGAGGAGATCCGGCGGTCTATGATGGACATTCATCGCTTGGCTCTCAGCCACATTGTGGCGGCGGATCACGCTACGATGATCCATCTGGTTCAGGAGATCAAGGCAAAGGAGGCGGAGCTGGACGGAATGCTGGCGGAATACGAGGTTTTTGTCGCTGAGGATGATGAGGCGGTTTACCGTTCCCTGCTGGAGGACTATGATGCCTTTAAGCACGCCTTGGTCTATCTGGTCTGTGCCAGTGCAGACAGCAAGACCCAGGAGGCCTACGCTATGGCCAATGGAGATGTGGCCGTTCAAAGTGCCGCCGCTGAACAGGGTTTGGACGCTTTGTCGGCCTCTGTCAGCGCTCAGGTGGAGGCGGCCAGGAGCCGTTTGTTTGGTGTGTATGTGGTCTCGCTGGTCATCAGTGCCGCTACGTTAATTGCGGGTGTGGTTCTGGTCTGGGCCGCGCTGCGGATTATTCGCAAATATGTCATCGCGCCTATTCGGGATGCCATGAGTACGCTTCAAGGGAGTTCTCAGCGTATCAACGGCGTAGTAGGCGAAGTCCGCAGGCGGACGCGCACCTCTAACGGCAGCGCTCGGGATCTCTCCGGTTTGACAGAACAGCTCTCCGCTGCGTTGGAGGAAATTGCCGGAAATACCGCCGCGATTACCGCAAGCTCCTCCGGCACCCAGAATGACGCCATCAGCATGGCGGAGGAGTGCTCTGCCATTACGGCCTATTCCGTACAGATGCGGGGACGGGCGGAGAAAATGGAGCAGTCTGCCCAGGCAGAGATGGAAGAGGTTCGCGCTAAGACAGAGGAGATTATGGAGCTGCTCAATCAGGCCATCGAGAAAAGCCGGAGTGTAGACCAGATCGGAATTTTGACCAAGGACATTCTCTCGATCTCCTCGTTTACGGACTTGATTGCCATCAACGCGTCTGTGGAGGCCTCCAGAGCCGGGGAGGCGGGAAAGGGATTTGCCGTTGTGGCGCGGGAGATCCGCCACTTGGCAGACTCCTGCGCGGAGACGGCAGGCCATATCCAAGAGGTGAGTGAGGTGGTCACAGGCGCGGTAGACTACCTCGCCGGCAGCGCCCGGGAATTGGCGGATTATCTGGGGCAGGCGATCTTGGAACAGCTTGAGCGGTCTGTCCAGTCGGGGCGGCAATACAGGGATGACGCCGCCTATATTGAGCGGTCTATGGAGGGCTTTAACCGCCAGGCGGACCGACTTCGCACGGCGATGGCGGAGATCGCGGCCTCAATTTCTGCGATATCCGGCGCGGTGGACGGCGCCGTCTCCGGTGTCACCGGCGTCACCGGCAGCACCCGGGTTTTGGCGGAGGACATGGCCGGAATTACCGCCGGTATGGATACGAACCAGGAGATTGTGGGGGAGCTGCAAAAACAGGTGGAAGTGTTTGCGAACTTGTAATATGGATAAAAGTGCGGCTCTCGTTTTCAGAGGCCGCACTTTTCCAGGCAAAGCGGCTGCTCTGTGGGAGGGCTTGCCTTAGAGTCTGTTTTAAAACCGTCAAAACGCCGCCTTAGAGCGCCTTTTCCCGCCAGGGCTGCGTTGATTTGACTTGAAATCCGCCAGGATTCCCGCGTTAAATCGCCTTACCCGACAGAAAAATCTGTTCCAATCCGGCATTCCGCCGGTTTTAAAACAGACTCTAGTCTGCCCATGATGATTCGGTCAGGGACTTTCAAGAGGAGGCGGAGCATTGGCTCCGCCTCCTCTGCTGAATTTAGGAGACAGGAGGGATTAGACCCGATTGATATTTAACAGTGAAACGGTTACATCGGAGACCGGCCGCTCCTGCGGGCGGATTGTCCGGTCTGTGACGCTGCTGCCGACGCCGAAGGAAAAGGTCCGCTGCATGGGATGGGTCTCCTCGTCTTTTAGAATTCGGAATACCCGTACCAGCGTCTCGCCGGGCTGCACGTGAAGAGTGGGGAACATCTCCCGCCGGCTGGCGATGGAGACCGGCCGCATAACCGTGATGTCCTTGGGGGTCTCACCGTTGTTGGTGACGGAGTAGACCAGGTACGATTCGCCTTTGGAAGCCGGGCGGGGGTGGGCGGTGATCTCCGGAAAACTGCCGTCGGGAGACTGCATCCGGGTGCTCCGGATATAATAGCTGCCGGGATCTGCCGTGATCACATCCCCCACCGTATGGGGGTCAATTTCCTCCAGGTTGCCGATGACAAGGCCGTACTCCGGCTCATTGGAAGGCGTAGGCGCCGGCGGACCGTCGTTAGACCGGTTTTCCACCGTGATGGTCACTTCGCCGGGAACCGGCGGGACGCCGATCTCTATGCTGCTGGTCTCCTCGTCCCAGCTGATGTCCGCGTCCAGCAGCTTGGAGAGCTGAGCGGCGGCGATGTAGTTGGTCTGGATGCCGGCAGCGTCGGTATAAGTGATGGTGAAGGGTATCTGTTGGCCGCTGGGAGCAGTATAGGTCTGGCCCGCCTTCACTTGCTGTTCCCGCATGACCCGGATGCCGACCTGGTTGTAGGCGATTTTCGCCCCGGCGGCGGACACGGGTTCCGCCAGTGCAGCCAGCATCGCCACAGCCAGCATTCCTGCTGCAAAGGCGGGAAGGCGCTTGAAAATGTGATCTTTTTTCATGGTATAAATTCCTCATTTCTGCAATGACTGATTTTTGAGTTGGCCGCATGGAGATTGTGCTTTATTTGGGATCTTCGCAGGCGGTTCCGCTTATGATTTCGAAGCGGCCCGGCTGAGAGGATTCGATGGACAGATCCCTCCGTTTTACGCTCTCCGCCATTCGCAGCAGGTCGGATTTTTCCAGCGCTCCCCGAAGGCAGAAGGCGGTGTTGGTCTCCGGGTCCTCCCACATCAGTGTGCTGGTGATCTCCTCCTCAGGAGCACTGCTTACGCCTGCGGTGATGCTGCCAAAATGCACTACGGAGTCGTCCGGTGCGCCGGAAACCTCTGGGATTTCCTCCTGACTGGCCCAGAACCGGCCTGGCAGGCTGCCAATGGTCACTTCCTCCGGTGCTTCCTCTGGGGCGGTGAAGGGACAGGCGGGATCAACAAGGTACTGCCAGGACAGGGTGACGCCTCTCCGTACCCATTGCTGGCAGGCAGCGCCGTTTCCCAACGGCATATCCATGTCTTGGAAGTCCGGCGGGACCCATCCCATCTCATAGGCCGGGGCGCTGCTGCCGTAACAGGCGGCGCTCTCGGCGATTTGCACCAGGGTCTCCCGGTCTATCTGCCCCTTCGCCAGCAGATGAAGGAGAAAGCCCTCCGGTGTCTCCCACACCAGAAGCTGTTTGGTGTGGGAATCACCGGCGTAATAGTCGGCGGAGATTCCTCTGACGAAGATATTTTCCCGCGCACCTTCCGGGTCCGGGATGGTGCCCACCTGGACGCTGGATTTTTTGCCCGGGGCGGAGCAGCCGAAATCCACAGATGCCTCGAACTCATCGGACCAGAAGAACCATTTGCTGATACCAGGAGAGAGATAGAGGTCCTGTAGGGCATATCCCTCCGGCAGCCAGGTGAGACGCCAGTCCTGAGGACCGGCGTCTGCCGGAGTAGAGCCGGTGAGATGCGGATTGGTGGAATAAGTAACCATATCCCTGCCAAATTCCCGCAGCCAGTTCAGCACTGCCGCCCGGACGGCGGGGCTGGCTGCCATCAGCGCCCCGAGGACTACGGTACAGGTCAGGAGTATACAGGCGATTTTCTGCGCCGCCCGGTACCAGACGGAACGGCTTCGCCGTTTCGCCCAGCTGAAGGGGGCTGCCAGTATTCGTACCCGCTCCCGGAGATACTGGGGGGAGAAGTTAAACTCCCGAATGTCGGCGTCTGCCAGGACCTTTTCGAATTGCAGGAGGTTTGCGTCGATCAGGGCGTCCCGGAGCCATTCCTCAAAATTATGCATATTGGGTTTCCTCCTCTCGCAGCCGTTTTTTCAGCATGGCTTTGCCCCGCATGATCTGCGAGGATACCGTGGACTCCCGAATGTGAAGGCGCTTGGCGATCTCTCGGTTGCTCAGCTCCTCCACCAGTTTCAGCTCCAGTACCCGGCGGTAGCCCTCCGGCAGTTCCCGAACTAGAGAGACGAGATACCGGTAGCCGTCTTTGTCATCCTCCTGGGCCGGCGGGTCCCAGTCCTCCGGCAGGGGTACTGTGCGGCTTTGCAGCCGCAGCAGATCCAAAGCGGCGTTTTTGGCGGCGGTGACGGCATATCCGGTTGCCTTTTCCCGGGTGAGTGAGGACACCAATTCCCATTTCCGCAGCAGGTGGAGCCAGGCCTGTTGTGCGGCATCCTCGGACTGAGACGGGTTTTGAAGAATCTGCAAGGCCACGGCGTAGACTTTTTTCTCACAGGACTCATAGAGCCGTGTGAATTTCTGACGGTCTGTCTCGGTCTCCAAGGCTGAAAGGTAGATTGCCAGCATGGGAAGCGCCTCCTTTGACTCTTTTGTGGTACCACTATAACAGGGACGTTTCAAAACGTCAAAGTATCCCACATCTCAAAAAAATTTTGGATCTTTTGAATTGCGATCCGCCGGAAATCACGATATTGACAGAATCAAAGGGGACAGGCCGTGAAAAAGACGGCCTGTCCCCTTTGATTTTGTGATACGGAATCATGCACGGCGAAGAGCAGTTTTCTGAGAAGGAGAGGGGGATGCGGTATCCCGTTTCCTCCGGCTTACTCCGAGGTGCGGACCGGATCGTCGCCGGTCTCCTCGGGAATGTCGCCGCCGGCTTTCTCCACGGCGTTCTTCTCCATCCGGTTCATCATGACGGGAGAGAGAATACCGAAGATGCACAGAGCGATCAGCACCCAGCACACCGGGGTGGAGAAGAGGATGG
>CAJUQM010000079.1 GCA_910588005.1 uncultured Oscillibacter sp.
ACGCCCCCGGCATCCAGATCGAGGCGGTGACCCGGCTGAACAACATCAAGCAGCGGTACGATCCCAACTGCCAGTTTGCCGAGGTGTTCATCGCCAACTACGACATGACCCAGCGGCAGCGGGCCGCCACACAATTAAACCTGTTTGATTTCTGACAGGAAATTTGAAATAGGAGATGAACGAATATGAGATTCATCAAGGAGATTACCCCCAAGGGCCTCCTGCTCCCGGTGACCGCCGCGCGGCTGGTCGGGTTTGAGGCCAACGAGAAGGCGGAGTACCACACCCTGAAGGGGGCCATGGTGGTTCTGAAGGGACAGATGACCGCCATGGAGCTGCTGGCCGCCGCCCGGTCCCTCCAGGAGCTGGCGGTGGAGCTGCACACCCATCTGGCCAGGGTCTGCGGCCAGTGTGATGGCTGCGGAGAGAACGCGGAAAACGGCGGGGAGGGCTGTCCCCTGGCAAATCTGGAGGCGGACGGCATTGAGCTGCCGGACGATCTGCGCCGGGAGGCGGGCATCCCGGAGGGTACCAAGCTGTGCGCCGAGGTGGATGAGGAGGAGAACACCGTCACCATCTTCCCCGCCGGCTACGACCACGACCTGCGGGATATTCCCCCGGAGACGCTGGAGATGTTCCTCGCCGCCAATGTCTGCCTGGGCGAGCTGGAGGAGCGGCTGATGGTGGGAGATCCCGTCTATGGCGGCTGATTTTTTCTATGTATACCCCTATTCCCGCAGAGAGGCCAGACATCTTAATGAGACCGGGCGGTACGATGACAGCTTCCGGCTGAATGTGGACTGCGCCAGAGCCATTGAGCAGGCCATCCGGGAGCATTTCAATGACGCGGACGAGCTGCTGTCCGAGGGCTGCGCTCAGTCTGTGCTGGAACAGTTCGGCTTCAAGCGGGTGAACTTCGTCCTGGCCAACTCCCTGCAAGAGCTCCAGAAATCGGTCAGCTGCAGGCATCTGGTCAGCAATGAGATCTACCGGTGGGGCCAGAGGACGTTCGTACCCGAGGACGGCAAGTATAACCACTACTATATGGTGGACACCGCCGCGGCACTGCTGGAGGGCTTCATCAGTCAGGCCAGGGAAGCGTACCAGGCACTGGGGCTGTTCGGCCCGGAACACTGCGCCGGCGATCCGCAGGAGCAGGACTATACCGGCAAGGTGCTGGTGATGCGTTCTGATACGCTGAAGGAAAGCTGCTGGGACTCCCGCAATCAGCTCTGGCTGGGAGAAGGCGGATTTGGATGCTCCCCCCATGCCAGAGGGCAGGCGGTCTTTGCCACCTGCCTGGGCGATGGGGAGCAGACTCGCTGGAACCGCTCCGACTTTGCCGGAGTGCTGGACGAGCAGTACCTGCCGTACTGGGCGCGGGAGAAGCTGGAGGAACTTCTCGGCCCCCGGCAGGAGCAGAGCGACCCCACCATGGGCGGCATGAATCTGAGATAGAATGGAGAACGAACATGTTCCAGGACAAGCGCCCAAATCACCTGAACGGACATGGCCGCGTTGTCAGAGAATTCACCGCAGTCTCCACAAAAGACGAGTTTGTGATGTGTTTCCAGTTTTCCGATGGAAGCATCGGAAAAGCCTATGAGCGCAGAGCAATTTCAGACGAGCGCATGGAGGTCATACACCATGCGAATAAAGACCGTTCTGGATGTTATTACACAACAAGGAAGGAGTATCTTTTTTCGGAAGGCGCAATTGTAAACAGTTGTTTCGAGAAAAAGACTCGGGAAGAATTGGACCATGAACATCTGGAATATCTATGCCAGGTTGCCCTTGACCATATCCCTCTCAGCAGAAAACAGTCTGTGCAATGCCGGCATAACCTTCTGTCTACAATGAAACACTGGCTGGATGTGCAGATCCAGAATCAAAGTATGCAGGAGTACAAGAAACTGGCAGAAATCGTTGCGGCATATGAACGCGAATTGATTCCCGCAAAGGAGGAAACGACCATGAAGAACACCCCTGCCCAGCCTCCCGCCCCTCAGCGCGAGGCCCTCCCCATGCAGGTGGATGTGAAGATCCACTCTCTCCACGCCAGCGGCCCCGTCCTGGCGGACGCCTCCGTCAACCTGAACGGATGCTTCGCCATCCGGGGCGTGAAGGTGGTGGACGGTACCAACGGCCCCTTCGTCTCCATGCCCAGCTACAAGGCCAGGGACGGCTACAAGGATATCTGCTTCCCCTGCACCAAGGAGTTCCACCAGCAGTTCCACCAGGCGGTGCTGGACGCCTACCAGCAGTCGCTGACCCAGATCCCCCAGCAGCGGCAGCCCGGCATGGGACAGGAGGAGGCCCCTCCCGCCCCGGACATGAAAATGTAAAGGAGAAAAGCGATCATGAAGAGACTGATTGCCGTCTGCGCCCTGGCGCTGACACTGACCATGGCCCTCGCTCCCGCCGCTCACGCGGCGGAGTGGGCCGATCCCTCCCAGGTATGCTATCCCACCTCTGTCACGCAGAATGAGGACGGCACGGAGATTCGCAAGTTTTACGACCTGTCCCCGGAGGACGATCCCACCGGCATCCCCCGTTCGGACTTCCAGCAGGACGGGTACCATTACACCCTGGTGGATCTTCTGAAGCAGGAGCTTCCGGAGCATGAGAGCCGCCAGCACACCGAGACGGTGACGCTGGAGAGTAAGAACAAGGACATGGCCTCCGTGCTGGCCCTTCTGCCCCAGGAAAAGGAGTTCATCACCGAGGACGGCCTCGCCGGTACCCTGACCCTGCGGCTGGACACGGTGAATGTGGAGGTGTCCGGTTACGGCAGCTCCACCAAGCAGGTCTCCGCCACCCGGAGTTATCCCAACCTGGCCGGACAGGACACCCAGTACATTCCCAAGACCATCCAGGACGGCGGCAGGACGCTGACCCTCCAGGATGTCAGCTGGCAGACGGACAACACCGGCAGCCTGGACGGATACGCCCTGGGCGACCGTTACACCGCCGTGGCCACCTACACCGGCAGCGCCACCAGCAGCTATGTCAAGGGGTACACCGTCACCGCCGACTACACCGGGACCGTCAGCAGGATCGCCCTGAATAAGACCCGGTATGTGGCTATCTTCGAGGGCACGCCCCTCCAGTCGGTGGAGCCTGCGGATGTTAGCCCGGACACGACTGAGCCGGCCCCCGCCGCCAGTTTCAACTGGCCGCTTCTGCTGGTGCCCCTGGGCCTCATCGCCGCAGCTGGCGGCGGGATCGGTATCGCCTTGTTCCTCAAGCGGCGCAATGAGCTGGCTGAGGGCGGCGATGGAAACGAGTAATTCCAAACCCAAATGAATATAAGGAAAGGACTGGTGATTTTTATGAAGAAGCTGACCATGCTTCTCCTGGCTCTGTGCATGACGGTATCTCTGACCGTTCCCGCCAGCGCCGCCGGACCCATGGAGTACACCTTTGACGGAACGGGTGATCCGGAGTACGGCAAGCCCACCTCTATTGAGGTGATCTACACCGCGGACGGCGGTGCGCAGAAGAACGAGGATGTGAGCAAAAACGCCGCCCTCGCGCCGCCCTCCTTTGGCAGCCCCAGCGCCGACACTCTGCACACCGGCACACCGCTGACGCCCAATCTGGCCCCCGGCTATCAGCCGACTGCTGGAGCCGTTATCAACGGCAGCTCCGCCGTGATTCAGCCTCCCGCCATGGGCGGCGAAGTCTCCGGCGGGAGCATGGGATCTGCCTCTGGCAGCGGAGCGGTCTATGTCCCCGGCTCGTCCTCAGTGACTGTGACCAATCCCGGCAGCGCCTCCAGCGGCTACACGGCGGTGACAGATGATCTCTACTACAGCAACGGCAGCCTGGGAACGCTGAAGATTCCCGCCGTCGGCCTGAATGTCAAGATCGTCCAGGGGACCGACAGCGCGGCGCTGAAAAAAGGCGTTGGTCATTTTGAGGATACCTCCATCTGGGACGGCAACGTGGCGCTGGCGGCCCATAACCGGGGCGTAAACAATCACTTCGGGCAGATCCACACCCTGGAGCTGGGCGATACCATCACCCTGACAACCCGGCTGGGGACCCGCACCTATGAGGTGACCTCCGTCTCCAAGGTCAGCGAGACCGACCGCAGCGCCCTTGCCGCCTCCACTACCAACATGATCACCCTCTATACCTGCGTCCGTGACCAGCGGGATCAGCGGTGGTGCGTCCAGGGTGTGGAGATCTGAGCGAAAGGTCTTGTGTAATCTGCTTGGTTTCTCCCCTTTTGTTTCTCCGTTTCAGATTGCATATTCCTCTCGACTTTTGGCCTCCGGTTCGATATTGTATTGCTTGCAAAAGCACCACAAACTACTGAATACAGGAGGAAAAAGTATGACCGGCATGAAAAAACGCATTGCCGCCGCACTGACGGCGGGCATCCTCGCGGCCGCCCTTGCCCTCCCCGCCGCGGCAGCGGAAACGCCGCCCATCCGGGTGAGCAGCTACAAGGGCAGTACCCTGGACGTTGGAGAGCGAAGCGGACTGATGATCAGCCCCGGCGGTACGGAATACACCGTCACCTCCAGCGCCCCGGACATCGTGGCGGTAGAGCGGGTGCTGACCTTCTGGGTAGCTGTCGCCAAGGCGGAGGGAACGGCGGTGATCACCGCTACCGGCAGCGCCGGAGAGAACGGAACCATGACGCTGACGGTCGGCTCCACCGCCTCTACCGCTCCAGCCGAACCCGCCGCGGAGGACAGCGCCGGTCATGGGGAGGAACCGGATGTGCGGCAGGAGCTGATCCGGCTAATCAACCAGACCCGCAAGGCCAACGGCGTACCGGAGCTGCCCGTCAGCGAGGCTCTCATGAACGCCGCTCAGATCTGCTCAGACAGCCGCTACACCTGGCATCACACAAAGGAGGAATGCGAGGCTGTGACCGCCTCCGGCTATCCCCACGGCTTCGGCATCAACCTGACTGTGTTCACCGGCGTGACCGCAGAGGACACCGCCCAGCACGCCCTCGACAACTGGATCAACTCCCAAGGGCACTTCGAGACCATGATCAAGCCGGACTGCGATGGCATCGGCGTGGGTATCACCGAGAGCGGCGGCGTGACCTACTGCTACATGATCGTTGGCAGGCCAAATACCCATAATCCCTACGAATAACAGAACAGAAACCGGAAGAGGGCCTTCAGCTCCAGGCTGAGGGCCTTTTTTTGTACAAAAACCGGAAAGGAGCTTTCAACTTATGAAGAGAATCCATTTCTCCCTCACCCGCGTGACGGCGCTGCTTCTGGCGCTGGTGTGTGTACTGGGGCTGCTGCCCGGCACAGCCTTCGCCGCCCCGCCGGACACCATCAAGCTGGAAAACTGCTCGTATAACGGCGTCCAATACGACTCCCCGGCCCTGGGAACGTGTCGCCTGCAGCAGATGCGCTTCGACCTCAGCGGTAAGAGCGCCATGGGGTTCTGCGCGGAAAAGGGCAAGGGCATGGGCCACTCCCTGGAGGGCCACACCTGGGGCAATCCCCAGACCATTTCCGACCCCACCGTCAAAACCATGATGGCGTACTTTTACGCACATTCCACCGGCGTGTTCACGGATCAGGCCCACGCCCTGGGCGTGGACGATGTGTGGGACAGCGACTACACCTGGACCATGAACGCCTGGGTGCAGGCCGTCGTCTGGCGCTACAAGGCCGGTTCGCTCTCCGACCCTGTGACCGCCTGCGCCGAGGAACTGATGTACGTCTACAACAATCTGGAGCACACGAACTACTCCAGCATTGATGACACCATGGACGGTAGATCGTTCCGCGACCGCGCCCAATATATCCTCGACCTGGGACAGCAGGGCGTGTGGGGCGAGTGCGAAGTCCGCGAGTATGCCTACACCGGCCCCGGCTCCAGCTACCATCCCTCCAATGATGTGCAGGCCGTCATGGTGGGCGAACTGAACGTCACCCGCGAGAAGTACGAACTCACCGTTAAGAAGGTGGACTCTACCAACCCCAACAAGGGCCTTGCCGGGGCGCGCTTCAAGGTGGCGTCCGAAAACGGCTCCTTCTCCAAGGAAGTCGTGACCGGGCAGGATGGGACCTACACCCTGTCCGCCCTGGATGCCGGGACCTATGCCGTGACAGAGCTGGAGGCCCCGGAGGGCTATGAGATCGACAACGCCGGGCCGCAGTACGTTGTTCTGCCCAACGGCAGCAACACCACTGTAACCGTCACCTTCACCGATACCCCGGAGATCACCGGCGAGGGCAGCATCCGCAAGGTAGACGCGGACGATCCCACCAAGGGCCTCGCGGGGGCCATCATCAAAATCACCGGCGTGGACAATGACTTCACCGGAACATACGTCACTGGCACAGGCGGCTACCTGACAGACGTTCCCTGGAAGGATATGCCCCTGGGCAGCTACACCGCCGAGGAGGTCACTCCCCCGGAGGGCTACACCAAAAGCCCGGATGTCAGCAAGACCAAGCAGACCTTTGTCTGGGATGGCAAGACCGATGTAGCCCTGGTTTTTGAAAATGACGCCAAGGTGAAGGTCAAACTCATCAAGCTGGATGACAGCGACAACCCCCTCCCCGGCGCTGTGTTCAATATCATCAAGGACGGCCAGGTCATCGGCACCGAGGCCACCAAAGCGGACGGCTCCATCACCGTCACCGATGTGACCGAGGGAATGTACGCCTTCGTGGAGGTGTCTGCACCTGCCCCCTATGCCACACTTACCGAGCCTGTAATCGCCCATGTGGATCAGGCCACCGTCAACGGCGGCGGAACTGTCACTGTAACGGCGGCGGACAAGAAACTGCCCAGCCTCACCATCCTCAAGCGGGACGCCCAGACCAAGGAGGTCATTCCCGGCACCGTCTTTGAGATCAAGGGTATCCATTTCCATTACCACGATGATGTGACCACCGGGCCGGACGGCAGGGCCGTCCTGACCAATATCCCCATGGACAGCTATGAGGTAACGGAGAAGTCCGTCCCCGACCCCTACGTTGTGGGCGAGGAACCCACGCAGACCATCTACCTCGGCCCCGGCGAGAACCGGGAGCTGATCTTTGACAACCTGAAGCAGCCCGTCCTGAAAATCTCCAAGGTGGAGCAGGGGACCAACACCCCCATCCCCGGCACCGTGTTCACCGTGGAGGGCATCGACAGCGACTACCGCCACGATGTGACCACCGAGGCGGACGGCTTCGCCACTCTGCGCGTTGCCCCCGGCAGCTACCGGGTGACGGAGAAGTCCGTCCCCGAACCCTATTGTCTGC
>CAJUQM010000080.1 GCA_910588005.1 uncultured Oscillibacter sp.
AGTTGTCCGGGGCCTTGACCTCGGACACCACATAGGTGCCGGGGAGCAGCTTGGACAACACGATCTGTCCGCCCGCATCGGTGGTGTAGAGGCCGTTGATAGGATGTCATTCGGGAAAGAAATTGAAAAAGGTAAAAAAGCCAGTATTCATGCGGGTTTGCGGCGGGATGGCTCCCAGCAGGCAAAACAGAGAAACGCCCATTTTCGACAAGAACCGACAACTACACACTGTAATTCCAGGGAGAATGTAGGCCAGCGCCACATTCTCCCATTTTTTATGCCCGCAGTGAGGAAAGGAGAGAGAATCCATGCCCAGCGAGGAAATTGTGGTCCAGCTATCGCTGTCGGAGCTGTACCCATTCCCGAACCATCCCTTCAAGGTTCGGGATGATGAGGCGATGCACGGGATGATGGAGAGCGTCAGTCAATATGGAGTATTGACCCCGGCCATCGTCCGGCCCCGCGAGGCGGGCGGCTATGAGATCGTGGCAGGCCACCGGCGCAAACACGCCAGCGAAGCGGCGGGGCTGGAAACAATTCCGGCAATCATCCGGGATATGGACGATGATGCCGCCATCATCCTGATGGTAGACAGCAACATCCAACGGGAGAACATTCTCCCCAGCGAAAAAGCCCAGGCATACCGGATGAAGTTGGATGCTATCAAACGGAAGGGAGCGCGAACCGATCTAACCTCGCCGCAAGCTGCGGCTAGGTTCCGTGCTGACGATGAAGTTGCAAAAGAACTAGGTATTAGCGGTGATACAGTACGGCGGTATATCCGCCTCACCGAGCTGTCTCCCCAGCTGCAACAGATGGTGGACGAGAAGGAGATCTCTCTAACCCCGGCAGTGGAGCTCTCCTATTTGAAACCAGAGGAACAGGCCCTTGTAATGGAGGCCATAGACAGCGGACAGGCTGTCCCTACTCTGACCCAGGCCCAGCAGCTGAAAAGAGCCAGTCAGGAGGACGGCTTAGATCGTGCCGCTGTGTCATCCATCCTGTCGGCGGGCGCACCTCCGTCTCCCACGGTCCGCCCTCCTGCCCAGCCAAAGCCTCCAAAGCCGGACAAGGCGGAAATCACGGAGGACACCGGCCACGGGCATATTGCGGAGGACATCCTTCGTCTGAAGGATACGACAAAAGAGTGCCGCTGCACCCCGGAGATGTTCCTTTCAGCATTCGGGGAGTATGTCAGCCGGAGCCGCCGCGAGATGGAGGTTTTCCTGATTCCATTCTACGCGGAAATTTTCCCGGCATTATTGCCGGAGCATATGGACAGTCTCCAGCGGCAGATCAGCGACATCCATGCCGCCGCAGATAAATTCTATAATGATGTGAAAGGACGGAATGAGCATGAGTAACAACAACGGCGTGACCTTTGAAATGAGCAGCATCGACACCGCCCTGCTGATCTCCGGCCAGCCGTACCAGCGGCCCGTGCGGGAAGGGCGGCTGCGGGAGCTGACGCGGGACTGGGACTCCGGCCTGCTGGACCCGCTTGTGGTGAGCTACCGGGATGGGAGCTTCTATCTGGTGGACGGTCAGCACCGGGTCATCATCCAGCGGCGAATGTACGGCGGGGACTTCAACGCCCCCTGTAAGCTGTACCACGGTCTGACCTATAAGGCGGAGGCGGAGCTATGCTGGAAGCTGGACAAGGCCAGGGAGCAGCTGAGCGCGGCCCAGTCCGCCAACGCCCTCATCGAAGCGGGCAGTGACCCGGAGATCATGGAAATCCACCGCCTGCTGTTGGCTAATGGTTTCCAGTGGGCGCTGGGGAAGCGCACTCCCGGCGATTACGAGGTTACTGTGGTCCAGGCGGTCATTTCCGCCTACCGGCTGCTGGGGAGCGCGGCCTTTGACCGGATGCTCTACCTGATGGATTCGGCGTGGAAGGGAGCGCCCAGTTCCCTGCGGGCCGGATTCCTCTCCGGCATGGCACTGTTTCTGAAAACGTATGAGACGGAGCTGGTGAACCGGACGGCCATCAAGCGGCTGACCAACATCGACCCGGATGAGGTGGTCCGGCGAGGCAAGACGGATTTCAGCACCAACCGCGCCGCACTGCGGTATGCCCGTGTCCTGCGGCAGAAGTATAACAGCCAACCCGGCGGCAGAAAGCTCCCCTACCGCTTTAAGGAGTGAGTTATGAACGCACAGATTATCGCAGTAGTGAACCAGAAGGGCGGCGTAGGGAAATCGACTACCTGTGCCAACCTCGGCGTTGGACTGGCTCAGGCTGGGAAAAAGGTGCTGGTCGTGGATGCGGACCCCCAGGCTTCGCTTTCCATCAGTTTAGGCCACCACCAGCCGGACACCCTGCCCGTCACCCTCTCCGACATGATGGGGAAGGTGCTGACCGACCAGCCCATCACCCCCGGCGAGGGCATCCTGCGCCACCCGGAGGGCATCGACCTCATGCCCAGCAACATCGAGCTGTCCGGCATGGAGGTTTCTCTGGTGAATGCCATGAGCCGTGAAACCATCCTGCGGCAGTACCTGGACACGGTGAAACGGCAGTACACCCACATCCTCATTGACTGCCAGCCCTCCCTGGGGATGCTGACGGTCAACGCCCTTGCCGCCGTCAACCGGGTACTGATTCCCGTCCAGGCGGAATACCTCCCGGCCAAGGGCCTGGAACAGCTCCTCTCTACGGTCAACAAGGTACGGCGGCAAATTAACCCGAAGCTCCAGATCGACGGCATCCTGCTGACCATGGTGGACAGCCGCACGAACTTCGCAAAGGAGATCGGCGCACTGCTGCGGGAGAACTACGGCAGTAAAATCAAGGTATTTGCCAGTGAGATTCCCCACTCTGTCCGGGCAAAGGAGATCAGCGCCGAGGGCAAGAGCATTTTTGCCCATGACCCCGGCGGCAAGGTTGCGGCGGCGTACCAAAATCTGACAAAGGAGGTACTGAAACTTGAAAAGCAGCGCGAAAAATGTAAAGCTGGCATCGGTAGATGACCTGTTTTCCACCGAGCAGAGCCGCCAGGACGAGAGCCGGGAGAAGGTGGTGGAGATCGCGCTGACGGAGCTGTACCCGTTTCCCAATCACCCCTTCCAGGTGCGGGACGATGATTCTATGAAGGAAGCGGTGGAGAGCGTGAAGGAATACGGGATTCTGACCCCCGCCATTGTCCGCCCCCGTGAGGAAGGAGGGTATGAGCTCGTGGCCGGACACCGGCGCAAACACGCCTGTGAGCTGGCGGGGCTGACCACCATGCCCGCCATTGTCCGGGACATCGACCGGGATATGGCTACGATTATAATGGTGGATACGAACCTCCAGCGGGAGAACATTTCGCCCATGGAGAAGGCCCAGGCGTACAAAATGAAACTGGAAGCGATTAGACGCCGGTCAGGAGAACGAACAGACCTAACCTCTGCCCAAGTTGGGCAGAGGTTGCCAAACAAGACCTCTCGTGAGATTTTGGCTGAAAATGCGCCGGATAGTTCCTCTCAAATCCAGCGTTTGATTCGCCTCACCGAGCTTTCCCCCGAACTCCAACAGATGGTGGATGACAAGAAGATCGCCGTCACCCCCGCCGTAGAGCTGTCGTATTTGAAACCGGAGGAACAGGCCCTCGTGGTGGAAACCATTGAAAGCGAACAGGCCACCCCTTCTCTGTCTCAGGCCCAGCGTATGAAGAAGAAAAGTCAGGCCGGAGAGCTGAATGAGGATACCGTTCTCTCCATCATGTCGGAGGAAAAGAAGCCGGAGAAATGCGACCTGACTATCTCCGGCGATAAACTCCGCAAATACTTTCCCCGCTCCTACACGCCCCGGCAGATGGAGGACACCATCCTCAAACTGCTGGAGGGCTGGCAGCGCAAACGCCAGCGCAGCCAGGAACGGTAACAATTTCATATCTGGAAGCCGCCGGACTGCTGTTGTCCGGCTTTTTTTGTACCCATTTTTATCTGTGAAAGGAGCTTTTCTGTATGCAAACGACAAAAACACCCCGCTGGCAGAATATCGTGGGCCTGCTGCTGGCACTTTGTATGGCACTGACCCTGCTGTCCGTCCAGGCCCTCGCCGCCCCCGGCGATGAGGCCGAACCGGACACCCCCGCAGACCCCATTGTGCTCTCCCCCGCTCTGGAGAATGAGACTGTCACTTACACCGGCGACCCCATGCCGTACCACGGCGCGGAGGGGCTGGAGGGTATCTCCGCCGCCGCTGTCACCTATATGGGGAGAGACGGCACGAAGTATCCCGAAACCAACGCCGCCCCCACCAATGCCGGAACCTACACCGTGACCGCCGCCCTTACACCGGATGAGGGGTATCTGCTGGCGGATGGTCTTTATACCGCCGTCCTGACCATTGAGAAAGCGGCCCAGGATACGCCAGCGGCCACCCTGGAGGACCGCTCCGCCCACTCCCTGACCGTGACCGCCATTCCCGGCGCGGAGTACTGCATAGACGGCGGCGGGACATGGCAGGACACCAGTACCTTTTATGACCTGGAGGCAGACACCAGCTATGCAATCCTGGTACGCATGAAAGAGGACGAAAATCATTTCGCCTCCGGGATGTGTCCGGTAGCTGGCACTACCACCGGCACAACAGTAGATGTGTTGGGGCTGGAGCTGCCCGCCTACAACGCTGTCTATAACGGCACCGGACACGTCTACCCCACGGACCAGCTCACCGGCCTGAAGGGCGTGAAGAACATCCACGTCACGTATATTGGCACTCTGCCCAACGGGAAGCCCTACGAGCTGCCCAGTCCGCCGGTTGACGCTGGGAGCTACACGGCGCGGCTCTGGCTGACAGCCACAGACGGCTGGACGCTGACCGCAGACCAGCTTGATGCGGCAATGACCATCTCCAAAGCAGCTCAGGCCATGACAGCCACGCCCGCTATTGCGGACCGAACCACATCCACCATTGCGCTGACCGCCATTCCCGGCGCGGAGTACAGCATGGACGGCGGCGGGACATGGCAGGATGACCCCCGATTTACCGGACTGGCCTCCAACACCGCCTACACCTTCTCCCTGCGGATGAAGGAGACGGACAACTATCTGTCCTCTGACAGCCGGACCGTGGAGGGCAGGACCCTGGCAGACACCGGCCTGACCTACGAGATCGACTTCTATCGGGAAACCATCCATTTTGACCCCGCTGTGGTGGAAATGGGGAAGGACCGGAAGCTGGCCGCGCTTCTGGCGGACGGCTCTGCCATAGAACCGGGCATGACAGTCTATATGCGTCTGGTGGACGGCGGCGCCGGCGAACCCGGACCTATCATCGCCGCCGAACTGCCGGAACGCCCGGAGGCCCCGGATGTGACGGTTGATCTCCGCAACCTCACCGCAGATACCACCAGGGATATGGAGTATTCCGCTGACGGCGGCAAGGCTTGGGCAAAATGTGTTTCCGACATGGATGTGTCCTCCCTGATCGGGAAGAAATTCCTTGTCCGAGAAGCCGCCACGCTTAATCGGTTTGCCAGTGAAGCCGCAGAGTTCGCCATCCCCGCCCGTGGGGAGAGGCCGTCTGTCACACTGAACACCACAGCTGAGACTGTCAGCACCGCCGTGGGCATGGACTTCTCCGCAGACGGCGGCAAAACCTGGAAGCCCTGTACCGGCCCCCTGGACGTGTCCAGCCTGACCGGAAAAGAAATTCTGGTCCGCTATTCTTCCAGCGAGGCCGCGCCGCCCAGCGAAGCGGCCAAGGTAAAGGTCCCCGCCCGCCGCAGCGCCCCCGCTTCCGGTCATACCGATGAGACCCGGCGGGGCCGCAATGACGGCACCCTGACCGGCACTGCCAAAACGATGGAGTACCGCCTCACCCCCAACGGCAAGTGGACAGCGATTTCCAGCAGTACGGTCACGGGACTGGCTCCTGGTATCTATGAGGTGCGCTATGCCGCTGATGACGCCAATTTTGTTTCCCAGACGCAGAGCGTGGTCATTCTCAAAGGCGGCGATCTCCCCGGTTCCCGGCTGTATCTGCTGGACCGGGACAACCATACCGCCTATATCACCGGACGGACCAGCACACAGGCCGCGCCCACCGCTGACATCACCCGTGCCGAGACTGCGACCATCCTCTACCGCCTGCTGACCCAGGAGGCGAAAGCCAATTACAGCGCCAGCGTCAGCCCCTTTCAGGATGTTCCCGGCAATACATGGTACAGCGCCGCCGTTGCCACTCTGGCAAATATGGATGTGCTCTCCATCTATCAGGGCGGCACATTTGAACCGAACCGCAGTATCACCCGTGGAGAACTGGCGGCGATCCTCGCCCGGTTCTGCGGTACGGCTGGTGCATCCGGCGGAGATCACTTTACCGACATTTCCGGCAGCTGGGCGCGGGAGGCCATCAATCTGGCGGCGGAGGCCGGTCTGATTTACGGCTACACGGACGGAACCTTCCGCCCCGACCAGACCATTACCCGAGCGGAAACTATTGCAATGGTCAACCGTATCCTGGGCCGAAGTATCCAGGCCGGAACGGTCCTGAGCGGGTATAAGTCCTTCCAGGATGTTCCCGCCAGCGCATGGTACTACTGGGATATTGTCGAGGCATCCAACAGCCACAGCCACAGTATGGACGGCTCCACGGAACAGTGGACCGCCATCGGATAAGAAAGGAGGAGGCTCTTGTATATCAACACATTTCAGTACACAGCGGAGGACGTGGACTGCAAGCTGTGTACCATGTACGCCGGAAAGAGGCGAGGCTGTAAGGCCAACGGCTGTCCCTGGCTGGCGGAACGCATTGAGGCCGGTGTGGTGGGCTATGAGGAGGCGGTCATGGAAACCTTTCCCCGCAGTCCTCACCTGGACGCGAAGCTGCACACGGTCATCCGCCGCTTTACCGGCTCCCTCTTTCTGAACGCCGGACACCGCCAGCGCATGGAAACTATGAAAATCCGCATGGGGTACAGCCGCCGCCGGGACCGGCCCGCCTACTTTGCCGCCATGTATCTGCTCACTGCCAACGAGGACATCTACACCCGCACCGCCAACTGCTTCTGCCACCACGGCATCGAGTTTGACTATGCCATGCTGAAGGACATTTCTCCCCATAACTACACCCTGTTTTCCGCCGCGCGGGACATCTGCGCCGACACGTCCGGCGTAATGCTCAACGACCTCTCCAACAGAGAGGTTACGGATACGCTGGTGTTCAGCCTCATCACCAACGCCCTTCTGATCGCCCGGTACGGCTGTGCCGTCCTTGCCATC
>CAJUQM010000081.1 GCA_910588005.1 uncultured Oscillibacter sp.
CATAGCCGGGCTTGCCCAGCAGGGCGAACATGTTCTTCTTATAGGCCTCCACGCCAGGCTGGTCAAAGGGGTTCACCTCCAGCAAATAGCCGGACAGGCCGCAGGCATACTCAAAGAAATAGATCAGCTGTCCAAGGCTCCGGGCGTCCTTTCCTCCGGCCTCCACAATGAGGTTGGGCACGCCGCCCTCCGTATGGGCCAGCAGGGTGCCCTCCATGGCCCGGTCCCGGATGAAGTCCATGGATTCCCCGGCCAGGAAGTTCAGTCCGTCGCCGTCGTCCTCGTCCTTGGGGACGTACAGCTGGTGCTCCGAAGCCCCCAGCCGCACCACGGTCTCAAAGATGTTCCGGGTGCCGTCCTGCATATACTGGCCCATGGAGTGGAGGTCCGCCGTAAACTCCACGCTGGCGGGGAACAGGCCCTTGCCGTCCTTCCCCTCGCTCTCGCCGTAGAGCTGCTTCCACCACTCCAGCATAAAGCGGAAGGCGGGGTCGTAGCAGGCCAGGACCTCAATGGGCTTCCCTGCCCGGTACAGGGCGGAGCGGGCCGCGGCGTAACGCCAGGCGGGGCAGTCGTAGGAGGGGGTCTTGGCGCAGAGGTCCATCATCTCGGCCGCGCCGCCCATCAGGGCGTCGATGTCGATCCCGGCCACGGCGATGGGCAGCAGACCCACGGCGGTGAGCACGGAGTAGCGGCCGCCCACGTTGTCGGGCACGACAAACGTCTCCCATCCCTGGCTGGTGGCCAGGGATTTCAGAGCGCCCCGGGCCTTGTCGGTGGTGGCAAAGATCCGCTCGTTGGCGCCCTCTTTTCCGTAGCGCTTTTCCAGCTCCGCCCGGAAGAAGCGGAAGGCCACGGCGGGTTCCGTGGTGGTGCCGGACTTGGAGATGACGTTGACGGAGAAGTCCACCCCCTCCAACAGGTCCAAGACCTCCTGCATGGCATCGGCGGACAGGCCGTTGCCGCAGAAATACACATTGGGGGTGCTCTTCTTTTTCAGATTGTAATTGGGGGAGCACAGACAGTCGATAACACCCCGGGCACCCAAATAGGACCCGCCAATGCCAATGACCACCAGAGCCTGGGAATTGCCCTGGATCTTGGCCGCTGCGGCCTTAATGCGGGCGAACTCCTCTTTATCATAATCCTGGGGCAGACGCACCCAGCCGGTGAAGTCCCCGCCCAGACCGGAGCCGTCCTGCAGCCGGTCGTGGGCGCTTTTCAGCAGAGGGGCCAAGCCGGTCTCATAGGGTTCGGAGAGAAAATTCTCCATCTGAAACAGTTTGACATCCAACATCATTCATCGATCCTTTCTTATGTGCGGAGCATACAGCCTAAACAACCGCTGTTATAAGGAGAGTATACCATTCCGGCGAACCGGCGGCAAGAAAAAACCGACGCAAGTCCGCCGAAAAATGGGGATGCCTTTGGTCAATCCGCCAAAAAGGCCATCCGCAGCGTCCGCAGAAACATCTGCCAGAAGGTGATCCGGGGAACCTCCTCGCCGGCCAGCAGGGGAATTTCCGCCACCACCTCATCCCCGGCGGCGACGGTCAGCGTCCCCAGCGGAGTCCCCGGGACCACGGGAGCCTCCGCGGACTCCGCCAGAGTGACGGTTTGCTGCAGGCCGGCGGCCTTGGACTTCTCCAGCAGCAGCGATCCGCCGTCCCCCAGCACCGGCTGAACCGTGGCCTGGGTTCCCAGGGCCACCGGTACCGGGGCCAGGGGCGTCTCCGGGACAATCTTTACCAGAGTATAACCGGCAAAGCCGTAGTTTAACAGTGTCTGAGCGTCCTCAAACCGCTGGGGAGAGGTGGCCCCCTTCATGATAACGGCGATCAGCTCCATGCCGTCCCGCTCCGCTGTGGCGGAGAGGCAGTAGAGGGCGTTGTCGGTGGAGCCGGTTTTCAGCCCCGTGGCGCCCTGGTAAAAGCGCACCAGCTTATTGGTGTTTACCAGCTGGGACTCCCCACCCCGCAGGGTGTCCATCCAGATGGTGGTATAGCGGCGGATCTCCGGGTGGTGGAGCACCAGCTCCCGGCTCATAAGGGCGATGTCGTGGGCGGAGGTGACGTGGCCCGGCGCCGGAAGGCCGGTGGCGTTTTGAAAGGTGGTATCGTTCATACCCAGTTCCCTGGCCCGCTGGTTCATCCGCTCTACAAAGGCCTCCTCACTGCCGGCGATCTGCTCCGCCAGGGCCACGGCGCAGTCGTTGGCGGAGACCACGCAGACGGCCTTGAGCATCTCGTCTACCGTCATCTGCTCGTTTTCCTTCAGCCAGACCTGGCTTCCGCCCATGGAGCAGGCGTGGGCGGAGGCGGTGACCACCGTGTCATAGCTCAGCTGGCCGCTGGCAATGGCCTCCATGGCCAGCAGCAGCGTCATGATCTTGGTGACGCTGGCAGGTTCCCGCTGCGTGTGCTCATCCTTGGCAAAGAGAATGGTCCCCGTCTCTTTTTCCATCAGCAGGGCCGAGGGCGCGGAGACGTCCACAGCCTGGGCGGCGGTGCATAATACCAGCAGGGCGCACAGCAGCGCAATCAGTCGTTTCATAGAGTTCCCCCCTTGCAGCATTGGTACACTCTATGAGGGAAGGGGGACATTCATGACAGGCCCGGAAAAACCGTTACAGGCTGAAAAGGCGGTCCGCAGAAAAACAGCTGAACAGCCCGCCGCGAAAGACGGATGCCGTTCAGCTGTCTTGTTTCAAAGCGTCTGCCCAAAAGCGTATCCTTGAAGAAAGACCCACCCGGCGGATAGAAGCAGAAGGCTGGTCAGTCCGTATCCGAACAGGACCCCCGCCAACGCTCCTCCGGCGTCTTGTCTTGATACTTCATCAGAATTCCCCCGGACGGCAGAGGGAGGCGGACAGCCGTCCGCCTCCCTTTTTTGTTGGTTTACTTGCGCAGCTGTTCGTCAATGGCCTTGGCGGCGGTCTTGCCGGCGCCCATGGCCAGAATGACCGTGGCCGCACCGGTGACGGCGTCGCCGCCGGCATAGACGCTCTCACGGGAGGTCAGGCCGTCCTCGTTGACGATGATTCCGCCCTTTTTGTTGATCTCCAGGCCCTTGGTGGTGGACTTGATCAGGGGGTTGGGGCTGGTGCCCAGGGACATGATCACGCAGTCCACATCCAGGTCAAACTCGCTGCCGGGAACCTCGATGGGACGCCGCCGGCCGGAGGCGTCCGGCTCGCCCAGCTCCATCTGAATACAGCGGATTTTGTTCACGTCGTCATTTTCGTCGGCGAAAATTTCCACCGGGTTGCAGAGGGTTTTGAAGATGATGCCCTCCTCCTCGGCGTGCTCCACCTCCTCCTTCCGGGCGGGCAGCTCCTCCATGCCCCGGCGGTAGACGATGTAGACCTCGGCGCCCAGGCGCTTGGCGCAGCGGGCCGCGTCCATGGCCACGTTGCCGCCGCCCACGACAGCGACCTTTTGGGGACGCTGAATGGGGGTGTCGGAGCCGGGGAGGTAGGCCTTCATCAAATTGATGCGGGTGAGGAACTCGTTGGCGGAGTATACGCCCCGGTAGTTGACGCCGGGGATGTCCATGAACATGGGCAGCCCCGCACCGGAGCCGATGAACACGGCCTCGAAACCCTGCTCGTCCATCAGTTCGTCAATGGAGATGGTGCGGCCCACCACGGTGTCCGTGGCGATGGTGACGCCCAAGGCTTTCAGGCCGTCCACCTCCTTCTGGACGATGGACTTGGGCAGACGGAACTCGGGAATACCGTATACCAGCACGCCGCCGGACAGGTGCAGCGCCTCGAACACGGTGACCTCATATCCCTTCCGGGCCAGGTCCCCGGCGCAGGTCAATCCGGCGGGGCCGGAGCCGACAACCGCCACACGGTGGCCGTTGGAAGCCGGCTTTTCAGGGGCCTCCTTGCTGTGGGCGTTGTGCCAGTCGGCCACAAAGCGCTCCAGACGGCCGATGCCCACGGGGTCGCCCTTCTTACCCCGGACGCAGTACTTTTCACACTGGCTCTCCTGGGGACAGACCCGGCCGCAGACGGCGGGCAGGGCGCTGGTGGCGGCGATGATCTGATAGGCGGACTCAAAGTCGCCCTTGGCCACCTCCTGGATGAACTCGGGAATATGTACCATCACCGGGCAGCCGGTCATGCAGGGCTTATTTTTGCAGTTCAGGCAGCGCTGGGCCTCGTCCAGGGCCTGGGCTTCGGTATACCCCAGGGCAACCTCCTCAAAGTTCTTGTTGCGGACGTTGGGATCCTGAGAGGGCATGGGGTTTTTCTGTAAAGACATATTGGCCATGGTTATTCGGCCTCCTTCTTAAAGAGGTTGCAGGTTTCCTCGTATTTGTGCTTTTCAAAGGGCACATACATCTGGTTGCGCTTCACGGCCAGATCCCAGTCCACCTTGTGGCCGTCAAAGTCCGGACCGTCCACGCAGGCGAACTTCATCTCACCGCCAACGCTCAGGCGGCAGCCTCCGCACATGCCGGTGCCGTCGATCATAATGGGACTCATGGACACGGTGGTGGGCACGCCGTAGGGTTCCGTGGTTTTGCAGACGAATTTCATCATAATCATGGGTCCGATGGCAAAGATCTCGTCGTACTGGTTGCCCTCGTCCAGCAGCTCTTTCAGCGCCTCGGTGACAAGTCCCTTGCGGCCATAGCTGCCGTCGTCGGTGCAGATGACCAGTTTGTCGCTGGACTTCTTGAAATCCTCCTCCAAAATCACCAGATCCTGGCTCTTGAATCCCACCACGGCGTGGACCTCTGCCCCGTCGTCGTGGAACTTTTTCAAAACGGGGTAGGCGATGGCGCAGCCAACGCCGCCGCCCACAACGCAGACCTTTTTCTTTCCGGCAGTCTCCGTGGGCTTGCCCAGCGGGCCGACAAAATCTTGAAGGCAGTCGCCCTCGTTCAGGTGGCGCAGCTTTTCCGTGGTGGCGCCCGCCGTCTGGACGATGATGGTGACGGTGCCCTTTTCAAGGTCGCAGCTGTTGATGGTGATAGGGATGCGCTCGCCGTTCTCGTCCACCCGTAAAATGATGAACTGACCCGGCTGGGCCTTTTTCGCAATCAGCGGCGCTTTAATCTCATACAGCGTCACTGTGGGGCGCAGGGCCTCTTTTCTCACAATTTCGTACATGTCGCTTCTTTCCCCTTCTTCGAATTTTCGGATTTGCAGGATCCGGCGCTGTGTTCCCTCGATATACCTTATCATTTTACACCGAACCGCACTGAGCGTCAATCGCTTTCCGCCGGGATTCCTGGAAATTCCTCTTCGCCGCCTCCCAGGCCCTGAAAAGAGCTGCCGGAGGCAGCCGCTGACGCCGGTTAGAGCAGCGTGAAGCGCCGCCCCTCCGAGCGGATCAGCCCCTCCTCCCGCAGCCGCTTCAGCTCCCGCATCATGGCGCTGCGGTCAGTGGCGATGTAGTCCGCCAGGACGCTGAGAGAAAAAGGCAGAGTAAAGCTCTCCCCTCCTCCGCGAGACGCCAGCTGCCGGAAATAGCAGAGGAGCTTTTCCCGGATGGAGCGGCGGGAGAGCACGTCAATCCGCTCCGACAGCGCCTGGGCCTTATCCGCCATCAGCCGCAGCATGTTTTGCACCAGGGTGCTGTGATACGTGCAGGCGTTTTCACAGCGCCGGAGAATATGCGGATAGTCGATAAAGAGCACGTCGCAGGCGGTGCGGCATATGACCTCCAGGCTGTCTCCCGCCGGACCGGCAAAGGCCAGGTTCCGGCCAAACACGCTTCCCGGGCCAAGCTCCTCCATCACGGTGGCAACGCCCTCCTCGTCGATGCGGATCAGCGACGCCTCTCCCCGCTCGACAACGCCCACATCGTCCCGTGTGGGGTCCGAAAAGTCATAGATCAATTCATTGGGCTGGTAAGAGTGCCCCGCTGCCTGGAAACAGGGCAGCATTTTACGGTATTCCTCATAACTGATGTCCCGGAATAAAGGGCTTTTTTCCAGCTCTCGCGGCGCCAGCATGTGCGCACCCCTCTTTCTGTTGCATATACAACAAACCTATCATACCAGCATTTTCTGAAAATGTAAAGAGCGGCTCCCCTCAAAAATCCCTGAAATTTGCGAAGATTCAGGCGCACCGCTGGACTTGGCCTAGGTCCTGTTTGAAAAAAGTCAAAACGCCCAAACAGCGGATCTTATTCCACTGTGCCGTGTTAAAAATTTTTGAAATACACAGAGCATTTCTGCAAATGTTTACCCCGTCCGGCGAAAAAATCTCTCGCCGCTGTGCATTTCGCCATTTATCAAACAAGGCTAAGAGGATAAAAGGGGGAAAATAATATTTAAGGCAAATTTCACAATTTGTTCATCAATGTGGAAAAAGTTCCTTGTATACTATAACCAGGCAAACCCGCAAAAGCGGAAGTTCGTGTTCAACCATAAGGCGGGAACGCCCGCCTCCAGCGAGAAACGAGGCGAATATGAATATTGCTTATTTTCTGCTCCCCAAGAGCCATACGGCTTATCTGTACGATGATTACACGGTCCGTCAGGGATTGGAGAAAATGCGCTATCACGGATATGCGGCCGTTCCGGTGATCTCCCGCGATGGAAAATACCTTGGCACCGTCAGCGAGGGGGACTTTCTCTGGTGCCTGCTGGCTGAGGAGAGCGGCCGGCATGCCACCCGCAGCTTAAAAGAGCTGGAGAGGCTCCATGTGCGGGACCTCCTGTGCGGGGACAACGCGCCGCCGGTGGGGATTACCATCAGCATGGAGGAGCTGCTTACCAGCGCCATGAACCAGAATTTTGTCCCCGTGGTAGACGACTTGGAGAATTTTATCGGTATTATCACCCGAAAGGACATTATCCGCTACTTTGCCGACCAAAGAGAACCGGTCTCCGTTACCCAGCGAATGCGGAAGATCGTGTAGAACAGGACGCCGAAACCGGCGGGCATTAAGGGCGTTGCCATAAGAAAACATGGAAAACCCCAGTAAAATCAATGTTTTTTAAGGGCAGCGGAAAACGGGGCGGCGCAAACAAGTGAACAACAGCACAGAAAACGGGCGATGTCGGCAAGACACCGCCCGTTTCTGCGTCCCGGCCAACGCCGCAGATTTTGAAAAAGTCTGCGGCGTTTTTTCATGTCCAGACACCGA
>CAJUQM010000082.1 GCA_910588005.1 uncultured Oscillibacter sp.
CCTCATCACCAACGCCCTTCTGATCGCCCGGTACGGCTGTGCCGTCCTTGCCATCTCGTCAGCGCAAAGTCCGCTCCACTCCGTTTCCGCCTCTGGCGAAAACTTCGCCCGCTCCCTTGCGCCTCCTCTCCCCGGCGAACCCGCTTCGCTGGGCTTCGCCGGAGGTGGGAAATGAAGCCGGTCCGTCTCCCGCTCATTGGACACGATCTGCTGGCAGTGGAGCGGTATCACGATGATACCCGCCACATGATCGAATTTCTGGTATTCACGGACTGTCCTATGGGGAGCGCGGGCCAGTACATCCGGCGCTTTCTCACGGAAGCCGGGTATGCCGCCGCCCTGGAGGCCCAGCGGCAGGGCCATATCCAAGTCCGCAGACACGGCAATATCATTGAGGGACACATCCTGCCCGACAGGCCGAAAAAACGCCGGGGCAAATAATTTTTAGGAGGAAGTTGCTTTGTATACCGTTGATTCTTTGAAAAACGCTATCCACGACCTCTATTACTCCGGCATCACCAGGGGCGGCTACGAGAGTGCGTCCGTGGAGGACATGCTGGACAGCATCGACTACACTACCCTGCTGCAAGCGGTGCGGCATAACGCTGAAACTGTCCACATCTACACCACCGAGGGCCGCGCCCCCAAGAGCTTCAACTACCGGAGCGGGGAGCTGTTCGCACAGCGGGCCACCCGGCTCTATGAGGCGTTCGATCAGTCCAACCAGAGCGATGAAATTCTGGCGGACCGCAGCTATGAGCTGTGGCTGCTGGAGGATATGCGCCTTGCGGCGGTGGCTCGTGTGACGGTGGCTGCTGGCAGGGACAAATATGTTACGGAGTACCGGGAGATCAGCGGGGAGTGCGGCGACCCCTGGGACAGCGGCCTGTGCCTGGACCTGGAGGAGCTGACCGGCTTGCTGATAGCAACAGCGTGAAAAATCAGCGCGACATATGGCCGGACGCTGAACATTGGCCGCGTGGTCTCGCCCACGCTGGCGCTCATCGTTCAGCGGGAGGCGGAGATCGCCGCCTTTACTCCGGAACCGTTCTACACCGTGGAGCTGGACAGCGGCGGCATGGCCTTGGCCGGAGAACGGATCAACGTTAAGGAAGAGGCCAGCGACATTGCTGCCAGCTGCAAGGGCGGCACCATCACCGTTCAGAAAGTTGAACTTCGGGAGAAGTCCGAAAAGCCCCCGACGCTCTATGACCTCACCACCCTCCAGCGGGAGGCCAACCGCACTCTGGGCTACACCGCCCAACAGACCCTGGACTACCTCCAGGCCCTCTATGAAAAGAAGCTGTGTACCTACCCCCGGACGGACAGCCGCTATCTGACGGACGATATGGAGAATACCGTCCCAGCCCTGGTCTCCGCCGCTGCTGTTGTCTGCGGCCTGGACGCACCGGGGGATGTGCTGTCCTCTCAGGTCTGCAACAGCAAGAAGGTCACGGACCACCACGCTGTTGTCCCCACCGGGAGTGCCGCCGCCACGGACCTCTCCGCCCTGCCCCTGGGGGAACGGGAGGTCCTGCGGCTGGTGTCGCTGGCCCTGCTTCGGGCGGTCTGTCCGCCCTATCGGTACGCAGAGACCTCCGTTGCGGCGGAGTGTGCCGGTCACAGCTTCTCCGCCAAGGGGAAGGTCATGCTGGACGCGGGCTGGAAAGCCTACGCAGACGGGGAGCCGTCCCAGGATGCCGCCCTGCCGGACGGACTGACCGAAGGAATGACGCTGACGGTGGAAACCGCCCGTGTCAAGGAGGGCAAAACGGCCCCGCCCAAGCATTTCACGGAAGATACTATATTAAGCAGCATGGAGAACGCCGGGGCCGGGGATATGCCGGAGGATGCGGAGCGGAAGGGCATCGGCACCCCCGCCACCCGCGCCGCGATTCTGGAAAAGCTGGTGGCCTCCGGGCTGGTAGAACGGAAAAAGGCCAAGAAAATCACCAATCTGATTCCTACCCAGGCGGGCAATTCTCTTGTCACCGTTCTGCCGGAGGACCTGCAATCTCCCCTGCTTACCGCCGAATGGGAGCACCGGCTGGGAGAGGTAGAGCGGGGGACCCTGACCCCGGAGGACTTCATGGACGGCATCGCCGCCCTGGTCCGCGATCTGGTCCGGGACTATCAGCCGGTCTCCGGCTGGGAGGTCCTGTTCCCCTCCGACCGGGAGGCCGTCGGCCCCTGCCCCCGCTGCTGCGGCGCTGTCACAGAGAGCAAAAAGGGATTCTTCTGCGAAAACAGGGAGTGCCGCTTTGTCCTCTGGAAAGACAGCAAATTCTTCTCCGCAAAGAAGAAGTCCCTCACAAAATCCACTGCCGCCTCGCTGCTGAAGAATGGGCGGGTGCGGCTCAAGGGCTGCTGGTCCGAGAAAACCGGGAAAACCTACGATGCCACCGTGGTCCTGGAGGACGATGGGGAGCGGACCAACTACAAGCTGGTGTTCGACAATGGCTGATCTTCCCCGTATGGATAACCGGCAGTTTCGCCGCGCCAAACGGCTGATCTGCCGCCTCTGCGCCAACTATGATAACGGGAATTGCCTCCCGTTGGACGATGGAGATTCCTGCCCCTGCCCCCAGCTCATGACCCAGGTGCTGATCTGCAAATATTTCCGCGCCGCCGTCCTTCCCGCCGACCGGGAGCTGTGGGCCGAGATCATGCGGGAGAAGCCCGTCAAGAGGTGCCGCATCTGCGGCGCTCCCATTGCCGCCCTCTCCAACGCGGCGAAATACTGCCCTGGCTGCGCCCTCCGGGAACGCCGGAGGAAAGACGCGGAGCGGAAACGGAACCGGCCCCGGGCCTCCGCAATTAGAGGGCCGGAAAGCACCGCGGCGCAAGGCTTTCAGAGCGAGGAACCGGGGCGGGACAAAGATTTACCCCCGGAGGGCAAAAACAGACTTTGATTTGCGGAAATCTGCCCCGCATGGGACGGCTGCGGCCTCCCATGCGGGGCCACTATTGTGAAAGGAGTAATTTGCCGTGGCAAACCAGAAACCCAATAACCGGGAACGTGTCAAAGAAATCGTTGCGGGGATAGAGCAGAACATTCAGGAGCTTTTCCAAAGTGAACGGTATTTTGATTACCTCCGCACCATGTCCCGGTTTCACAGCTATTCCGTCAACAACACCATCCTCATCCATATGCAGCGGCCCAATGCCGCCAACCCCGTGGCCGGTTTCCAGAAATGGAAACAGTTTGGGCGGCATGTGAAAAAGGGGGAGACGGGCCTGACCATCATCGCCCCCACGCCGCTGAAAAAGAAAATTGAGGAAATGCGGCTGGACCCGGATACCAAGGCCCCGGTACTGGACCCGGACGGAAACGTCATTTTTGACGAGAAAACCGTTGAAATCCCGCTGTTTAAGCCGGTCAAGGTTTTCTCCGCCGACCAGACGGACGGCAAGCCTCTCCCCAGCCTCACCGCCGACCTCACCGGTAATGTACAGCAGTACGAGGCGTTCATGGAGGCCCTGCGGCGCACGTCCCCCATGCCCATCGTCTTTGCGCCGCTGGCCCCTGATACGGACGGCGTGTGCAGCTTCACCAAGCAGACCATTTCCATTCGGGAGGGCATGAGCGAGGTGCAGACGGTGTGCGCCGCCGTCCATGAGATCGGCCACGCGGTCCTCCATGACCGGGAGAAGGACCGCCTCTCCGCCGCTGCGGGGAACACGGACCCGCCCAAGGCCAAGGACAAGAACACCATGGAGGTGGAGGCCGAGAGCGTGTCCTTCGCCGTCTGCCAGTATTACGGCATTGACACCAGCGCCAACTCCATGGGTTACATTGCCGGATGGAGCAAGGACCGCTCCCTGCCGGAGCTGAAAGCCAGCCTGGAAACCATCACCAAGACCGTGGGCGGGCTGATCTCTGCCATTGATAAGCATTTTGCCGAGATTTGCAAGGAGCAGGGTATTGACCTGACCGCCCAGCAGCCGGAGCAGGATACACCCGCTGCTGCGCCCGATACCCCGGAGAAGTTTGCTGCGGATCTGTACGATTTTGTGGATCAGCTTCATCAGGCGGGAATTTTGGAGCATCCCTTCACCCAGGACCCCAGAGAGCAGTCCGTTGCTGATCTTGTGGCTGAAATGCAAACCGGTTACTTTGATGGCGTTCGTGACCCTCTGACCTATATTGCTGCACATACTGATTTACCCACGGTCAGAGCGCTGACAGATCGGATGAATCTGCTGTCTGCGGAGTTGGAAGATTGGAAAAGCGCCAGTACACAATATGTCACAGACTTTTTCTCGCATCTGAATGAACTGTATGAGGCTGGACTGATCTCCGCGCCATATCACACTAATGAGCGGGACAAATTTGAAAAAGAATTTCTGACCTATATGCAGGATGGCAAATTTGACAGTTTTCGCCGTGTCTTGAAGGATGTAGAGGAAAGCGCCGATACTCCCGCTGTCACCGCCCTGCGGGACTGGCTGGAAAAGCTAAGTGACCGGTGGGACGCGGCATTGGTGTGCAAAGTGGAGCCGATGTATGACTTTGGAACCAGCAATGACCGAAGTGTTGTCCAAACCTATACCAATCTGGACGGCCAACCTTTTCCGGGCGATATTGTCTTTGTGGGGACACAAAGGGAGTGCCAGAATGTCATGATCGGTCTGGAAGCCGGGACGTTCACGCTGCGGCAGGTACGCCAGCCGGACTTTGAGCCGCCGGAGCCGGAGTATGTCTATAAAATGGACGCGAATCCCCGCGCGACCGGTGCTGACGATCAGCATTTTGCTCAGGCGTATGTGAAAACAGCGAAGCAAACTTTGATCCCGGAATCGGTGCTGTTTGTAGGGAGGGCTGATATGTGCGCCAGTCTGGTGGAGCGGCTGAACAGCGGCAGCTTGCAGCGGGACGATCTCATTACCGTCAGCGAGGCCAGAGAGAGCTGCTATGCCACAAAAGACGGTACAGAACTGGATGCCTTTGTTGGACTGGACAAAAAGGTTTATATGGGCAGGCGTGACCATTATGACAATCACGGACACTATCTCAACGATGATAAATCTCTGATTCATATTTCTGACACCTACAGAGTGTTTGATCTGATCTCCGGTCGGGAAACTCCATATACCTACGACCAGCTCTTTTCAACAAGTCTTTTTTCGCAGGAAGAAGCATTGAGTTTTATCCGCTTGCAGCTGAATGGGCCGCAGACGGAGAAGGATGCCGAAATACTTTCATCGCCGGATACAATACTGGACGAGTACCCTCTGCCGGACACTCTGTTCCAAGTGGATGAATTAGAAAAAATTTATGGTTATATGGAGGGCGATCTGCTTCCTATTGGCAGAAGTCGGGCAATTAGTATGCTGCATCAGGATTTTACCGTTTACGCTATTGTAGATGGTGGAAGCGCGGAAATGACCTTTGACTGGACAGATCTGGAGGAACGCCCGCTTGATACAATGTACGCAGTTTCAAAAGAGGAATGGGAAGCCAGCCCGGACTTCCGACAAGCTGTGGCAGACCGTATGCAGCACCAGGAGGACCGGGAACAGGCGTTTCTCAATCATGGCGGAGACTGCTTTGCCATTTACCAGATAAAAGACGGCGCGGAACAACGAGACCTCCGCTTTATGGATATGGACTGGCTGATGTCCAAGGGCCTGATCGCTGACCGGGACAATTATGATCTGGTCTATACGGGAGAGCTGGCCCCAGGACAGGGTTCAAGCGCCCTGGAAAGGCTGTGGGAAAGATTCAACATCGACCACCCGGCAGACTATCACCGGCCTTCTATGTCTGTCAGCGACATCCTTGCGGTCAAGCAGGACGGCGTGGTATCTTTCCATTACTGCGACAGCGTTGGCTTTGCGAAAGTGCTGGACTTCATCAAGCCGGAGAATTATCTGAAAAACGCGGAAATGGCGGTAGAGGACGATCTGAGCATGATCGACGGCATTATCAACAACGGTTCCAAGGCCACCGCTGCCGAGCTGGAGCAGCAGGCCCGGTCCGGTCAGCCCATCTCCCTCATGGAGTTGGCAGAGGCCACGCACCGGGAGCGGGGGGAGAAAAAATCGGTCCTGGCGAAGCTGAACGCGCCGCCGCCAAAGCAGGGCCGCAAAAAGACAGCGCCGAAAAAGAGCGCGGAAAAGGAGCGGTAAGGATGGAACATGGACGGTATGACATTACACTGGGCGATGTCCCGGCGGAAATCGTAGAGATCGCCCAATTGGGCGTCCCCGTGGGCTATATCGACCGGCACATGGAATCCGGCTTTGTGCTGGCCGATGGCACGGCGCTGTTGGAGAGCGAGAAGGACGAGTCCGGATTCTATGTGGGCGGCGCTGGCATGGACGGGATGTTCCTGCGGACAAATGAGCGCTACGAGCCGGTCCGGGATGAGAACGGCGCAGTCACAGCCTTTCGCCGTATGAGCGAATATCTGCCCCGGTTTTCTGCCGAGGAACAGGCCCTCATCTTCCAATACGGCATGAACACCAGAGATAATCTGGTGGCGGACCTGACTGCTGCCCTCCCTGCTTTGGCCCGGTCTCCCCAGGTGCGCGGCCTGTTTGCTTCCACGGCGGAGAAGCTGAAGCTGATCCCGGCGGAGGACTGTCAGCGGCTGATGGCCGACATCCGGGCGGCGTATAAGGGCCGGAGTGAGCAGTCCATTCGAGAGAGACAACACGCGGCGCGGAAGCCCGCTGGAAAAAGGAAAAGGAGTGTTGAACGATGATCGAATTGACATTTGAGGAACGGAATCTGGTCTGCATCTACAGCGGAGGCGGCACCCGCCTGGGCACCATCGCCGCCCTGGAGGATATGCGCCGGTATCTTGCGCCGGACGAGGCCGAGCTGCTGGCCCTGACGGACAGCGCCCTAGGCAAACTGTACGGCATGGACGATGAGACCTTTGCCGGTCTGGACCTGATTCCCGACTTTGACCCGGAGGATTCTGCCTATGGCGAATGAAAATCTCCAGGCGGCGCTGCAAATTGCAGATAACGCCGC
>CAJUQM010000083.1 GCA_910588005.1 uncultured Oscillibacter sp.
GTGCGGGCGCTGGTTTCTCCATGAGCAGGGAGACCGGGCGATGTACTGTGAGCGCATCGCCCCCGGTGAGACGGAGCAGACCTGCCGGGAAATCGGGGCGCGGGCGGTCTTTGAGAAAAAAATTCAGGACGAGGACACCTGGAAACTTTACAAGCGAGCGTATAAAAAGTACTATGCTAGGTACATGAAGGGGAACATGAGCGAGGAGGCTTTCAAGACCTGGGCGGCGCAAGCCGCGAGGGATCGGGACGCGGCCATTGAGCAAGTGAAAGCGGCCTTGGACGAGAATCTGAAAGCGCAAGTCATTGAGCGGCTGAAAGAGGAATTGAACCGTCAGTAAGTACTGCTCTATCTTTGGATACACTGGTGCAGCAAACATTTCGACAGGGAGGAACTGATATGTCTATTTTGGGTGCGATCATTGTCCCTCACCCGCCTTTGATTATCCCTGCGGTGGGACGCGGGCGGGAGCGGGAGGTCCAGGCCACCATTGATGCCTACCAAGCTACCGCGGAACAAGTTGCGGCCTGGAAGCCGGAGGTGCTGATCATCACCTCTCCCCACCAGATTATGTACGCCGACTATTTCCATATCTCACCGGGCCGTGGCGCCGCCGGAGACATGTCCGCCTTTGGCGCGGCCCAGACCAAACTGCGTGTAGAGTATGACGCCCCGCTGCGCCGCGAGATCATCCGCCGTGCGGAGGCCGCCGGCCTGCGGGCCGGGACGCTGGGCGAGCGGGACCCGTCCCTGGACCACGGCACCTTTCTGCCTCTGTACTTTTTGCAGGAGGCCGGGTTGGACTGCCCCATCCTACGCATCGGCCTGTCCGGATTTTCTCCGCTGGATCACTACCGGCTGGGCCAGTGCATCGCCCAGGCTGTGGATGCCCTGGGCCGCCGAGCGGTGTTCGTCGCCAGCGGAGACCTTTCCCATAAGCTAAGAAATGACGGCCCTTACGGCTACACCCCGGAGGGGCCGGAGTTTGACCGTCAGATCACCGAGGCCATGGCCGCCGGGGATTTCCTGCGCTTTTTGACCATGGACCCAGCCCTCTGCGAACGGGCGGCGGAGTGCGGCCTGCGTTCCTTTCAGATCATGGCCGGTGCGTTGGACGGACAGGCTGTGGAATCAAAGCTCCTCAGCTACGAGGGCGTCACCGGCGTGGGTTACGGGGTAGCCACGTTCACTGTCATCGGCCCGGACGAAGGCCGCCGGTTTGGGGAACAGTGTGAGGAACTGGAGCGAGCCCGATTGGCAGAGAAAAAGGCCTCCGAGGCCCCCTGGGTCAAGCTGGCCCGGATGTCCCTGGAGACCTTTGTGAAAACGGGAAAGCGGCTGCAGTGTCTGCCGGAGGGCCTGCCCGCAGAGATGACTGGGCAGGCCGCCGGGACCTTTGTCTCCCTCCACGCCCACGGCCAGCTCCGGGGCTGTATCGGGACCACCGGGCCGACCACGGAAAATGTAGCCTGGGAGATCGTCCAGAATGCCGTCTCCACCTGTGCCCGGGACCCGCGCTTTCCGCCGGTGACTGTGGCAGAGTTGGACAACCTGGAGTACAGCGTGGACGTGCTGGGCCAGCCGGAACCGATTGTCTCCCCAGACCAGCTGGACGTGAAAAAGTACGGCGTGATTGTTTCCTGCGGCAGCCGCCGGGGACTGCTGCTGCCCGACCTGAAGGGCGTAGACACGGTGGAGCAGCAGATTGACATTGCCCGGCAGAAGGGCGGCATCAACTCCCGGGAGAAGTACACCCTGGAGCGGTTCGAGGTGGTGCGGCACATATGATCTGCGAGTTGTGTTTCCATCACTGCGACCTGTCCGAGGGACAGACCGGTTTCTGCCGGGCCAGGGCCTGCCGGAATGGGGCCATTGTCCCTCTGAACTACGGCAAGGTGACCAGCCTGGCCCTGGACCCCATTGAGAAAAAGCCGTTGCGGCGGTTCCATCCCGGCAGCAGGATTTTGTCCGTGGGTAGCTTCGGATGTAACTTGCGCTGCCCATTTTGCCAGAACCATGAGATTTCCATGTGTGGAGATGGGGAGCTTGAGACAGCAGAGGTTTCCCCGGAGGCGCTGGCCGGTAAGGCGCAGGAGCTGCGGCCATACGGCAGCATCGGGGTAGCCTACACCTACAATGAGCCGTTGCTTGGCTATGAGTACGTCCGGGACTGTGCCGCTCTGGTCCATGAGCGGGGTATGGTCAACGTACTGGTGACCAACGGCACCATTGAGGAGGCCCCCTGGCGGGCGTTGCTCCCGTTGATCGATGCCGCTAACATTGATCTGAAAGGCTTTACCCCGGAGTGGTATCGAAAGCTGGGCGGTGATCTGGAGACGGTGAAGCGCTCCATCTCCTTGGCGGCGGGGCAATGCCATGTGGAGGTGACCACGCTCCTGATCCCCGGTGAAAATGACAGCGAGGAGGAAATCAGGAACTTGGCCCAATGGCTGGCGTCGGTGGACCGGAACATCCCTCTGCATCTGTCTCGGTTCTTTCCACGGTATCGGATGATGGACAAGACACCCGCTCTAGTGGAGCGGGTGTACCGGCTGGCCGATGTGGCGAGGGAGTACCTGCCTTTTGTCTATACGGGGAATTGCTGATGAAATCAGGATTGTACCCCATCTATTCAAAAATATGATGTAATAAAACAGAGGTAGAGTTTGAAGACATGGCCTCTTAACTCTATCTCTGCTTCCTTAATCATGATTCACATATGCGGTATCGCGCCGAAGTTCCCATTGCAAAGGTTTTCAACATGTACAGGACCACGCAGCGGCGTCAGGAACGTTTTGCCGCCTCTGCGCATAGATTGTACCGAGCAAGGGGGCTCGCGATGGTTCGCGAGCTCCCGTTTTTTAGGAGGGACAACATATGTGCGGAATCGCCGGAATGATTGACTTTGAGCAGGACCTGCGGGAGCGGGAGAAAACGCTGCTGGAAATGCAGTCCGTCTTACGCAGGCGGGGGCCGGATGAAGACGGGATCTACCTGAGCCCGCGGGCGGCCCTGGCCCATGTCCGACTGTGCGTGGTGGACCCGGAAAATGGCCGTCAGCCCATGACCGCCCGCCGAAACGGCCAGACCTGCACCCTGGTTTACAACGGAGAGCTGTACAACACGCCGGAGCTGCGCCGGGAGTTGACGGAAGCGGGCTGGGAGTTTGACGGTCACTCGGATACGGAGATGCTGCTGAAAGCCTGCATGGAGTGGGGGTCCGCGTGTGTAGACCGCCTGAACGGCATTTTCGCCTTTGCGGTCTGGGATGGGGAAACGCTGTTTCTGGCCCGGGATCGGATGGGGGTAAAGCCTCTTTTTTACTCGGTGACGGCGGATGGAACCTTGGTATTCGCCTCGGAGATCAAAGCAATTCTGCGGCACCCGGATATTCCGCCGGAGGTGGATGCGGAGGGCGCGGCGGAGCTGCTTCTGATCGGCCCGGGCCGGACGCCGGGGCAGGGGGTTTTCCGGAATGTACGGGAGCTGCTGCCGGGACAGTGCGGCGTTTTTGACCGGGAGGGCCTGCGGCTGTGGAACTATTGGAAACTCACCGCCCGGCCCCACCTGGAAAATGAGGCGGACACCGTGGCGCATGTTCGCTGCCTGGTCCGGGACGCCATCCGAAGGCAGCTGGTCAGCGATGTGCCCATCGGAACTTTCCTCTCCGGCGGATTGGATTCCAGCGTGATTTCCGCCGTGGCGGCGGAGACCCTGGGAGAGCGTGGGGAGCGGCTGAGGACCTTCTCGGTGGATTACCGGGAGAATGACCGCTATTTCACCGCCGGAAAATTTCAGCCCTCCGCCGACGGGCCCTATATCGAAGCGATGGCGGACTGTTTGGATACCCTGCATACCAATGTGGTGTTAGATCCCGTCCAGGTGGCCGCGGCCTTGGATGACGCCGCGGAGGCCCGGGACCTTCCGGGAATGGCGGACGTGGATTCGTCGCTGCTGCTGTTCTGCCGGGAGGTGCGCGGGGATGTGACGGTGGCCCTCTCCGGAGAGTGCGCCGACGAGATTTTCGGAGGCTATCCCTGGTTCCGGGACCCGGCGGTCCGGGCGGAGAACGGATTCCCCTGGGCGCAGTCCACGGCTTGGCGGGCGTCTTTCCTGACGCCGGAGTACGCCCAGGGATTGGACGCCGATGAGTTTGTCCGACAGCGCTGGCAGAAGACGCTGGCGGAGACGGACTGCCTGGACGACGATACGCCGGAGCAGAAGCGGGTCCGTCGGCTCACACGGCTGAATATGGACTGGTTTATGCAAACGCTTCTGGACCGGAAAGACCGCATGAGCATGTGGAGCGCGCTGGAAGTCCGTGTGCCGTTTTGCGACTGGCAGATTGTGGAGTATTTGTACAATGTGCCGCCCGCGCTTCGGGAGCTTGGGGGACAGGAGAAGGGTCTGCTCCGGTCCGCGGCGGCGGACTGGCTGCCAAAATCCGTGCTCCATCGGAAAAAAAGTCCCTATCCCAAGACCGTTCATCCCATCTATCTGGAGACGGTCGCCCGGAGGCTGCGCCGGCTGCTGGACGACGGAAACCCGCCTCTTTTTGCCCTGGTCCGCCGGGAGGCGCTGGAGAATCTTTTGACTTACGAGAGTCCCTGGCCCTGGTATGGCCAGCTGATGAGCCGGCCTCAGACGATCGCTTACTTTTTGCAGATGGATCACTGGCTGCGAGCCTATCAGGTCCAGCTGCTGTAAGCGGGAATCCAAACTCGGAACCGGTCACGTTGACAAAAAGGCGCCCCGGAATCGGGGGATTCCGGGGCGCCTTTCTTACATCTCATGAAAATGCCCTGTTGAGGAGGCCTTTTTGGCGTTCCTCTTTTGAACAGCTTTGTTGTACTGTGTCAAATTAGTACTGCCAATAGAAGAGTGCTGACGTTTACAAAATACCAAATATTTGTTCACACAATATGCGATTTTATATTTTAGTGTACCATTTCAGATGGACGCGATACAATGGCAGTATCATGATGCGGGAGGCAATCTTATGAATCGGTACAATATCAGCGCGGCTTTGGCTCCGCTGGAGAAGAAAATGGACGGGGATGTCCTTGTTCTGCTGACGTCGGAGGAACTGGAGCGGGGCGTCTCCATCCCCGGCCTGGAGCGTGTCCTTTGCCACACGCCCTCTGCGCGGGATGCCCGTGTATGCAAAGCGGAAGCCCGGCACAACTGCCTGTGCGGAACGATTGTGACCCCCAGGCGCACACGGGACGGCGTTCCCATCGCGTTCGGCTATCTTCTGACTCCCGGATGGGTGGTACTGTGCGATGATACCGGGACGGCCCGCTCCGCCGTGCAGCGCCTCCGGAAAGAGAACGCACACCTGGAAAACGGTATCGGCGGATTTTTTTATGAATTTATAGAATTGCTGATCGCCAAGGATTTGCACCACCTCCAAGGCATTGGAGACCGTCTGGAGCAGCTGGAGGATCAGGTCCTGTCCGGCGGGATGGAGGGGTTTAACCCCAGGATGACGGCGCTGCGCAAGGAGATTGCCGGCTGGATGCGGTACTACACCCAGCTGGACGATATGGTCTGTGAGTTTCAGGAAAATGAAAACGGGTACTTCAGCGAAAGAGAACTTCGTATGTTCCACATGGCGGAGAAGCGGATCGGGCGTCTGAACAGCGAGGCACAGCTGCTCCGGGAATACGGCCTGCAGCTGCGGGAGCTGTTCCAGGCGGAAATAGACATCCGCCAGAACCGGATTATGAAGATTCTTACCATCGTGACTACGATTTTCCTTCCCCTGTCCCTGGTAGCCGGGTGGTACGGGATGAATTTTACCGGAATGCCGGAGCTGACATGGAAATATGGATATCCAGCGGTTATCATTGGCAGTGCGCTGATCGTGTTCCTCTGCTTGTGGATTATGAAGAAGAAACGATTTTGGTAGTCCTTCTACCTGAAGGCCTTTTCCTCTGGTGACATTGCGGTACCTCCCATTACGAAAAGAAATCGGCGGAGGGACTGCGCTATATGAACATCATTGGCCACGTGTCCAGAAAAATGACGGCCGTCATCTTTGTGTTCCATGTAAAACCGCGGAGTCCTGTCAGTCGACAGAACTCCGCGGCTTTTTGTAAGAGCCTATCCCAAAATTACCCGCACACTGCTCGTGCCGCATATTTTCCGCCATACTGCGTTGATTTTCCTTGCCGGGCGTCAGCCCGCCTGCGAAAAATCGCCTTGTTTGGCAAAAAATCTGCGGCACGATCAGCGCACGGCTAATTTCGGGATAGGCTCTAAGTCTTTTAGCCGTTCGGAAACTGCTGCTCCGCGTATGCCAAACCGCTTTTTGCTTCTCAGAGAATTTTGCCGCCCGGTCCCGTTCCCCCTGTTATCTCACGCCAAACAGCAGGTCGCCATAGGTGGGGAATGGCCAGTATCTCTTTGCGGTGATGGTCTCCGCCTCATCGCAAGCCCGGCGCAGCCGGTCCATCTGCGGCAGCACCCGGTCCCGGATGCCCTCGGACTCCGTCCTTATATCGTTGGCTTCCGCCAGCTCTTCCACCAGCTGCTCCAGCTCCGCTGTCCTGGCGGCAATCTGATCGGTGAGACCGGACAGCTTCTCCAACAACGCTGTCTCATACGCGCAGGCGCAGCCGGGACTCAGCGCTTTTTTGCCGGCCGCCGCCCTTGCGGTTTCGCCGGCAAACGCCTGTATGGCGGGAAGAATCTCGGTGCGGGCCATGTCCGCCATGGTCCTGGCCTCAATGACAATGGTCTTGCAGTAGTTGTCCAGAGTAACCTCATAACGGGAGACCAATTCCGCCTTGGTATACACGCCGTGCGAAGTGAGCATATCCACGTTCTTCTGATCCAGCAGATGGGGAACGCAGTCCGGCGTACTGGGGTAGTTCATCAGCCCCCTCT
>CAJUQM010000084.1 GCA_910588005.1 uncultured Oscillibacter sp.
CATATGTCATCAGCAGCACCCCATCCACCGCCGCCGACACGGCGGCGTAGTCATGTCCCTCATACAGCAATCCCCTCTGCCGGGTATTCGTCTTCGGAGCCAGCGCCGCCCAGAGGAACCTCCCCTGCGCCGCCAGCAGCTGCCGCAGCCGCCCCAAAAACGCCGCGTACGCCCCCGCCAGCTGGCCCGGCAAATACTCAAAATCCACATCCAGCCCCGCGAAGTCCTTCCGCAGCACCGTTTGCAGCACCTCCGCCGCCAGCCGCCCCTGGGCCTCGTAATCCGTCAGGATAAACGCCGCCCGGCCCGTGTCAAACTGCCCCGCCTCCGTCAGCGTAGACAGGTGCATCACCGGCTTCGTCCCCCGTTCCCGGGCCGCCTCCAGCATAGCCTCGTCATCCAGCGGCAAAAGCCCGCCCTCCGCCGTGATTCCGTAGGTGAAAGGCGCCATCGCTGAAAGGTAGGGCAGCTGCTCCGCCAGCAGTTCCGGCGTGATGAAGGGATAGGCGTAGCCGTTGAACACGCCCTCCCCCAGCTTTTCGCCAAAATACGAAACCACCAGAAGCTGGCCCGCCGCCAGGGCTTCCTGTCCGCCCAGGGCCCAGTTATTCCGCCACAGCTGCCGCACCGTGGTCCCGTACTGCGCGGCGATGGAGGTCAGCGTCTCCCCCGCCGCCGCGACATGAACCGCCCGGGGAAACCGCACGACCAGCGTCTGCCCAACCGCCAGGGCATAGTCCGGCGGCAGCTCGTTGTCCGCCGCCAGCTGCTTTGGGGCCACGCCATATCCGGCGGCAATGGAGTCCACGGTCTCTCCGGGACTTACTACATGGATTGTCATAAGACCTCACCTCTTTCGGAAAAGCCTATGTCCCGTCCTTTGTCCCCTATGCGAATTTCCCTGCATACCCGGTCCGCCGCCGCATATGTATGGGGCAAAGGACAAGGAGGCTTTGCGGATGAAACGACGGCGGAAGTGGACCCGATACTTGACCCCAGGCCTGGTCTTTCAGTCCGTTCTGATAGGCGGCGGCTACGGCACCGGGGCGGAGATCGCCCGGTACTTTGGCTGCCACGGCCTGATGGGCGGGCTGCTGGCCCTGGGAGCGGCGGCGGCGGGGTGGGCCGCGCTGTGCGCCGTCACCTTCGAGTTTGTCCGGGTCTTTCGGACCTATGATTACGGCTCCATGATGAAGCGCCTTCTGGGCCGGGCCGGGTTCCTCTACGATCTCTGCTTCAACGCCATGCTTCTCCTGGTTCTGGGGGTGGTCAACGCCACCGCCGCCGCCATGATCCGCGCCCTGACGGGCCTGCCCTCCTGGGTGGGGGTGGGGCTTCTCTCACTGGGCGTGGTCCTGCTGGTCCTAAACGGCACGGAGGCCATAGAAAAAGCTCTGTCCCTCTGGGCCTATGTGCTCTACGCCGTCTTCCTCCTCTTTTTCGCCGCCGTCTTTCTCCGCTTTGGGGACGCGGTCACCGCCGAGCTCCGGAGGGCGGAGATCGGTTCCGGCTGGTTCCTCAGCGGCCTGCGCTATGCCTCCTATAACCTCATCTGCGTTTCCATGATCCTCTACACCCTCCGGGACCTTCAAAACCGCCGGGAGGCTGTGGCCTGCGGCGTTCTGGCCGGAATTCTGGGAGCCGCCCCCGCCCTGCCGCTGCTGCTGGCCATGGGCTGCGACCTTCCGACGGTCCTGGCCTCCGAAACGCCGGTGACCGCCATTTTTGAGCGGCTGGATATGCCCTGGCTCTACGTCCTCTTTGAAATCGTCCTTTTCGGCACGCTTGTGGAGACCGCCGCCGGGTTCATCAAGGCCCTGGAGGACCGGGTGGAGCAGTCCCTCTTTCGAGGCCGGTCCCTCCGGCCAAACCGGCCCGCTTCCTCCGGGCCTGCTCCGTCCGGTTCCTCTTGGCCCTGGCTGGCCCGGCCTCTTATCACCGGGGCCGTGACGGCCCTGGGCGTCTGCGTCTCCACCTTCGGCCTGACGGACCTCATCGACAAAGGCTATGGCGCTATCTGCTACGGCGCGCTGCTTCTTTTTGCCCTGCCCATGCTGACGGCAGGGGTCCGCATGATCCGGCGGAATGGGGCCTGACGGCTTTTCGACCCTTTCGCCCCTTCTTCTCCCCCGCCCTTCCAAAATACGCCCTCTTTTTTTGGCAGCCTCTCAGAGACTTTGTCCCTGCTCGGGCTTGTAATTCCCGGTGTATTATGGTATACTAACCTCACTTTTGCAGACGAGGTGAGTGAAATGGCTTTTTTTGGAGGACAGCCCAAGACCGCCCCCGCCATGGAATCCCAGACCGATCATGACCAGCGGGAAGGCGCCGACATCCCCGAACTCCCCGAGCCCCGGAGCAGCACCGTCATCGCCAAGGACCTGATTGTCACCGGCAGGCTCAGCGGAGAGGGCGTGGTCCAAATCGAGGGCACCGTAGAAGGCGAGGTCAACCTGAAGGGCTATGTCATCGTGACGGCCACCGGCAAGGTGAAGGGCCCCGTGGAGGCCGACGTGATCCGCGTCGCCGGCCAGGTGGAGGGCAATTTGGTCTCCCACGACCATATCCAGCTGGAACGCACCGGCACCATCAACGGCGACGTAACCACCGTTTCCTTTGTCATCGAAAACGGCGGCCGCCTCAATGGACGGACCACCATGGTTTCCGAGCAGCCGTCCACGCCCCATGTAGAGGGCCTGGCTCCGTCCCAGCCCGAGGAGGCTGACGGCGACTGAGCGTTTACATCCAGAAAAGGAACTTGCCCCATCCGGTGAAAATACTTTTCGCCGGATGGGGCAAACTTGATTTGTTCACACTTTTTCTGTAAAATACTGTGAAAAGAGAAAAAGAAAGGAGGGCTTTTTCCATGCCCTTTACATTCCAGTTCGGCGGTCCCAACGCCTTTGGAGGGGGGTTCAATCCCGAGAGCTTCCAGGGCGGGAACCCCAATCCCCGTCCACGCAAGCCCCGGAAGCCGCGCCGCGCCATGGGCAGCGCCTTCAGCCGCACCGTCACCAACCTGCTGGTGACCCTGGTGTTCGGCGCGGTCTACTTCTACCTGGAGCTGCCCGCCCTGAACCTCCACGCCGAGGAGTTTTACGTTTTCGCCTTCCTCCTCTGCGCCGTGTACTGCGTCTGCGCCGTCTTCACCTCCGGCTTCCAGGGGGACGGCAGCGTCAAGGGCTATTTCCACTTCGTCCGCAAGCAGTGCGCCGTCCCCTTCCTGGCGGTCATCGCCCTCATCGCCGCCCTGGCCCTGGGAGCCCTCAGCAGCTGGGTGGTCCTCCGGGCGGGCAGCTATTCCAAGCTCCTCCCCCTGGAAACCGGCAATTTTACCGCCGAGGTAGAGGAGATTTCCTACGACCAGATTCCCATGCTGGACGACGATTCCGCCGCCCGCCTAGGCAACCGGAAGCTGGGTGAGCTGGCGGACATGGTGTCCCAGTTTGAAATACTGACGGACTATACCCAGATCAATTACCAGGGCCGCCCCGTGCGGGTGACCTCCCTGCGGTACGGGGACCTCATCAAGTGGTTCACCAACCGGGGCGACGGCCTCCCCGCCTATATCATCATCGACATGGTGAGTCAGGAGGCGGAAATCGTCCGCTTGCAGGAGGGCATGAAGTACACCACCGCCGAGCATCTGGGCCGGAACCTGTACCGCCATCTGCGCTTCCACTATCCCACCATGATGTTCGACGGCCCGGTCTTTGAGATCGACGAGGAGGGCACCCCCTACTGGGTCTGTCCCCGGATCGTGCGGACCATCGGCCTCTTCGGCGGCGTCGACATCAAGGGCGCGGTCCTGGTCAACGCCGTCACCGGGGAGCACGAGTATTACGAGCAGGTCCCCAACTGGGTGGACCGCCTCTACTCTTATGATATCATCATGCAGCAGTACGATTACTACGGCATGTATCACAACGGCTTCCTGAACTCCATCTTCGGCCAGCGGGACGTGACGGTTACCACCGACGGCTGGAACTATATTGCCATAGACGACGACGTGTTCATGTACACCGGCGTCACCTCCGTCACCTCGGACCAGTCCAACATCGGCTTTATCCTCACGAACCAGCGGACCAAGGCCACCAAGTTCTATCCCTGCGCCGGGGCCACGGAAATCTCCGCCCAGGAGTCCGCCCAGAGCCAGGTCCAGCAGATGCGCTACCGGGCCACGTTCCCCCTGCTTTTGAACATCGCAAGCCAGCCCACTTACTTCATGGCCCTGAAGGGGGAGGATGGGCTGGTCAAGATGTTCGCCATGGTCAACGTCCAGCAGTATGACATTGTCTCTACCGGCTCGACGGTGGGCGAATGCGAGACCAACTACCGCCAGACCCTGGCCCACCGGGGCCTCATCGTCGCGGGAGAGCAGAAGCCCGCCGCCGGGAATACCCAGGAGCAGGAGGGCGTCGTGGCGGAAATCCGCAGCGCGGTTATCGGCGGCAATACGCACTACTATGTCCGCATGGAAAACAGCTTGGGCTACCTGGACTTCAACGCCTCCGAGGTGCCCCTGGCGGTGCTGCTGAACGTCCGGGACCACATCCGCTATACCTTTGTGCTGGAGGGCGCGGAGTTCCCCGAGCACGGCATCGTCCCCGCCACCGGCTTCGAGCATATCGACTGGGATAATTAAAAACGCGGCGGCCGGGCGGGCCTGATACAGCATGACGCGAAGAGCCCCAAAGGCAGCCGCCGGAAAGCAAAGGCCATGTGAAATATGGTCCGGGCCGATCTCCAGCGGGCTTCCGCTGCGAGGCTCAGGATTTGAGCTTTTTCGCCCTTGAAGAAATCGAGCACCACATCCTTATGGGTTAATTGAAGGGTAAGTTCCTCCGGCGGGGAATACGCGGCGAAATCTGATAGGAATCAAACATGTCCGTGTTTCAGTGAATATAGAGGTCCTCCTTCGCCCGGGTCAGGGCCACATAAATCTTATGCCGGTCCTCGTCGTTTTTAAGAGGAACTTGGTCCAACAGCAGATTACCATCTGCCGGTCCTGGAAGCTTATGACGACGTAAAGGCGGCGGAAAAGCGGGTTGAAGACGCAAAAACCGAAAAAGATGAATATTTTAGGGAGACGCCGAGATCTACCGGGCCGAATGCGCGATGGCCCTTCGGAAAGCTTAGATTGTCTTTGAGCGCACAGCGGAGGGGATTTGGCCCGCCATTGAGAACGTGGAGAACGCAGAGGAACGGGCGCGGCTTGTGAATATCAGCCAAACAGCGGACGGCGGCCCGGGCGTTGTTCTCCAGACCAGGGACGGTCTTCTGGAGGCTTGCCGGGTGTGTTTTCCGGGCGGAGCCGCGGAGAGGCGGGAGAACCGAGACTTGCGGCCTCGATTTCCACGAAATAGGAAGAACCGACCGAAGCGGTTATTGAATCCTTCTGAGCGAACTAAAAAGGAGCCGTGGATTAGGCCTGTCGAAAAAGTCTGCCACAAGGCAGACTTTTTCGTGTAAAAATGATAAAACAGGGAATAAGGGGTGAGGGATATGTTGGAGCGAGGGAAAAACGAGCGAGGGGTAATAGAAATGGTGGACACAGAAAGCCTGGTGCCACCCGGACATCTATTGCGGCAGGTGGATGCAGCAGTAGATTTCGAGAAACTGCACAAAATCGTGGAGCCGTTGTACAGCGAGGAGGAGGGGCGACGAAGCATTGACCCAGTGGTGCTGTTCAAAATCGTATTGCTGCAGCATCTGGACGGAAACGCATCTTTGCGGGGAACGCTGCGCAGAGCGGAGACAGATATAGCGTACCGGTGGTTTCTGAGGTACACGCTGAGTGAGGAACTGCCCCATTTTTCCACGGTGAGTTACAACTTCCGGCACTGATTTACCCCGGAAACGATAGAGACAGTGTTTCAGTGGATATTGGAAGAGGCGGGAACGGCGGGAGCGCTGACGCCGGCGGCGGTATTTATAGATGGGGCACACATCAAAGCAAGCGCAAATCTGAAAAAGAAAATGAAGCAGGAAGTACCGGCAGCGGCAAAACGATACCAGGAGGAACTGCTGGCGGAGGTGAGTGCGGACCGGGAGGCTCAAGGAAAAAAGCCACTGGATGATGGGGATGAACCGCCCGAAATCGGAGGGAGGAAAAGGGACAACACCTCAAAAGATCCGGAGTGTGGGGTATTCCACAAAGGGGAGCATAAGCGGTGCTTCGCCTATGAGGCCCATACTGCTTGTGACAAGAACGGTTACGTGTTGGAAGCAGTGGTCACCCCTGGAAATGTCCATGAGAGCGTGGCATTTGACGATGTTTACGGCAAATTGATTCAATCATTTCCAGAGGTGGAAACAGTGGTGGCGGACGCCGCCTACAAGACCCCGCATATCTGCAAAAAGGTATTCCAGAATGGCCGGGTATTGTCCAAGCCTACAAGCGTCCCATGACCCGAAAGGGCGGACATCCCTACTCGATAGGGAGCATATCAGATCATAAGTTTTCAGAACTTTCCACGGGTTCTGAAAACTTGCTCAGGCTGGCGAAAATACTTTTTCGACAGCCTGACGGGCCCTCCGCCATAAGGCGGAGGGCCCGCCGGTTATCCCCAGGCCCGCTTGATCTCGTCCCGTTCGTGCTGGTTCTCCACCCAGTTTTCCAGGTATCCGCAGTCAT
>CAJUQM010000085.1 GCA_910588005.1 uncultured Oscillibacter sp.
CCTGAACCTGGTGCTGGGGGCGGACAGCTTCTCTGTCCTGCCCCCGCCCCTCCAAACGCTCAAGCTGTATGCCCCCATGACCGCTGACCTCTATGAGCCGGATGGATACGGAGGTATGGATGAGGACGGTATCCCGCTGAATGGACAGGATCTCCGCCAGTATGCCGACAGTATCATGGCGGCGCTGATCCGGGAGCGGATGCCGGATGAAGCGGAACGGGGCATTATGCACTGGTACGGTGAAGATGACGCTGTAGACCGCAAGGTGCGCTCCGCCTTGTTCACCGCTGAGGAACGGGATGGCCAGCTCTGGGGCGTGGCTGAGTGTCAGGTGCAGGGGACGCTGACTCCTGTGGAATTGAATACCCTGGCGGATTATTTGGGCGGGCAGATGTCGGACGGCTGGGGCGAGGGCTTTGAGCAGCGTGATATCGGCATCGGATATGGCTGTGAGCTGTACGTCCACCTGTGGCAGAGCGAGGGCTGGAGCATCATGCCGGAACAGGACCGCTTTGATCCCCACTTCTCTGAGCGGCTCCCGGATATGTGCTTCTCTGTCCTGCCGGATGACGGCCCCTTGATCTGCATCACCAAAGACGTTGGCTATCAGGTGTTGGAGAACAGCAGCGAAATGCCCGGTCTGAACCGGCACATGGCGGACTACCGCAATCAATGCCTTGGAATCAGCAAGGTCCAGGAGCAGGCCATGCTGGGCGGCTGTCTGTATGGCTGGGACTCCCCCGCCGCTGACCCCACGCAATACAATGAGCAGGGCCAGGCCAAAGGAGGGATGACCCTTGGCTAAAATATTCGATATTTATCTGGCGAAACAGGATCAGCCGGAGAGCGATGCCTATGCGAAGCTGTCTCTCCCCGCAACGCCCTGTCAGATACAGGACGCCTTTGACAAGCTCCGGCTGGCGGAGGGCGAGTCGCTGTATTGGGAGATCACAGAATACCATCACTTCGAGGAGCTGTCCTCTCTCCTGAATGACACCTGCGGCCTGAATGACCTGAACGCCTTGGCCCAGAAGCTGTCAGAGCTGGATGAGCGGCAATTCACCGCCTTTGCCGGACTGCTGAAAATGGAACAGCAGAAAGGGGAGGCAATTCCAATCTCCCGTTTGATTGATCTGGCCTACAGCACCGAGTGCTGCCATGTGGTGGACGAGGCTCTGAATGACGGACAGCTGGGCCGGTTTTATGTGGAGAACGAATTTGTTCCCGAGATCGACGGTCTGCCGGAAAAGGCCCTCGCCCTGCTGGACTACGAGCAGATCGGGCGGAATATGCGGCGGGATGAGGGTGGCGTGTTTGTCGAGCGAAGCATAGACCACCCCGGAGGTTATGTGGTGCAGCACGATGATCTGGTGGAGGCGTATAAAACGCTGGATCTGACGCCCAAAGCACCGGACTACACCATCTTGCTGGAGGTATCCAAGGGCTTCTTCAACGATCCCGGCTATGATAGCGGCAAGACCGTTCAGCTGAAGCTGCCCGCCTTGTCGGAGACACTGGACGCCGCGTTGGAATCTGTGGAAGCCTGGGACTGGCGGGAGGTGGGTTGGAATTGCCTGGACTGCCGCATCCCCGCCCTGACAGAGAGGATCTCCGACGCGGAGGAGGGGATCGACTTCCTCAACCAAATGGCCCAGCGGCTGACGGACATGGAGCCGAAAGCTCTGAGCGCGTACAAGGCTCTTCTGGAGGCCATGAATTGCAGGGACCTCCAAAGCGCCGGGGCGCTTATGGACTCGCTGGACCAATACATCTTCTCCCCCCAGTACAGCTCCCCCATCGAAGTAGCGAAGGGGGAGCTGTCTCTTATCCTCTGTGAGCCTGACGCGGCGACACTCGCCCCACACTTGAACCTGTACCAGTACGGACAGGCTCTGATCGAAAAATGCGGCGGCGTCCTGACTCCCTACGGCCTGATCGAACGGGCGGACGGACAGCCGGTACAGGCCATAGAAGCACAGCCCAGACAGGGCGGAATGGAGATGAAGTGATTATGGATGATTTCAAAGAATTCCTGGAGCTGCCCGGCACGCCCCAAGAACAGGAGTGGCTGAAGGAGCGGCTGGAGACGCTGAGCGTATGGGAGAGTTATGCTCTCGCCGCCGTCTCAATGGGGTATCCGCCCGAAAAGGCGGCTAACGCCATCAACAGCATTCTGAACCTGCCCGGCTGCACGCTCCATCCGGCTGGGAGCTATGAGGATTTGGGCAAGTACAGCCTGAGAGGAGCGGCCAACCTGCCGGAGGATGTTCTGCCCTATGTGGATTTTGATCATATCGGGCAGGAGTTTGAGAACAAACACACCGGATTGTTTATCAACGGCTATTTCGTGGAATATCCGAAAACGACAGCAGAGCCGTCTTACTCCGGAAAAAATGTAATTTTCCTGGAAGACAGCGATTGGAGCGTCAAGCTGAAGCTGGCCTCCCCCGCTGTCCCCGAGGGCGTATGGCTTCGTCTGCCGGGATATGACGGCAAAATGGCGGAGGAGTCCAACGAGGTCGTGCTGGCGCTGGATGAGCTGCGGGTCAAGTCCCTGGAGGACTGCACGCTGCTGGAGGCCCGGTGCATCCTCCCCGAGGCCGGGGATCTCATGAGTCAGTACAGCAGCATCAGCGATCTGGTTCGGGACGGGGATAACCTTGGGTATCTGCTGGGCGAGCAGGGTCAGGGTGAACCGCACTGGCTGGAGAAGTTCGCCGCCGCCCTGGAATATGAGGACTGCCGCACGCTCAAATTTGCCCTGGACATCGCACAGAACCTGCACTGCTATGAGTGGGTACCCCGTGACGGTATAAAGGAATTTGCCGCAGACCACCTCCGCTCCTGCGGTGTGCCGGAGGAGCTGATCCAATCCGGCGATATTGACCTGAAAGCCTACGCGGAAGACCTTCTGGAGACCTCCGGGTATATGGAGGCCAATGATGAGAGCGGATACCTGATCCGCAACGCGCAGGAGTTCGTCCGGGAGTACACTGCCCAGCAGCAGACGCAGGAAGATATGACCATGCAGTGAATATGCCGGCGGATCAAGGAGGTGGTGTCAAATGGGCGCAGCCCATACCACGCGGTATAAGTAATTGAACAAATCAACACAGGGGCCGTTTTTCCGAAAGGGACAGACGGCCCCTTCGTCATCGCAAGCTCCATATCCCTCGCGTCCGGGCGATGCCCGAAAGCTCGCTCATCCCGCGGCTCCTCCTCTCCCCACGGGACCCGCTTCGCTGGGCTCACGTGGGGTTCCCGCTTGTGCCCTTTTTCGGGAAAGCGCCCCCGGAAAGGACAAGAATATGCGGAAGAAACAGCTGTTGGCCTATCTGAAAGGCGCCTGTTCCGGGCGCCGGTACACGGTAAAAGGCGCCGATTTGGAAAAGGCGCTCCACCTCAGCGGCACAGACCTGCGGAAGCTGGTAAACCGCCTGCGGCAGGACGGCGTCCCCATCTGCAGCAGCCGGGAGGGGTACTTCTACGCCAGGACCGCCGGAGAAATCTATGCCACCATCCTCCAGCTCCAGTCCATGGTGCGGGGCCTGGAGGCCGCCATCCACGGCCTGGAGTCCGCGCTGGAACAGTTCGGGGAAACAACTCTCCCGGAGTCCCGGCAAAGCGGCCCCGGCAGCGGGGAGGGAGGTGGCTGACATCGCACGGCCTGTCATTCCATGGGTGGGCGGCAAGGAGAAGCTGGCGCCCTATATCACCCAGGTCTTTCCCCCCGGCATCAAGCAATATCTGGAACCCTTCGGCGGCAGCGGCGCCGTGCTGCTGAGTATGCCCTCCTGCCCCGGCAGGCTTGACATCTACAACGACCTGAACACGGAACTCAGCAACCTCTTCCTCTGCGTAAAAGAGCGGAGCAATGCCCTGCTCCGGGAACTTGGTTTTCTCCCCATCCACTCCAGGGAGGTCTTTGAGTTCTACAGGGATTTTACCGCCCATAAGGAGGTCACCCTGCGGAACATCCGGGAGGAGCTGCGGGTGCTGGACGATCCGGCGTGCTTCTCCCCGGAGCAGGCGGCGGAGCTGCGGCCCATCTTCCAGGAGCGGCTGGAACTCTATGACGTCCAGCGGGCGGCGGCCTATGTCATGCGGGTCCGGGGCAGCTTCAACGCCACCACCAACTCCTTCGCGGTCAAGGGCCTGAATCTGCCGCGGTTCTTATATTTGTTCAAGCCCGCCTCGGAACGGCTCCAGGATGTGGCCATCGAGAACAAGGACGCCATCCAGATCATCCGGGAGCGGGACGGCGTCAATAAGCTCACCTACTGCGACCCGCCCTATTTCGGCGCGGAGCGGAGCTACGATATGCAGATCGCGGCCCAGTACCATGCCCGGCTCCATCGGGTCCTGTGTAAATGCCTGGGGCCTGTGGCGGTATCCTACAACGACCACCGCTTTATCCGGCTTCTGTACGACGACTTCTACATCCTGGCCTTCACGCGGGACAACCCCATGGCGAAGCGGAGCGGCGCGCTGTACGGCGAGCTGCTCATGACCAACTATGACCCCACTCCGTTCCTGGCGGCACAGCTGACGCTGTTTGCCGGACAGGAGACGGACAAACTCCGGCTGGAGCTTGTGCATACCCCGAGGAAAGCCCTTATCACACTTTAATATCAATATTGGAGGTTCCCTATGAATTCTCAGAAAATGATGATGTTCAAGAAAAACAACACGGTGGAATCCGCCGGCAATCTGGCCCACCTTCTCTCCGCCGGCGGCATGGAACCCGGCGCCGCCATCGCCATCCACACCTCGGAGAACGCCGCGGTGGTTCTGAAAGAGGCGATGACCGCCATGGAGCTGGTGGGCGCCATCCAGTCCCTGCGGGTGCTGACCACGGATCTGCTGGTCCATCTGGCAAAGGTGTGCGGCCCCTGCGACAACTGCGGCGCGGCCTGTCCCTGTATGGGGGATGAAGAGGCCCTCCGTCCATCGGACGCGCTGCTGGCGGAGGCGGGTATCCCCAAGGGCGCCAAGCTGGACGTCTTCGCGGAGGAGGGCGTCATCCACATAACAGCCGCGGATGGGCCGGACCTGCGGGACGTGCCGGCGGACCTTCTGGAGCTGTTCCGGCAGACGGGGATCTGTCTGGATGAGCTGGACGGCCTGCTGCGGGAGAACGAGGTCGTCTATGGCGGCTGATTTCCCCTATGTCTATCCCCACTCCCGCAATGAGGCCGGCCGGCTTGGACAAACGCAGATGCATGAGGACAGCTTCCGAGTGAACGTGGAGTGCGCCAGAGCTATTGAACAGGCCATCCAGGATCACTTCAACGAGACGGACGAGACGCTGTCTGAGGACTGCGCCCAGTCTGTGCTGGAGCGGTTCGGCTTCAAGCGGGTAAATTTTGTCCTCGCCAACTCCCTGAAAGAATTTCATAAATCGGGCTGCAAGCACCTGGTCAGCGATGAGGCCTACCGGTGGGGCCGGAGGGTTTTCGTTCCCCCCGACGGCAAGTAAAACCATTACTACGGAGTAGACGCCGCCGCGGCGCTGCTGGAGGCGTTTGTTGGACAGGCCAGAACAGCATACCAGGCGCTGGGCCTGTTCGGGCCGGAGCATTGTACCGGCAATCTGCATAAGCAGGACCTTAACGGCAAGGTATTGGTTATGAATCCTGACGCGCTCCGGGAGAGCTGCTGGGAGGTACGCAGCCAGCTCTGGCTGGGGGAAGGCGGTTTTGGCTGCTCTCCCCGCGCCAGAGGGCAGGCGGTCTACGCCGTTTGTCTGGGCGATGGCGAGAAGACCCGCTGGAACCGCTCCGACTTCTCCGGCGTTCTGGATGAGCAGTACCTGCCGGACTGGGCGCTGGAAAAGCTGGAGGAGCTTCGCGCTCCCCGGCAGGAGCAGAGCGCCGGCCCCGCCATGGGCGGCATGAGCTGAGGGGGGATCTCTGTGACGAGGATCGAGATTCACACATATCTCGCAAAAAAGGTAGAGGCGGCTTGGATGGCCTATGAGAGCGCCATGCTGCAGCGTCCCGCCCGCTCCATCTTTGCCAAGGCGGGTGAGATCGATGCCACCCGCACCTGTTTTGAGGAATTGGCCCTGAACGCGAAAGCCTATCCGGATAATCTGCTGGAACATCTCCTGCGCTTTGAGAATCCGCTGGAAACCGTGCGGGAGCAGTGGATGCGGGAGCAGAATATGGACTGCAGCGGGGCGTTCAGGCACGCCCTGTGGAGCCTTTGTGAATATGGACCCGAACCGGAGGACACCCCCGCCATAGGCGGCATGACCATGGAGTAATCCCATTTTTACAAAATTTTTTGCAGGAGGAAACGACAATGAAAAAGGCCCCCGACCCGGCCCCCGCTCCCCAGCGGGAGGGCCTCCCCATGCAGGTGGATGTAAAGATCCACTCCCTCCACGCCAGCGGTCCCGTCCTGGCGGACGCCTCCGTCAACCTG
>CAJUQM010000086.1 GCA_910588005.1 uncultured Oscillibacter sp.
CCTCTGACGGCGCCTCACTCGAATCCCCGAAAGTCCTTATGGCTCTAGCGGTTTCCGCCCGCTTCTCTTCCAAGGATTCCTTCAAAATCATGTCCTTCACCTTCATAAGGCGAATGGTCGTGGCGCGATCATTTTCATCCAGCTTCATATTGATATACCGAATGGCCTCTTGGGTATTGGGAATCATCACATACTCCAAGGCATTGACCCGGCGCCGGGTCTTTTCAATTTCCTCCGCCATTAGCTGGGCGGATTTCTCGATCTCCGCCAGCTTCAGCATCTTCCGGAACACTTTTCCCAGGGCGTCCACAGCCGTATCCAGCTCACCGGAGGTGGCCGCGAAACCGTAGGGATAGATATCGGAATCAGACCGGGTCTGCGTCCGAAAATTGTAAACAGGCACGTTGACAGACATAATGTTCTGGGTGGTCTGTGTCAGCTCCACGCTCTGTTTAGGGTACAGCAAAGCCTGCTCCAACGCCTCGGAACTCATCAGTGCGGAGGCAACGGTGAAGGATTTGTGCACCGTCATCAGCTCCTCCTCCACCTCGGCCCGGAGGGCACGGACCTCACGAACGGTATCCAGAAACTGTTTCATCAGCTCATCCCGCTTGTCTTTCAGCAGCTTGTGGCCCCGCTGAGCGGTGCGCAGCTTGCCTTTCAGGCGGGTGAGTTCCATTCGAGTGGGGCTTACCGTGATATTCGCCATGGCTCACCCCTCCTTACTGCTCGTCTTTCTTCGGCCAGTACTTCTCAATCAACTCCGGTTTGATACGTTTCAGCTCGCTCTTGGGCAGAATGCTCAAAAGCTCCCAGCCCAGGTCCAAAGTCTCCTCAATGGAACGGTTCTCCTCATAGCCCTGGTTCACATACCGCTTTTCAAACTCGTCGGCGAATTTGGCGTACAGCAGGTCCGTGGGAGTCAGAGCCGCCTCGCCCAGAATGGACATCAGCTCCTTGTTGTCCTTGCCGGTAGAGTAAGCGGCGAAGAGCTGGTTCATGGTGCTGGCATGGTCCTCCCGGGTCTTGCCCTCGCCAACGCCCTTATCCTTTAGACGGGACAGGGAGGGAAGCACGTCCACCGGCGGGTGAATGCCCTGGCGGTAGAGTGCGCGGGAGAGGATGATCTGGCCCTCGGTGATATAACCGGTCAGGTCGGGAATGGGATGGGTCTTGTCGTCCTCGGGCATGGTCAGAATGGGAATCATAGTGATAGAACCCTTCTTACCCAGCTGGCGGCCGGCCCGCTCGTACAGCGTGGCCAAGTTGGTGTACAGATAGCCCGGGAAGCCACGGCGGCCCGGGACTTCCTTTTTGGCGGCGGAAACCTCTCGGAGGGCCTCGGCATAGTTGGTGATGTCGGTCATGATGACCAAGACGTGCATATCCTTCTCAAAGGCCAGATACTCCGCGGCGGTCAGCGCCATACGGGGTGTGGCGATCCGTTCAACAGCGGGGTCGTTGGCCAGGTTGGAGAACAGCACGGTACGGTCAATGGCGCCGGTGCGCTTGAACTCGTTGACGAAGAACTCCGACTCCTCGAAGGTGATGCCGATGGCGGCGAAGACCACGGCGAAGTTGGAGGCGGCGTCCCCCAGCACCTTGGCCTGGCGGGCGATCTGAGCCGCCAGCTGGGCGTGGGGCAGGCCGTTGCCAGAGAAGATGGGCAGCTTCTGCCCGCGGACCAGGGTGTTCAGCCCGTCGATGGAGCTGACGCCGGTCTGGATGAACTCATTGGGGTAGTCCCGGGCGGCGGGGTTGATGGGCTGTCCGTTGATGTCCCGGCTTGCCTCGGGCAGGATGGCCGGACCGTCGTCGATGGGCTGTCCCATGCCGTTGAACACGCGGCCCAGCATATCGCCGGACACCGCCAGCTCCAGGGGGTGTCCCAGGAAGCGGATCTTGGAGTCACGCAGGTTGATGCCGGCGGAGGACTCGAACAGCTGGACCACGGCCTTGTCGCCGTTGACCTCCAGCACCTTGCAGCGGCGAATGCTGCCGTCGGAAAGCTCGATCTCGGCCAGCTCGTCGTAGGTGACGCCATCGACCTTCTCGACCACCATCAGAGGGCCGGAGATCTCGTGTATGGTACGGTATTCCTTCATCATAACTGGTCACCCGCTTTCTCTGCGATCTCGGCGATCTCCCGCTCCATCTCTTCCGCGATGGCGGCGTACTCCTGGACGTACTTGTCGGCCTCCACGAACTTGGCGCGGCCGATCTTCTCCTTGGCGGGGATGTCCAGCATGGGGGCCAGGGAGGCACCCTTGGAGATGGCGTCCCGGGCCAGCTTGTCGAACTCCAGGATCATGGCCAGCATCCGCATCTGACGGTCGTGGCTGGAGTAGCTGTCCACGTCCATGAAGGCGTTTTGCTGGAGGAAGTCCTCGCGGACCATCTTGGCGGTCTCCAGGGTCAGCTGGTCGTTGGGGCTCAGGGAGTCCTTGCCCACCAGCTGGACGATCTCGTTGAGGTTGTCCTCCTCCTGGAGGAGGCTCATGGCCTTGTTCCGGTTGTCCATGAAGGCGGGGCCGTAGTGCTCGTCGAACCAGGGCTTCATGGTGTCCAGATAGAGGGAGTAGGAGTTCAGCCAGTTGATGGCGGGGAAGTGGCGGCGGTAGGCCAGGGAGGCGTCCAGGGACCAGAACACCTTGACGATACGCATGGTGCCCTGGGAGACGGGCTCGGACAGGTCGCCGCCCGGAGGCGACACGGCGCCCACGGCGGTCAGGGAGCCGGTGCGGTCCTCGCTGCCCATGCACTGCACCACGCCGGCCCGCTCATAGAACTGGGCCAGACGGGAGGCCAGGTAGGCGGGGTAGCCCTCCTCGCCGGGCATCTCCTCCAGACGGCCGGACATCTCGCGCAGGGCCTCGGCCCAGCGGGAGGTGGAGTCGGCGATGACGGCCACATCATAACCCATATCACGGAAATACTCGGCGATGGTGATCCCCGTATAGACGGACGCCTCACGGGCTGCCACCGGCATATCGGAGGTGTTGGCAATCAGCACGGTCCGCTTCATCAGCGACTCGCCGGTCCGGGGGTCCTTCAGCTCGGGGAACTCCCGCAGAACGTCGGTCATCTCGTTGCCGCGCTCACCGCAGCCGATGTAGATCACGATATCCACATCGGACCACTTGGCCAGCTGGTGCTGCACCACGGTCTTGCCGGAGCCAAAGGGACCGGGCACGGCCGCCGTGCCGCCCTTGGCAATGGGGAACATGGTGTCGATGATCCGCTGGCCGGAGCACAGGGGCCGCTCCGGAGAATACTTCTTCTCATAGGGGCGGCCAACACGGACGGGCCACTTCTGGATCATGGTCAGAGGCACGTCTTTCCCGTCCTCGGTGGTCAAGGTGGCAACGGTCTCCGTCACATTAAAGGAACCGCTCTTGATGTCCTTGATGGTGCCGCTCATGTTGGGGGGTACCATGATCTTGTGGAGTACCACGGGAGTCTCGGGCACGGTGCCGATGATGTCGCCGCCGGTGACCTTGTCTCCCGCCTTGGCGGTGGCGGTGAACTCCCACTTCTTCTCCCGGTCCACAGCGGGAACCTCCACGCCGCGGGAGATGTTGGCGCCCACCTTCTCCACGATCTTCTCCAGCGGACGCTGGATGCCATCGTAGATCCCCTCGATCATACCGGGGCCAAGTTCCACGCTCATGGGTGCGCCGGTGGTAATGACGTCAGCGCCGGGTCCCAAGCCGGAGGTCTCCTCGTAGACCTGGATAGAGGCGGTATCGCCCTTCATGGTCAGAATCTCGCCGATCAGACGCTGGGGTCCCACGCGGACCACGTCGGACATATTGGCGTCCGAAAGTCCCGTAGCAACCACCAGCGGTCCGGAAACTTTAACAACTTTGCCGCTCAAATTTTAAAACCTTCTTTCTGGATAAATTCGCCAGAAGGATCCCCCTTCCCGTAAAACCACGCCCGGAAAAGGGTCGGGAAACATGGAGTTTCCCCCTGGGTTCTCCGCCGGAGGCGGAGAACTCAATTTCAATCATTTTCAGCAGAGCGTGTACCTGCCGAAAATTCCCCGGCCCCGGCCGCCCTTAGGCGGCGGCTCCAGTGGCCGCTGCCACTAGATGGGGTTCGGCGGAGGCGGGCACCGCCCGCCGCAGCGTCTAAGGGAGACAAATCTCCTCTGGTGGGGTCAAAGGATGTCAGCGCCCACCGCGCGTTCAATCGCGCGCTGGATGTTGTTCTTTCCAATGCCCAGGGAACCCTCCCGGCCGGGGATCAGGATGATGGCGGGACGCAGCTCGTCTTTATAGCGGGCCAGCACGTCGTCCATATCCTTAGCCAGTTGCTCTGTGAGGTAGATCACCCCGCAGTTGGTCTTTGCCAGCTCACGGACTTTCTCCCTGGCCTCCTCCGCGGAGGTGACAGGATAAGTGTCCAGCCCCAGGGCACGGAAACCCATAACGGATTCCCAGTCGCCGATGACGGCGATCTGATACGCAACAGCCATAACTTACACCGCCTTACACATAGCTCGCCCGCAGGCGGGAACGGATAACGTCCGGATCAATGCCCGCCCCGCGCCCCATCAGTAAAATGCGCAGGTTGGTGTACTCCGTCTCCCGGGCCGCCAGATATCCCACCAGCGGAGCCTCGCCGAAGGGAACAAACAGCGCACCGGCGAGATAGTCTCCCACCACATCGTCACACCGCTTCTCAAACTCCGTCAGCAGGCCGCCCTGGAGGGCATGGACGCCGGCCTCCGCCGCCGTCTGGAACCTGGTGGGGGCATACAGTTCCGCAAGACCGCCGCCGCGGGCGGCGCTGACCGCCAAAAGCGCATCTGGGGAGATCTCGCCGCCCTCAAAAAGGACTCCCCGCAAAAACTCCTCATTCTTGCCCATCCGCAGGGTGCGGACCAGGGTCCGCAGGTTGGCAGCATCAATCTGTACCTGCACATAGCCATGCAAAAAGGCGCTGCCGGTGGCCTCAGCCACGGCGTCCATATCCCTGTAGAACCAACGGTCCAGCACAATGTCACACAGCTGGGGGTCCCGGGTGGTCTGCAGGACCTCCCGCGCCTCCGCCACGGCGGAGGCCAAGAGGGGCGGCAAGCTATCCAGCTCTCCGGACTGCAGAGCCTCTCTCAGCTCCGCCGCGCCAACGCGGCCCATGTCCATCAGCATGTGGTCCGGATCTGTGTCCATGGCCTCTGCCTTTAAGATGGCCTTCGCGTTGTGATAGTCGTATTTCAGCTTGAAAACGTCGATATACCTGGGGTCCGGCGCGCCGTCGGCCAGATCGGAGAGCGTTGCCTCCCGGGCGGCGGCAAGGGCCGTGTCCATGGCCTCCGGGTCTGCGGCGTCCAGCTCCGGATAGCCGCAGTCTTGAAGGATCTTCTGGACCTCCTCATCGCTGCGAGCGTCCAGAATCTGCTCCATCCTCTCCCGGGTCAACAGGCCGCTCTCCATCGCCTTAATGCGGGCGGAGATGACCAGGTAATCGGTGTCTTTGATTTTTTTAGCCAAGACACTTCCTCCTTGTTATGCCTCCGGGAACAGCTTTTTTGCAACCATCCCCGCGGTCTCCGCCTTTTGGAGTCGCACCAGGGTATCAAAGGTGCAGTTGACCTCCACGTTCTCATCCTTGAGGATAAAGCCGCCCTGAATGACGCGGGTCTCCTTGGACAGCGTCAGCATGGCCGTGCCCTTGGCGATTGCGGTGACGCTGGTGGCCACCTTGCTCAAAAGGTCCGTTACCTTTGAGCCGCCCTGGGGAACGTCCGGCGCGGCCTGCTTGGCCAAAGTCTCATTGGCCTTGGCCACGGCGGCCTTGCCCACGCGGTCCCGGTCCGCCGGGGAGAAGATAACCTCCTCCCGTCCGGTGGAGGACGCCTGCACCAGCAGCTCCGCCAGCACCTGTACGTACCGCTCCTCCGGCATGGCGCACAGCTTCTCCAGCGCCAGGGCGTAGGTTTTTTCCACCATCTCCTGTTTGGCGGACAGCAGAACCTTCCGGGCCTCCATCTGAGCAACGCTCACAAGGCGCTCCTCCCGCTCTACGGCGGCCTTGGCGTTCTTTGCCGCAAGGTCCGCGGACTCGGCGTCTGCCTGGGACTTGTACTTCGCCGTAATCTGGGCGGCCTCCTCCCGGGCGCTGCTCAAGACGCGCTCCGCCTCCGCCTGGGCGTCAGCGGCGATGCGTCCGGTGATTTTTTCAATTCCATTCATGTTTGAATCCCCTTTCTGCGGGGCTGATTAAGAAATGTTGATGATCATCAGCATGGAGGCCAGCAGGGAGAGGATGGCGTAGAACTCCACGGTGATGCAGAGCACCATGCCCTTGGACCAGTCGT
>CAJUQM010000087.1 GCA_910588005.1 uncultured Oscillibacter sp.
TCCGGAGTGGTTTTATCAGAGTGTGCATGTGGTCAGCGACAGCGTGTACCGCCAGTTCGGCGGACGCAGCGGCACCACGCTTGTGGCGGTCCACCTTCTGAAGGACCGGCTCCACTGGCTCAGCGTGGGGGACAGCGCCATCTACTTGGCCCGGGATGGCGGCGTGTTCCAACTCAACCGGGAGCACACCTGCCTCAACCAGCTGTATCTTCAGGAGCTGGAGCAGCCGGTCATTGACAAAGCCCAGGCAGAACAGGACGAAGACGCCCGGCGCCTGTCCTCCTTTATAGGCATCGACCGGCTGGCGGAGGTGGATCTGAATCTGCGGCCTTTGACCTTGAAGCGGGGGGATGCCCTGCTGCTGTGCTCTGATGGGATCAGCGAGGTACTCACGCCGCCGGAACTGCTGGAGGCCATGACCCTTGCGCCGAAGGAAGGGGCAGATCTGCTGGAGCATATGGTACTGGAGAAGGGCGTGCCAGAGCAGGACAACTACACTGGCATTTTGATTGCCTGCCGGTAAAAATAATGAATGGAGAATGGATATGAAAAAGTGGAGAAATCTTGTGCCGGCGCTGCTGGCCGCAGCGATCTTGTGCCTGAGCGCTGTACCGGCCCTGGCGACCTTTGACCAGTCGGCCCTGGACGGCATCATCATGATCACCACCGGCGCGCCGGACGATGACGGTAAAATGAGCTATTGGCGGGGCACCGGCTTCTTCATCGGCGCGGAGGGGGAGAACCCCCAGTATATCGTCACCAACTGCCACGTGATAGAGGAGTTTATTCTGGCGGGCAAGGCCCTGGGCGGCGGGGAACTCCATGTACTCTTCGACAAGGACGACGAGGCCGAGGCCTATCTGGTGGACTACGACGCGGAGAAGGATGTGGCCATCCTCCGCCTGGCGGAGGCCACCGACAAGCGCATCCCCCTGCAAATGCGGGTTCCCCAGGAGAGCAGCCTGGGCAGCCAGGCCTACGCCGTGGGCTATCCCGCCGCCGCCGACCTCACCGTCGCAGCGGTGAACTCCTTCAGCCAGAAGGATGCCACCGTCACCACCGGCAGCATCAGCCGTTTCCTCACCGAGAGCGGCACCGGCCGCAAGCTGATTCAGACCGATGCCTCCCTGGGAGGCGGCAACTCCGGCGGGCCCCTCTTTGATGGCTCCGGCGTGGTCATCGGCATCAATACCGCCGGGTCCAAGCTGGACACCAACCTGTTTTACGCCGTCAGCGTCAGCGAGGTCCTGCCCCTGCTGGATAAGAACAGCGTCCCCTATGCCGTGGCGGAGGAGAAGGCCGGGGGTGGGATTCCCGTACTCTATATCGGTATTGCTGCCGGGGCCATGCTGCTTCTCATCGTCATAGTTGTTGCGGTTCTCCTGAACAGGAAAAAGAAAACCGCCCAGGCTGCTCCCGCAGTTCAGGCGGCTCGCAATCAGACTGGGTCTCCCCTCCTCCGATCCATGGCACCCCAGCACGGGGGCATGGTGGTCCAGCTTCACGGCAGTCCGGTGCAGCTGGGCCGGGACGCCAACCTCTGCCGTCTGGTGTATCAGGACGGCACGCCGGGCGTCAGCAGCAGGCACTGTCAGGTCTACTACGACCAGCGGGAGAGCGTGTTCGTGGTCACCGACTTGAACTCTACCTACGGAACATTCCTGTCCAACGGACAGCGGATCGCCCCCAACACGCCGGTGAAGCTGCCTCCCAGGAGTTCCTTCTACCTGGGAGAAACGGACAACACCGTGTATGTGGATCTGGAGTAAGCCATGAAGCTATCCGCATATTGTTACACCAATCAGGGTGGACGGGAGCACAACGAGGACAGCGTCCGCTGCTGCGCCGGGGAGGACCGGGGGATATTTGTTCTGGCGGACGGGCTGGGGGGCCATGGATGTGGAGAGGTGGCCTCCGCCCTGGCGGCGGACGCTCTCTACGAAGGCATCGTCGCAGGAAATCCGGATGCCGGGGAGCTGTGCGCCATCTTCCAGGCGGCCAACGCCGCCGTCATAGACCGGCAGGCGGTCCCGGGACAGGAGGACATGAAGACCACAGCCGTTGCCCTCTCCGTGACGCCGGACCGGGCGGTGTGGGCCCACGTGGGGGACTCCCGCCTGTACCGGTTCTCCGGGGATACGCTGACCCAGGTCACACGGGACCACTCCGTCTCCTACATGAAGTACCTGGGCGGCGAGATCAGCCGCATGGACGTCTACCACGATGACGACCGCCCCCGGCTGCTGCGGACCTTGGGCCGGGAACCCTGCAGGCCGGAGGCGGCAGAGTGCGTCCCGGCGGAGGGAGACGCGTTCCTGCTGTGCTCCGATGGGTTCTGGGAGTATGTCTATCAGGAGGAGATCCTGGCGGACCTTCTGAAGGCGGAGACGCCGGAGCAGTGGGCGAAGCTGATGCTCCTGCGGCATATCCGCCGCACACCGCCGGGAAATGATAATTTCTCCCTGATCACCATTTTTGTGGAGGAGTGACTATGAGACGTTTTCTCTCCGGGGCGCTGGCCCTGGCGCTGTCGGCGGCTTTGTGCCTTCCCGCCCGGGCTGCCGCCGGCGCGGAGATCATCCGCGCCTTTGTGTATGATGGGACGCTGTATACCTATATGTCCATCGATGGGACGGACCAACCCATCACTAAGGCGGAGGTCAAGATCAGGAACCAGACCTTTTCCGCCGGTTGTCGTCTGGAAACTGTGCGCCAGGCTGGGGCTCCGGTGACCTGGCTTCTGCTGGTGGACAACTCCGATTCTATGCCCGCCTTCCGGGAGGATGTAGAGAATTTCGCGGAAAGCCTGGCCCAGTCCGGCGGGGAGGACAGCCGGTTTATTTTAGCGTCCTTCGGGGATGCGTTCGCGGTTGCAAATGAGGACGTTCCTGCGGAGGAGCTGGCGGAGGCGGTGGAAGGTCTTCCGCTGGACGAGCGGGTGACGCGGCTGCACACCGCCATCAATCAGGCGGTCAGCTATTTTGAGTCTGTTCCCAGGGAGGGAAATGAGCTGAGGTGTCTGGTGGTGCTGTCCGACGGGGTGCAGTACGATCCCAGCGGCGGCATGCCCTATGAGGAGCTTTGGGAGCGGGTGGAGCAGTCCGATGTGATACTCCACTCCATCGGGCTGGGCGACGATGTGCAGTCGCTGGAGAGCATGGGGAATCTGGCCGCCGCCTCCGGCGGAGTCCACCAGGTGCTGGGAGAGGAACTCTCGCCCAAGGATGCCGGGACCGCACTGACGGAGGCATCCGGGAAGCTGTTTGTCACCGGCTTTGATCTGTCCGGCGGGATGTTTTCCGGCGGAGTAGAGACGGCGGCGGTGACGCTGGCCTCCGGCGGAGAGTTGCTCTGCCGTGTGGAAACGGAGGTAGAACTTCCCGCCTGGGACGGTGCGGAGACGGCTCCTCCTGCGCAGGCCCCGTCCCTGCCGGACAGTCAGGCCGCCGCCTCCGGCGGGACAGTCCGGCTGGAGGCGGGCACGCTTAAGGGCGGCGGCTGGCCGGTCCTTCCGATTCTTGGGGCTGCGGCGGTCCTTGCGGCGGTTTTTACCGTGGTCCTCACTGCAGTGCTGCTGGCTAAAAGAAAACGAGCTGCCGCGCCTGCCTCCCTGCCTCTGGCGGAGGTACCCGGGGAGGAGATCACCGCTCCTGCCGGAATCTACATGCGCTTGGAGATTCTTCAGGGAGAGCCGAGGGGGGTGCCTGCGGACCTGGAACTGCGGGAGGAGCTGGTGATTGGCAGCGATCCGGACTGTGGAATCCCGCTGCAGGAGGAGGGCGTATCCCCCCGGCATGCCAGGGTATTCTTTTCCGGCGGCTCGGTATGGCTGGAAGACCTTGGTTCGCAGAGTGGAACATTTATCAACAGCACGGCAATTGCCCAGCCGGCAGTACTGCGCAGCGGAGATCAGATCACGGCAGGAGATATGGTTTTTCGATTGAGATTTTAGCGGACGTCCAGGAGACAGGTGGATTGGATATCAGGGCCTTTTCATGCGAGTCCAGTGGTATGAAGTCAAGAGGAAATTGAAAGAAAATTCAGAGAAGAACGAGCGTGAAAGGGGCGTTGGAGCGAGAAAAGACAACACTAACCAAAGCCCTACCCATAAATTTTGAAAAAATTTCGAGGCAGGGCCTGCCAAACCAGGATGGTGAGCGATGGCTCAGCCCTCCGGGAGTTTATACAGGCGGTCGTCTTTCAGCAGTCGAAAGACGAGCCGGACCAGTTATCTGGCAGTTAAAGCGAGTGCGCGTTTGTGCTGGTGCTTGTTGACCTCCTTGAACTTGAGGGCGTAATAGCGCCGGAACTCAGAGTCGCATCTTCTCACGGAGTTGGCGGCTTCCAGCAGATAGTAGCGGAGGAAACGGTTGCCGGACTTGATGAGTTTCCTGTCCTGGGCTTCAAACTCCCCGGACTGGTGCTGGGTCCAGACGAGACCGGCGAACTTAGCCACAGAGGCCTGGGATTGAAAACGGTTGATGTCGCCAATCTCGGCGATGATACCGGCAGAGTAGACCTTGCCAATGCCTGGGATAGAAGTAAGCGTGTTAGGGATGATTTTGAACTGCTGCTCAATAGCCTTGTCCAAAACCTTGATCTGCTTTTCCAAGGCCCGCATGGTGGCGGTAGAAACGGCCATCGCCTGATTTACAGAGTTATTTACAGTAACAGGCAGGCGATAGGAGTTTCTGGCAGCGGTTTGGATTGCCTTCGCCTTTGCGGCAGGATCAGCGAAGTTGCGGCCCTTTTCATTAATGAACGCAGTCAGTTCATCCAAGTCGGCGTAAGCGAGTTCATCCACGGTTTCAAACCGTTCCATAAGCGCAAGAGTGGTGGCGCTGGTGTTTGCTATGTCCTTATCCTGGGCGATACCAGAGCATTTCAAAAACAAATAGTTAGCAAATCGCTGTTTTTCTCGGGTCAAATCCTGAACAGCGTAGAATCTGGCTCTGGTCAGTGTCTGAAGGGCTTTGTAGCGGTAGTCGTCCATGTAGACCTCCTTACCAATGCGTCCAAATCGGAGCTTGTCGGCGATCACAAAGGCATCCACATCATCGTTCTTGGGCAGCTCGGGGTAGGACTCCTTACAACATACATCTTTCGACACTTTTGCAACGGACCAGACAGCCGCTTCAAAGGACACGGCAGGCAAGGGCAGCATGTACTGTTTCTCCTCTTCCAGATAGGCGCTTCGGCGTGTGCCTGCCATTCGCTGAAACGGACGGCTATTCAATTCCTCCAACTTTTCCGCTATGGCCTCGTTTACTTCGCGGATGGAGAAAAACTTCCGGTCGCGTAGCGCCGCAATGATCCATGTTTCCGCGAAACGCACAGATGCCTCCGCCACGCTTTTGTCCTGGGGCTTGCGCACGCGGGCCGGAACGATCGCCGTGCCGTAGTATTCGGCCAGTTCCTGGCAGCTGCGGTTGAGCACAGTCTCGTATCGAGTGTTGGCAGTAGTAGCTGTTTTGCAGTTGTCCGGAATCAACAGCCGGGTCACGCCGCCAAAATACTGGAATGCGTGGACGTGGCACGTCAGCCAGTTCCCCGTCTTCATATCCTCACAGGCTTCCGCGTAGGTGCAGCAGCTGCATGGCAGTACCGCCACAAACAGGTGCGTGTTGCTCTGTTCTCCGGTTATCGGGTCGTACACCGGAAGAGTATCGCCCGCCCAGTCCACCTGGATGGCGTCTCCAGGCTTGTGCTGGATGCGCATGGTGGCCTTTGTCACCCGCGCCCACCTCCGGTACTTGTCTCCAAATTGCGTGCTCCTGTACGGTGTTTCCCCTGCCTCATGGCACTTCCGGCAGTACTCCTCCCACAAAAGTGCCATCGTCACCCCCGGTTTCGCTAGTTCCCGGTGGATGTACGGGTAGTCCGGCTCCACATACCGGCACCCGCCCTTATATTTGCTGGGGAACAGGACCTCCTCCAGCTCCGCGCTGGTGATCTCGCCATCCAGGGGCCATGTGATCTGTTTCTCCTTTGCTGCCCGCAGAACACTGCGGACGGTGTGTCGCGAACATTGCACCGTTGATTCGATTGTTCGTTGGCTGTGGTTGAGACTGTCCAGTCTCAAGATTTCCAGATAGTTTGCCAT
>CAJUQM010000088.1 GCA_910588005.1 uncultured Oscillibacter sp.
TATTCCCCAAAATCAAGACAGACGAGGATCTGGGCCGTTTTCTGGTGGATACCGCGTTTATGACCGGAAGGTTCCCCTTTCCCGAGGAGGCCCGGCCCTATCTGGACTACGCCAGGATCGGCGCGGAACAGCGGGACTCCCTTGGAGGGGTATACACACCCCACGGCCTTGTCAAGCGCCGGGAAGAATCCCCAATACAGAAAGAAACACCAAGTACCATTACCCTGACGCTCATGACCTCAGAGCGAAGCGATACCCTGCTCCTCCCCGCCTCTGAGGAACAGCTGGAGCAGGCCAAGAGGGACTTGGAGATCGACGACTTCTCCCAGGCGGTGATTGCCGGCGTTGACTATAAGACGCCCTGCTTGGAACAGCTGATCCCCCGAGACTGCATCACCGTGGAGTACGCCAATGAGATGGCGCTCTGCCTCCGGCGGCTCAATACAGACGGAGAGACAATGAAATACTGCGCCGCTTTGGAAGTGGAGGAACCGGCCACCTTCACCGAGGCCCTCGATATGGCCATTGACATCGACGACTATGAGCTGATCTCTAGCAGTGAGCGTGAGTATGGCCGCCAGGCCCTGCGCCGCATGGGTGCAAATGATGAAGTTCTGGAGGCCATAGAGGGCTATACCGATTTTGACCGGCTGGGCAGCGAGATGATGGAGACGGACGGCGTCCGCCAGACGGGATTCGGCCTGGTGCGGCGTCTGGGCGCCCCCTTTCCCCCCGCGCCGGAGCCAGACCAGAAGATGGGAGGAATATCATGCTGAAGCTGAATCTGTCCAGCGGCAGGGCAATCGGACAATTGGAGCTGCCGGCGCCGCTGGACGAATTGAAACAGAGGGTCAATGAGATCCATATGGAGGGCCAGGTGAATACCGCACCTGCGGTGTTGAACGCTGACAGTCCCGTCCCCGCTCTCAATTGGCATCTCCAGGGAATCAGGCTGGACGATGACATACTCCAGAAGCTGAACCAGCTGGCGGAGACGATAGACGGTATGAACGCGGCAGGACGCTACTATCTGTCCAAATCCCTGGACCAGGAAATCCAGCAGGAGCTGGACGATGTGTTTCGGCTTGCCGCCCATATCAAGACAAGCAGCCTGGACTGCTGCGAGGTCATTCCGGGCGTGACCTCCCATCAGGAACTGGGCAAATGGCTGGTGGAGCATGACCGTCTGGAGGATCGGGCGCCGGAGGCCCTGCGGCCCTACCTGGACTATCGCTCCATCGGTATCGATTACTGCAACGAGCACGAGGGGGAGTTCCTGGCTGACGGTTACACTGGAATTCGGTCGGGTGCTGTGGAGCAGGTCATGGAGGAGCAGGGCGTCCTCCATCTGACGCTTTCCACGGCAAAGGGTACATTTCCCCTCAGCTTCCCCGCCTCGGATGAGCGGCTGGAGCAGGCAAAAAGAGCCCTGGACATGGAGGACTTCGCCCAGGCCGAAATCACTGCCCTTAAGTCCTCCACTCCGTATCTGACCGACCTGATCCCTCTGGACGCCGTCACGGTGGAGGACGCCAATACGCTGGCGCTTTGCCTCAAGGAAATGGAGCAGGAGGACGGTGAGCTGATGAAGTTCTGCGCCGTGCTGGAGGTGGAACAGCCGGATACCTTCACGGAAGCCGTCAGCATCGCCATGGACCGGGACGACTACGAGCGAGTCCCGGAGGACATGGAGGAGTACGGGAAACAGGTGCTCCGCCGCACCGGGGCGGACGATGAGGTCATTGACACCATCGACGGCTATATGAATTTTACCCAGCTGGGCGAGGACTCCATGGCGGAGGACGGCGTCCGTCAGACGGGATTCGGCCTGGTGCGGCGGTTGAGCAAACCCTTTCCGCCTGGGCCGGAGATCGGGCAGGCCATGATGTGAACATCGGTCTGATCGACGTTGACGGCCACAGCGGATTTCCCAATCTGGCGCTCATGCGTCTGTCGGCATGGCACAAGGGCCGGGGCGATCATGTGGAATGGTGGAACGGCTTCTGCCGCTATGACCGGGTCTATATGAGCAAGGTTTTCACATTTACCCCGGACGTCGATACCGTGATTGACGCCGGTGAGGTCATCCGGGGCGGCACCGGCTACAAGGACTATGGCAGCCTGCCGGAGGAAATCGAGAATACCGCGCCGGACTACTCCATTTATCCGGCTGTCAATTATGCTGTCGGGTTCCTGACTCGGGGGTGCTGCCGGCGATGTCCCTGGTGTATCGTGCCAGTGAAAGAGGGACAGATCAGGCCGGCGGCAGCCTGGGAGGAGGTCAAACGTCCCGACAGCAACCGTATTATCTTCATGGACAACAACGTCCTGGCCTCCCCTCATGGCCTCCAGCAGATCAAGGCCATGGAAGGACAGAAGGTATGGGTGGATTTCAATCAGGGGCTGGATGCCCGGCTCGTCACCCCGGAAACAGCGGCGCTCCTGGCCCGGCTGAGATGGATCAGGTTTGTCCGCCTGTCCTGCGATACCACGGAGATGCTCCCGGTGATCGAACAGGCCGTGGCATACATGAAGGAGGCAGGAATTGCCAAGTCGCGGTTCTGGGCCTATCTGCTGGTGCAGGATGTTGAGGATGCAAAGGACCGGGCGGTAGCCCTGAAAAGGATGGGCGTGGAGCCATTCGCACAGCCCTATCGGGACTACGATGGCGGCGAACCGACCCAACTCCAAAAACAATTTGCGCATTGGGTCAATCAGAAATCAGTGTTCCACTCCTGCACATGGGAGGAGTTCAAGAAATAGTAGACTTTTAAACGAGGTTGTGGTATGTGTTGAAGCTGCCAATCGAAGAAAGGAAGTGAACCCATTGCGGTGTGACATTTACAAAGATCAATTCCAGAGTGCGGAGCTATTTGGCAAGCCGGTGCTCTATACCAGGAAACAGATCCAGCGGGAGACTGTCCCGGATGGATGGCACTGCTATGACCTGTCCGGGACTGACCGAAATCCGGACAGGCCCTCTACGTTGGAGGACAAATCGGTATGGGACCGTATTGGCACGGTTCTTTCCCCCGCCCCGCTGAAACGGGAAACCACCCTGGCCCGTCAGATCAGAAACAGCTTCTCTCTGCATGAGGAGCTGTTGGATCTGGCGGTTTTTTGTGCGAAGCACCAGCTGGACTACCCCGCTGACCCCCGCAAATTTATTCTGCGTCCCGCTTCCCACCGAGAGGCGGGGCTGTTTTATTCCCAGATGGAACCGGAACACGATGCGAAGGAAGCCACCATAGGACATCTGCGGATCGACTTCGGCGGTGGTGGATTTCATCATTCCTGGTGGCCCCACAACGATGACCGGTTTAACACACCGGTATTCAAAGCGGCGCTGCAAGAGTTCGTGGACGAGCTGCGCGTCCGGGGACCACTGCAAAGCAACGCCGCTATGCGCAGGTGGTGCTGCGGATATCCGGAGGGCGAGATCCAGCGGGACCATACCGGCTTTGTAGCAGAAACGGCGGACTATCGATTCTGCCTGCGCTGCTCCGCCAGGGGGGATGATTACAGCTACCTCTATTGCTACGATCTGAAACAGCAGCGGCTGACGATGGAAGAAAAGCCGTCCGGCTTGACGGAAGCAGGCCGGCAGAGGCTCAGGGAGGCCGCTGACCCCGCGTCCCCTCACAGCTATGACTGGTATGTGACGGAGGCCTTCGGCACACCGGAAGAGCAGTTCGCCAGCGGGCTTTCTCTGGAGGAGGCTATCCAGCGTTATACTGCCAGTGAAAACTCCAGCAAGCGGCTGGGTGTCACCAAGGACGGTATCGCCGCGGTGGATCTGACCATCCACTGGGATGGCCGGGAGTGGCTGTCAGAGGACCGGCTGAGGATGGAGGAATTCAGGGATGACCCTGTGATGGCAGATGCCGCCGCCCGGCTCCGGCAGGTACTGGATGAGAGCCCGGCTGCCGGACGGGTCACTTTCGCCAGCGGGGAGCGGTGGAACTATACCGATCCGGGGAAATACCTCCAGGCCGTCCGTGAGGAGCTGCCCCTCCAGGCCGCCACCGGCTTCCGCTGTGAGACCCTGACTGATGACCCGGAAGTCCGCAAGGCGGTGGACGATATGCTCTGCGACCTGTACGGAGAGGAGAATCCCCGTACCTTGGAAGACTATGGTAACACTGGCATGACGATGGGAGGGATCACCTGATGAAAGACCTTATCCAATGCACCGTTACTTGCGATGATTTCCAGCGCTGGCTGGAGTGTGGAAAGATGCCTATGACAATCTTCAAGGGCGAGGATGCCGTTACTATGCTCCTCAAAATTCAAAAGAGTCCGGTTAACTATCTGTACCAAACCGCTGTGGAGGCGGACAGCAGTATCTCCTGGAAAAACGGTCTGACGTTCTGCGGTGTACACGACATCAGAAGCAAGACACTGTATCTGACGGAGGGCCTGGCAGATGTCCTCACAGACAGGCCGGTCCCGCTTGTGGCCAAGTCCATCCCCTCTGTGGTGGATGAGATCTGTGCCAGAATCAATCAGCGTGTAGAGCAGATCATCGCCAATGACCGGGATAACCTCTCTGTCCGGGAGGTCTCCGGCTTGGGTGCGGCGCGGGATCTGGAAGACTATCTGGAGGACGGGGCGCGCCAGGAAGCCCTTGACCGGTTCTTTGGCGGCAGTGAGCCGGACGGACAGTTCCACAGCGGCTATAGTCTGAATGAATTGCCCGAGGCCGCTTTTATGGCCTGGCTCCAGGATCCGGAGGGCTTCATTCGGACGGAAGCGGATCAGCATATTAAGGTCAACCAGGAGAAATTTCTCCTGCAATTCCTGAAAAAAGACGCTCTGCTGTCGGAATATCAGGCGATAGTACAAGATCCCGACAGCCCCCTCCACCGGGTCAAGGCGATATCCGAGGCCATAAAAACCAGCGGTGCCAGGACGGTGACTGTCACCGTCCAGAAAGCTGGAGAAGAGCTGTCTTTCAGAACAGGGACCACTCCGCTGAGGGGACGTTACAATTCCTACAGCACCAGCCATATCGCCGCCGCTGACCGCCAGGAGTTCGAGCGGCTGTTTGGGCGGTACGCCAGCTATACGGCGGAGGACATCACCAGGATCACCTACGGAAAAAGGACGCTCTATGAGGCCCCGCCTGTACAGGCCGAGGATATGGCGGAAGGTATGGCGATGGGGGGTATGGGCTGATGAGCGAATCAACCCCGATTTTCTATCCCAAAGCCGCATTAGAGCAATGGTTCGGAAAAAAGGCACAGCAGCATTCCTACTCATTGGAGGAATTTGGAGAACTGATCAAGCCGACCTATCAGGTGTATGAGGAGTACATCCGAAGATGTGTTGCCGGTCTGACTACAGTTGCCGCACAGCGGGCGGCGCTCCATCAGGAGGAAGACGTCCCAAAGCTGCGTGAGATCATTCTGAAAATAGTTCCGTTCTGGGGCTTGGATGGAGGCGCCTATGTAGATAAAGAAACCGCACGACAGATGAAACAGCAGTATTGCGAATCTTTTGACCAAGCGGTTTCAGCCGCGCGGCAATCCGGCCAGGCTCCTTCGCTCCCCGACAGTGCCAGGCAAGAGATCTTAATCGCGTTGGAAATTCACCGTCAGGAGCTGGAAAACGATGGCGAACTGGATGATTGGGTAGAAGAATGCGTGTCACTGAAAGAGCGGCTGCGGTCAGAGTGGCAACAGGCAGTTGCCGCCCCCCAGCAGACAGCGCCGACAATGGGGGCATGAGCTGATGAGAAACAAACTGATATGGAGGGGATGTAAATGAATCAGGTACCGAAAGAATGGCTGGACTTCCTGCGCCAGCAGTTTCCGCAGGGCAGCCGGATCAAGCTTCGAGAGATGAAAGACGATCCCCACCCGGTGGAGCCGGGGAGCATGGGGACGCTGGAGGGCATCGATGACGCCGGCCACTTCCTGGTGAACTGGGACAGTGGCCGCAGCCTGAACCTGGTGCTGGGGGCGGACAGCT
>CAJUQM010000089.1 GCA_910588005.1 uncultured Oscillibacter sp.
CGGAGGCCACGATAAACCCGACAATGCCGCTGATGGCCCCGGAGAGGAACATGGTGCGCATCATCACCCGGCCCACGTTCATACCGGCGTACCGGGCGGTGTTGACGCTGTCACCGATGACGGCAATCTCGTAGCCGTGCTTGGTGTGGTTCATATAGACGTGCATAAACACCACCAGCACCAGCACGATGATCCAGCCGCAGTGGACTCCCAGAACCCGGGGCAGGCAGGCCGCGGAGTCGAACTGGGGAATAATCTGGGAACCCTTGCGGCCCTCCCAGGGGCCGCCCTGGAGCCAGCGGACCACGCCGATGATGATGTAGTTCATCATCAGGGTGAACAGCGTCTCGTTGGTGTTCCACCGGGCTTTGAAGAAGGCGGGGATCAGGGCCCACACGCCGCCGGCAATGGCGCCGGCCACGCCCATGACCACCAGCAGAACTGGAGAGGGCAGACGGCCCGCCCAGAAGAGGGCAAAGTAGCTGGCGGCTACGGCTCCGGCGGTGATCTGCCCCTCGGCGCCGATGTTCCAAAAACGCATCTTAAAGCAGGGGGCGATGGCCAGGGCGCACCCCAGCAGGGGCACGGCGATTTTTACCGTCTGCCGGATGGCGCTCTTCTTGCCCAGGGCGCCGGAGACGATGGTTCCGTATGCGGCAAAGGGATTGGCCCCTACCAGCCCCATGACCAAAGCGCCCAGCAGCAGGGCGAAAACAATGGCACCGGCCCGAATGCACCAGATCTTCCAGCTCTCCAGCCCCTCCCGCTTGGCCAGGCGGATCAGAGGCGCCTTTTTCTCTTGCTTCATTATGCCCCCTCCTTTCCGCCAAGGCGGGTCATGAGCAGCCCGATCTGTTCCTTGGTGGCGGTACGGGCGTCCACCACGCCGCTGACCTGCCCGCCGCACAGGACCAAAATCCGGTCGCAAAGCTCCAGCAGCACGTCCAGATCTTCGCCCACGTAGATGACAGCCACGCCTTTCATTTTCTGTTCCGTCAAAAGGTTATAGATGGTGTAGGAGGTATTGATATCCAGTCCCCGCACCGCGTAGGCGGTCATGAGAACGGAGGGGGCGCTGGCGATCTCCCGGCCCACCAGCACCTTTTGCACATTGCCGCCGGACATGCGGCGAACGGGGAACTCGGTGTCCGGAGTTACCACCTCCAGCTCCTTCCAAATCCGCATGGCCAGGGCATTGGGGTCCTTGCGGTCAAGAAAGGCGCCTCTGCCCTTTTTCCAGGAGCGGAGCATCATGTTCCCCGTCATGCCCATGGAACCAACCAGCCCCATGCCCAGCCGGTCCTCCGGCACAAAGGCCATGGCCACACCGGCTTTTTTGATCTGCATGGGGGTTTTGCCGATCAGGTTGGAGGCAGGCTGTCCCTCCGGCGTATAGGTAATTTCTCCCCCGGCCACGGGGTAGAGTCCCGAAATGGCCTCCAGCAGTTCTCTCTGCCCGGAACCGGCGATGCCGGCAATGCCCAAGATCTCGCCGCCCATGGCGGTGAAGGAGACGCCGTTCAGCCGTTTTACGCCCTCGCCGTCCAGACAGGTGAGGTTCTTGACCTCCAGCCGGGGAACGGGAGCCGCATACCGGGGCCGACCGATGTTCAGCGTGACGGCGTGGCCCACCATCATGTCGGTGAGGGCCTGGGGGTTCGTCTCGCTGGTTTGAACCGTACCGATGTACTTGCCCTTTCGGAGCACCGCCACCTTGTCGGAGAGGGCCATGACCTCATGGAGCTTATGGGTGATGATGACGATGGCCTTGCCGTCGGCCCGCATGGCCCGCAGCACGTCAAAGAGCCTGTCCGTCTCCTGGGGGGTGAGGACGGCGGTGGGTTCGTCCAAGATGAGAATCTCCGCCCCACGGTAGAGGACTTTGACGATCTCCACCGTCTGCTTTTGAGACACGGACATGTCGTAGATCTTCTGGGCGGGGTCGATGTCGAAGCCGTACTTGCCGCAAATGGAGCGGACCTTCTTTTCCGCGGCCCGGATATCCAACTTGCCGCCCTCCTCCAGGCCCAGGACGATGTTCTCCGTGGCGGTGAACACGTCCACCAGCTTGTAGTGCTGGTGGATCATGCCAATGCCGTTTGCAAAGGCGTCTCTGGGGGAGCGGATGGAGACGGGCCGGCCGTTTACGTAGATCTGCCCCTCGTCTGGAAAATAGATGCCGGAGAGCATATTCATCAGTGTGGTTTTGCCGCTGCCGTTTTCCCCCAGCAGGGACAAGATTTCTCCCCGGTTCAATTGCAGGTCGATACCGTCGTTGGCCACCACCTCGCCGAAGCGCTTGGTGATGCCTTTGAGTTCAATGGCGCAAACAGTTTTTTCCAATAGTTGCTCACCCTTTCTAAGAGGTCCCGGCGGGGAAACGCGCTGCCGGGCGGAGTCCGGATGGGGCGGGAGCGGGGGTGCTTAAAAGAACAGGGGGCCGCGGAGGCCCCCTGCTTACTTGTTGGGAAATCAGCCGAATTCTTCGTTCAACCGCTGGATCCCGTCGATAGGCAGGTTGAAATACGGAGCGGACTGGAAGTGGGACTCGTGGAACGCACCGTCAAACACGGCCTCCTCGGAGTCGGGGGCGAAGTCGCCGTCGGTGTCCAGGGCGAAGGCGGTTTCCAGTTTCGCACCCCCGATGGTGAAAGTGCTGGTGTCGAACACCTGCAGCTCGCCGGAGCGGAGCTTGGCCTCTACCTCCGCCAGCTTCTCGGCGGTGCCGGGGGCGGCGATGGCTTCATTCAGATCCGTCATGACTACGGCGTCCATGTCCATGCCGTGGCACCAGTCCTGGTCGAAGCTCTCTCCGTTGGCCACGGATTCAATGGCGTACTCGAAGTAGGGGGCCCAGTTGATCCGGGTGCCGATGAGGGAGGCCTCGGGGGCAACGGAGATCATGTCGTTGTTGTAGCCGGTGTGATACACGCCCTTGCTCTGGGCAGTGGTGGCCGGGGTGGTGTTGTCGGAGTGCTGGGAGATCATGACGCAGCCCATGTCGGCAAGAGCCGAGGCGGCGTTGGCCTCTTCCGTGGCGTCAGACCAGGAACCCACGAACTGGACCTTCATGGTGACGCTGGGGCAGACGCTCCGGGCACCCAGGAAGTAGCTGGTGAAGCCGGAGACGACCTCGGCGAAGGAGAAGGCGCCAACGTACCCGATGACGGCCTGGTCGGCGGTGATCTCACCCTCGTCAATCATCTGCTGGAGCTTCATGCCGGCCACCACGCCGGCAAGGTAACGTCCCTCGTAGATGTTGGCGAAGGCGTTGTGGGTGTTGTCCAGGTTATCGCCCCAGGAGGCCTGGTTGGTGCAGGCGATGAACTCGATCTCGGGATAGTCAGGAGCCACCTTCAGCATGAAGGGTTCGAAGCCGAAGGAGTTGTTGATGATGAGGTCGCAGCCGTCGTCGGCCAGCTCGATGTTGGCGTCCTCACAGCCGGAGTTCTCGGCGATGTTCCACTTGACCACCCAGTCCACGGTGATGCCCTTGGCGGCCAGGGCCTCAGTGGCGGCCTCCTTGCCGCGGATGAAGTTGTAGGTGTAGCCCTGGTCGTTTTCGTCGCCGATGCAGATCAGGCCCACCTTCACGGTCTTGGTCTCGGGAGCGTCTCCGCCGTTCTGGTCTCCGGCGGGCTGAGAGTTGTTGCTGTCAGCGGGCGGGGCGGCGTTGCCTCCGCTGCCGCTTCCGCAGGCAGCCAGGCTTAAAACCATCACCAGTGACAGCAGTAGTGCAAGAAACTTCTTCATTCTGGTTTTCCTCCTTAAAACAAATGTGGAAAGGAACCGGACGGGGTGGGAATACCTCGTCATTTATTATCATACAAGAAAATACTGGAAAGTTCAATGAAATTTTTGCCGTTTTAGGGAAAAATACGACGTAAATTTAACGATCATCCTGTCGACCTTTTGCGGTTTCGACAAAATGGAAAAGAAGCGGCGGAGGCGCAAATTTCTCGCGCCTCCGCCGCTTCTTTTCTGTGCGGCTGGAGATCTTACAGGGTGATAGAGGTTCCGGTCTCTCCGGCGATGCCGGCCTTGGCCTTCTCCAGCAGGGTGATGAGGGCCGTGCGGCCGGGCTTGGACTCGGCGAATTTCACCGCCGCCTCCACCTTGGGCAGCATGCTGCCGGGGGCGAACTGGCCCTCTGCGGCGTACTGCCGGGCCTCCTCCGGCGTCAGGCGGTCCAGCCACTTCTGGTCCGGTTTTCCGAAGTTGACGGCCACCTTTTCCACGGCGGTGAGGATAATCAGCACATCGGCGTTCAGCTCCTCCGCCAGCACCTCGCTGGCAAAGTCCTTGTCGATCACCGCCGCCGCGCCCTTGAGATGGTTCCCCTCGGTCTTGAAGACGGGGATGCCGCCTCCTCCGCAGGCCACCACGATGTGGTCGCTCTCCACCAAAGCCCGGATGGTGTCCAGCTCGATGACGGACACGGGCTTGGGGGAGGCCACCACCCGGCGCCAGCCCCGGCCGGCGTCCTCCATCACCTCATAGCCCCGTTCGGCTACCATGCGCTTGGCCTCTTCCTCGGTCATAAACGCGCCGATGGGTTTGGTGGGATTTTGGAATGCGGGGTCCCGGGGATCTACCTCCACCTGGGTGAGCACAGTGGCCACGCCCTTTTGGATGTTCCGGTCCAGCAGCTCCTCCCGCAGGGCGTTCTGGAGGTCGTAGCCGATGTAGCCCTGGCTCATGGCCACGCAGACGGAGAGGGGACAGGGAATGTACTTTTCCGGATTGGAGCGGGTGAGTTCGGCCATGGCCTTTTGAATCATGCCCACCTGGGGGCCGTTGCCGTGGGCCACGACCACCTCGTTGCCGCCCTCAATCAGGTCGGCGATGGCCCGGGCGGTCTGCTTTACCGCGGCCATCTGCTCCGGCAGGTTATTGCCCAGGGCGTTGCCGCCAAGAGCCACTACGATACGTTTACCCATGATATGAAACCTCTTTTTATTTTCGTTGTGATGACAGGGCCGCAGAAGCGGGCCGCCGGCCGTTGAATCGGCTTACAGACAGGCGGACGGGCCGCCGTAGGGGGCGCGCCCCCTGGGCCGCCCGTCCCCGGTGGAAATAATTTCTCAGAAGAATTTCCGCTTGTCGCCGCCGTCCATGGCCATCAGCGCGGCCACGGGGTCTTTTACCTTGCTCATCATAATCATGGCGGCGATGACATAGGGCTTATAGCTGGCCTCCTTGTACAGGGGCACCAGATAGCGGTCGAACACGGAGTTGTCCACCTCGCCCTCGGGGCAGCTGAGGCCGGTGATGTCGGCGGGCAGGCAGTGGAGATACAGGGCCTTGCCGTCCTTTGTGCGCTTCATCATGTCCTCGGTGCAGGACCAGTTCTTGTGCAGGGCGTTCTGAGCCAGGAGCTTCTTCTCCAGGGCGTCGATCCCCGCCTGGTCGCCGGCCTGATACAGCTTTGTGCGCTCCTCCATGGCGGCGAAGGGCGCCCAGCTCTTGGGATACACGATGTCGGCGCCGTCAAAGGCCTCCTCCATGGTGGCGACCTTCTTGTAGCTGCCGCCGGTGGCCTGGGCGTTTTTCAGGGCGATCTCCTCCACCTCGGGCATCACATCGTAGCCCTCGGGATGGGCCAGCACTACGTCCATGCCGAAGCGGGTCATAAGGCCGATAACGCCCTGGGGCACGGAGAGGGGCTTGCCGTAGGAGGGAGAGTAGGCCCAGGTCA
>CAJUQM010000090.1 GCA_910588005.1 uncultured Oscillibacter sp.
AGGTGACCAGGGTGTCCGTGTGGTTGGCGGGGTCGCCCTTGGTCATGGTCCAGATGATGGGGAAGGAGTTAAACACGTAGATGATGTTCAGCACGGTGGAGACCGTCAAAGACGATTTCACCAGAGGCAATGTGATGCTGAACAGCTTTTGCCAGTAGTTGGCCCCATCCACCGTGGCGGCCTCATAGTAGGACCCGTCGATGCTCTGGAGGCCGGAGAGAACGCAGAAGGTGACAAAGGGAATCGTGACGAAAATGCCGCAGGCGATCTCCCAGGCGAAGTAGGCCTCCGGCGTGGGGGTCCAGTTCTTCGCCTGGCTGATGAGGCCCAGCTTTAAAAGGAGGGTGTTCAGCGTGCCGTAGTCGGTGTTGATGATGAAGTTCCAGGCGCTGGCCTGGATCACCAGCGTAGTGGCCCAGGGAAAGACCACAATGGCCCGGGCGATCTTCCTCCCGCGGAACTTATTGTTCAGCACCAGGGCCAGCATAAAGCCCAGCACAGTGGAGAGAACCACCACGGCCACCGTCCACACCAGGGTGTTTTTCAAAACCAGGCTAAAGGAGGGATTGTTGATGACCTTTACAAAGTTCTCAATGCCGTTGAAGCCCTTGATCTTTCCCGCCCGGCTGACGTCGCTCATGGCCATCTGGAACACGGACAGGATGGGGATCAGGATAAAGACCGCCATCAAAATCACACTGGGCGCGATCCAGATATACGGCTCAACTTTTCGGAACAGCTTTTTCCCGGAGCTACCGGAAGTTTTTTTCTTCATTGGCTCTTTTTTCTTTGCGGGAACGGCTTGTGTTGCTGCGTTCACGGGGACACCTCCCTAATAAATCTTGACATGCTCGCCTTCCGGCCGCTTTCCAAAGGAGGGGCAGTGTAATTGTTCCACCCTTGGAAAACGGCTGGAAGAAACCGCGGACCGGACCAAGCCGGCCCGGCCCGCGGCTGTGCGTTTTCCTATTTCAGGCGTTTTTCGTCCCTCAGTTGGGGAGGCTGGCCTGGAGGGTATTCAGCAGCTCGGCAACATCGCCGCCCAGCAGCGCGTGCTGCTCCACGTCGATGACGCCCTGCTTCACGTCCGCCCACTCGGCCTTGGCGGTGGGATAGAACTTGCAGCTGCCCACGATCTCAACCCAGGGAGCCATGCTGGCGTCGGCTGCGGCCACGATCTCGCCGCCGGCGGAGGTGGCGGGCAGGAAGCCCTCCATCAGCACCCAGTCAGAGTACCGGGCGTCGTCATAGAAGTAGTCGAAGAAGGTCTTGATGGCCTCAAGCTTCTCGTCGGAATGGCCGTTGTCAAAGCACATGAAACGGTCCATAACGCCGGCGGAAACAGAGGGATTGCCGCCGTTGGTGGGAATAGCGGCAAAGGCATAGTTAATGGTGCTGCCGCCCTCTTTGATGTAAGTGGGAATGCTGTTGGGACCAATCATCATGGCCAGCTTGCCGGCGCCAAACAGGTCCTGCAGGGTATAGCGGGTCTCGTTGGCGGGGTCGGAGTTGGTGTAGCCGTCCTTCACCAGGCTGATGGCATACTCAATGGCCTCCACATTCTCGGGGGTGTCCAAAGTCCAGTTGCCCTCGGCGTCGGTAAAGTCGCCGCCGTTGTTCCAGATGTAGTAGGCAAAGGCGGCCTGGCCTTCGTCGGTGGTCATGTCAATGCCCCAGGGATAGATGTTGGAATCATAGGCCTTGATCTTGGCGCAGGCGTCCCGCAGCTCATCCCAGGTCGTAGGAACTTCCACGCCGGCGGCTTCCAGAATGTCCACATTGTAGTACATCGCGCGGGCGGAGGCCAGGTCGGGAATGGCCCAGACCGTGCCGTCGATCTCGGACTGCTCCAGGAAGGCGGGATACATCTTGGCGTAGGTCTCGGGGGAGACAAACTCCTCGGCGGGCAGCAGCAGGTCGTCAGCCTGATAATCGGCGAAGACGTCGATATTCAGGATGTCGGGGGCGCTGTTGCCGGAGATGCGGGTGTTGACCACGGTGTAGATGTCGTTCCAGGAGACGACCTCCACCGTCAGATCAATGTTATCGTGCTCGGCGTTGAAGTCGGTCACGAAGTCGGCCCACCACTGCTTGGTGTTCTGGCCATACTCGGCAGCGATGACGTTGACGGGAATCTTCTCAGCGGAGGGTTCAGGCGCGGGTTCATTGTTCTCCGCGGGAGGGGTGTTTTCGGCGGGGGGGTCCGTTTTGCCGCCGCAGGCCACCAGGGCCAGAGCCATTACCAGAGCCAGCAGCAGCGCAAGAAATCTCTTCATTTTCATTCTCCTCTTTACAAAAATATGTGGTGAAAATCGCCTCAGGAAGCTCCATACGGGAAATAATCCACAAAGGCATTTCCATAATATAGATTATACTTGTTCATTCTGCGAATAATAGGTCAAAGAGTTCACTTTATAGAAAAATCGTACGAACCGTGAAAGTTCGTACGATTTCGTAATCGATTAGCTGGGATTTGCCCCCCCGCTCCGGCCGTTCTTCCGAAAGGCGCTGGGGGTGCTTCCGGTAACCGTCCGGAACACCTTGGAGAAATAGTTATAATCGCTGATGCCCACCATCTCCCCCACTGCGGAGATCGGCAGACTGCTCTGGAGCAGCAGCCGCTTGGCCTCGCCGATCCGCCTCTGGGCGATGAGGTAGGACAGTGTCTGTCCGCCGGAGAGTTCCTTGGCCAGGGCGCACAGCTTTGTGCGGCCGATCCGCAGCTCTTGGGAGACGGAGGCCAGAGACAGTCTCTCCATATAGTGCTGGTCCAGATACTGGCTCAGCTTTTGCAGATCGGTCTGCTCCGCAGAGAGAATCATCCCCTTGAGCTGGATATAAGACGCCAGGGCCTCCAGGGTTTCGGCATAGGCCCTCAGCTCGGCGGCGGAGTACTGCCGGAACTGGAAAAAGGCGGGGCGCAGCGCCTCCGCCCCGCCTGGATACCACGCCAGCAGCGGGCGGCTCTTCTCCCACTGCTCTTCAATGGGGGAGTCATCCAAATAGCAGCCGAAGGCCAGATAGGCCAGGGGGCGCTTTTTATCGAAGAGGGGCATGATGGCCTCACAGATCCCGGCGTGGCAGCGGTAGAACTGGAAGCCCTTCTCCGCGGTGTAGCGCTGGATCTTACAGCGGTCACAGGCGACACAGCGCTCATGGCCCTCCGGCAGATCGTTCAGCATCCGGCAGAAGGGCGGGTGGCCTTTGAATAAATTGATGTCCCGGCCCTCCGGGTCCAGTATATTGGCGGGCAGTCCGGTGAGAATATTGAGGTTGGCGATCAGACTGCGCAGCCGCTCCTCATCAAACAGAATATTCATATCCGCCATCCACGCTTCACCCCCCCCCGGCCGGATAGACAGCGCTCTGCCCCGGCCGGGGCAGAGCGCACATGGGGAGGCGCCTCCCCACAGTGCTTTTCCAATGTTTACCGCCTGTCAACGTCTGCGGCATTCGCCGACAATGGCCTGCAATTCATCCCAATGCAACTCCATATCCGCCACAAGCTTGCACTGGGTGCGGCAGCGGTCCAGGTTCTGCCGCTCCCGGCTGATGTGGAAGTACTCGTCTCCCACCAGGTAGTCGGTGAGGAAGCGGATGCCGCACTCCAGCGTCATCAGCTTGGCTCCCCAGGGCAGATACCGGACCTCCGCATCCGTGAGGGAACCGCCGGTCCCCTCTAAAAACGCCCTGGTGTACACAGCAAAGAGGTCCACATCCAGATTGACCTTGTCGAGGTCCGTCTCATCCTCAGCACTGTGATTGGCGCCGAAGCGGATGGAATCCCCAAAGTCGTAAATCACCAGGCCCGGCATCACAGTGTCCAGGTCGATGATGCACATGCCCTCCCCGGTAACTCCGTCCATGAGGACATTATTCAGCTTGGTATCGTTGTGGGTCACGCGGACAGGCAGCTTTCCCTCCCGCATGGCGTCCAGGGCCACGGAGCAGTCCGCCTCCCTGGAGAGCATGAAATCGATCTCCGGCCGGCACTCCTTGGCCCGGCCCAGCTTGTCCGCCGCTACGGCGGCCTTCAATTTGGCCAGCCGGTCCTCCGTGTTGTGGAAGTTGGGAATCGTCTCATACAGTGTCTCCGCCGGGTAATCCTTCAGCAGCTGTTGGAAGCGGCCAAACGCCCGTCCGGAGGCCGCAAACAGCTCCGGTGTGTCCGCCGCCTGGTGGCAGACAGTGCCCTCCACAAAGGGATAGAGCCGCCAGGCGCCGCCCTGGCTGTCGGTATAATAGGGTTCTCCGTTTTTGGGCCGGACAACCTTCATCGCCTCCCGGCTGCGGTCGCCGCCGCGCCTTTCCACCTCCCGGCCCAGGTACTCCGTGACGCCGATGATGTTCTCCATCAGCTGATCAGGCCGCTTAAAGGCTGCGGCGCTCATGCGCTGGAGAATGAAGCGGCGGCAGCAAGCGTCCTCCGGCTGGGTATGGACGCAGAAGGTGTCATTGATATGCCCCTGCCCATAGCGGATGGCGCCTACCACGGGAGCACCGAAATCAAAGGCGTTCAGCACCTCCTGCAGGGTCTGTTCTGCCTGAACCATCACTCCACCTCCCACAGCTCTTCCGGGTACAGCCCGGAGGCGGTCTTCTCCGCGATGGCGGCCACCACAGTGGGCTTGTCCTCCCGGTAGGTGACGCCGTACCACTTGTCCTCGCTGCGCAGAACCTTTACCCGCGCCTTCCCCTCGTCGATCAGCTGGCTGACCACGCTGGGCAGAAAATACTCCGCCTTGGCGGGATTCCCGGCCAGGGCCTTGTCCAAAAAGGCGGGGAAACGCCGCCAGGCCTCATCCAGAAAGCTGCGGTTGAAGCCCCACATGTTCATAGACACGATGGTATCTCCGGGCAGGTCCGTCCAGGTCTTTCCGTCATCCTCGGTAAAGCGGGGCGGCTCGCCCCTTTCAATCTTGGTGCGCTCGGTAACCTGCGTGAGGAAGTGATCCGCCGTCTCCTCGCACACGCCCCGGGCCACAGTGCCGTTCTCTGTCACCGTGTTTTTCAGTAAGTAGCCCACCATAACATACTCATACAGCGCCCCGTCCGGGTGGGTGCAGAGATAGGCGTAGATCTCCCGGAAGGCCTCCGGGCCGTAATAGTCGTCGGCGTTGATGACGGCAAAGGGTCCGTCCACAATCTCCCGCACCGACAGCGCCGCGTGGGCGGTGCCCCAGGGCTTGGCGCGTTCCTCCGGAACGGCGTAGCCCTCCGGCAGATCCTCTTTGAGCTGGTAGGCGTACCTCACGTCCATCACCCGGGCCACCCGGTCGCCGATGGCGGCCTTGAAATCCGCCTCAATCTCCGGTTTGATGACAAAGATCACCGTCTCAAACCCCGCCCGGCGGGCATCGTAGATGGAGTAGTCGATAATCAGCTGGCCGTGGCCGCCCACGGGGTCCAGCTGCTTCAGGCCGCCGTACCGGCTGCCCATGCCGGCGGCCATGATGA
>CAJUQM010000091.1 GCA_910588005.1 uncultured Oscillibacter sp.
GCAGCGGGTTCCCCAGCGCGTCCGCACCAGGGGAGGCGGAGCTGGAGGATGAGTACCCCTCCGGCGGGCCCATGACCCAGGAGTTTAACCGGAAGATCGCCGAGACCCGCTCCCGTATCACCAAGACGGCGGAGGAAATCCGGCTGGAGGTGGAAAACGAAATGCAGGGGCTGTCCGCCTCCTTCTCCGTCCAGCTGGGCAGCATCACCAGCCGGGTGCAAGGTGTGGAAGGCAATGTCTCCACCCTGACGCAGACCGCCAGCAGCCTGCAATCGCAAATCACGGCGGCTAACGGAAACATTTCCACACTCACACAGACTGCCAGCAGTCTGCAGTCCCAGATCACAACGGCCAACGGCAATATTTCTTCCATCACGCAGACGGTCAGCAGCATATCCTCCAGCGTGAAGAATCTGGAGGGAGAGGTGTCCAATATCCAGCAAAGCGCCAATAAGATTTCTCTGTCCGTTACCGGCGGATTGGGCAGTACGGCATCCATCATTCTGGATGTCAATGGGAACAAGCAGACGGAGGACCTGGATCTGAGCAACGTCCGGCAGTCCTTCGCCAACGACAACAGCGCTGTTACCATCAGCGGCGGGAAGGTGACGTTTAATTCGGGGACTTTCGTTGTCAACAGCTCCAATCTGAAGGTCACGGAAAACGGAACAATTGCCGCAACCAATGGGAATTTTTCCGGTACGATTACCGGCTCCACTATCCGGGGCAGTTCTTTGTATTCGGAAACGTCTGCAACCAGTATGTCGATTACCGGCGGGCGGATGCAGTTAATGTACGGCAACACCCTTGTGGGATATATTGGAACCAACTATTGGAAAAAAGATGCCTCCAAAAAAGGACTTGTTTTTGATATGGAACAAGATGGCGGTTTTATGACCTGGGCAAGAAGAGGAGACAGTTCGAGTAATTATACCGTTAAACTGTTTTACGCAGCAAAAGAATTGTCATCTAATTTGGAAAGTCCATCCGGTTATTCGGGCTATGTTGCCGACAGATTATATTTTGGCTGTCAAAGCCATGCGCTATATCCGATGCACTTTGGACCAGCAGATGACACAAAGTTTCCCTATGGGAGCATTTATTACAGCAATACTGCGTTTATTATCGAAGCCAACAGCCAAAAGAAAATAATCCTTGGAAGCGCAGGAACTACTTGCATTGATTTGTTCCAAAACCAATGGAAACTGGTGCAGTGCTATAACGACATAGACATGAGCAAAAACTCTATCCTGAACACCTCTGATGAGCGGCTGAAAACCAACATAGAGCCATCTGGTGCCGATGCGCTGAGCATCATCAACTCAATCAGAACCTATAGCTTTGATTGGGTTGAGAACGGAGAACATGAAGAAATGGGCTTTATCGCCCAGCAGCTGGAAGCAGAGGCCAGAGCGGATTTTGTTTCCATCAACAAACACGACGGCCACTACAGCACCAAAGAAATGAAAATGATCCCATATCTCGTCAAAGCGGTACAGCAGCTGTCGGAAGCAGTCAAAGAATTGCGCGGTGAAACTGCGGTGCGACGTTCCGCAAAAAAAGAGCAGTGGGTTCCCGGCTCATACACTTTGGAAGAAAAAAGCGCCTATGCAGAGGCCCTGCGTCCAAATCCGCCGGTAGACGCTTCCAGAGAGCAGCCACCTATCATTATACCTGGGTAAAGAAAAGGAGATTGTTATGACGGAACTTCAAAAGGAAATCGACCTGACCTTCGCCTGCCTGTCGGCGATCCCCGTCAGCGGGGACGGCGTGGAGATTATGGCGGCGGCGCGGGAGCATCTGCGCAGGGCATTCCGGCTGGCGCAGCCGGAGAAGGAGGAGGACAATGGCGGATAAGAATATCGGCGCGCTGGCCGCAGCGGCGGACCTCTATGATGACTCGCTTCTGGTGGCCGAACAGCAGGGCGCGGCGGTGAAGGTGACCGGGCGTCAGTTCAAGAGCTTTGCACAGGCGGCGGTGCGGCAGTATGTGGACGACGCGCAGAGCGCCGCCAATGACGCCCTGGCTGCTGTGAGGCAGGTGGGCACTGCCGTTGAGGACACCCAGGCCAATGCCGCCGCCGCTGCCGCATCCGCCCAGAAGGCGCAGCAGTACAGCGGGAAGCCGCCGGTTATCCAGAGCGGCACGTGGTGGACCTGGGACGCGGACAGCCAGAGCTATCGGGACACCGGCGAGGCCGCCAGAGGGAGCGCCGGCCCGGCGGGTCCAAAGGGCGATACCGGCGATACAGGCCCCCAGGGCGTGCCGGGCGAGCGGGGCGAAAAGGGTGAGTCAGGCACATCATTTATCGTGAAAGGCCGCTTTGACACGCTGGAGGAGCTGAATGCCGCCCATCCCGCCGGTGCAGCCGGGGATGCGTACGCGGTGGGCACGGCGGAGGACAACACGATCTATCTGTGGGCTGTGGACATGGCGGAGTGGCAGGACGTGGGGCCGCTGCAGGGCCCGCCGGGACTCCAGGGGGAGCCGGGTCCGGCTGGCGCTCCTGGGCAGACCGGTCCGGTTGGTCCGGAAGGCCCCGCCGGTCCTGCCGGGCCCAAAGGCGACCAGGGTGATACCGGTCCGATTGGCCCCGCAGGCCCCGCCGGTCCCCCTGGCGCGGACGGTACTTCTGGGGCAGTTGGCCCAACAGGCCCGCAGGGTCCCGCCGGTCCCGGCGTGCCAACAGGCGGCAGCGCCGGGCAGGTGCTGGCCAAGAGGACCGCCGCTGATTACGACACCCGCTGGATCGACCCGCCGGAGGGCGGCGGCGGCGGGTACAGCGGCGGCGGATTTGTGGAGATGGTCACGTCCATTCCGGCTGCAAGCCGCATAAGCAATACACTGTACGGGCTGATTCTGGGAACATTTACGTGAGGAGGTTTTCAACATGGCATTCCCTGCACCCGCTTTTATTACGGTTGGTAATGTTGTGCGCGGCGGCGATGTATCGATAACATGGGGCGCGGTTGCCAAGGCTGTTGCTTATGTTTTGCAGAGCTCCGTTAATGGCGGCCCGTTTGGCGAGGAGACCGAGGATGGGATGAATAATACTTTTCATACCAATAAAACAGAACTGACACAGGCCGTCGGCGAAGATTGGAACACGGTGCAATACCGCGTTCGGGCTTGGGGGTACAATGCGGATGGCAGTGCATTTTTGGATTCCGATTGGACCGCATCGGAGGTCAAGACAGTGCAGACGGACACGCCGTCCACGCCCGTCACAGGCGGACGTTTGGAGCAGTTCCAGAACAGCGATGGAACCAATATCTACCCCAAAACAGTGGTTGAGGGCGTGATCCGGCAGAGAGACGGGAGGAGCCTGGAGCAAGTGCTGGCGGATGTGGTGCCTACATCGCGGAAGGTCAACGGGCAGGCCCTGAGCAGCGACATCACGCTCATTACCTGCGGGACAGCTGATCTGACCGCCGGGTCTTCGCCGCTGGCTGCGGGGACGTTGTACGGCGTGTACGAGGTGTAGGCATGGCGGTGAAATTGTACGTGGGCGATGCCGGAGGGATTGCCCGGCAGGTGAAAAAGCTGTACGTCGGAGATGCGAGCGGCGTCGCCAGAGAAGTCAAGACACTGTATGTGGGGGATGGGGGCGGGGTGGCCAGGAAGGTGTTTGATGCGTCCGGGTCCGCACCAGCCGGGCGGCTGCCCGCCGGTTATACGGAAGTGGAATATGTGCAGAACGGTACCAGCGGCACGACAAGCCGTATGCCGTATATCCAGATGCCAGCCAAATCAACTGCAACCAAGTTTTCGTTAAAATTCTCCAGCGGTCAGACTTCCTCGACATCCAGCACAACTGTGTACGCCGTTTATGGGTACGGCCAAAAATCCGGAACATCAATCTATCGAGAAGGAATTTGTGTGTGCAGCGGTAAAGTGCGTTTCCGGCATCAAACATCATTTACTAATTTGGCCGATTATGTCGCAGGAAGCAATTATGAGATTGAGCTTGACAGCACAGCTAAGACAATCACAACAAACGGAACGACAATATCAAAGACAGTTGGCACATATTGGCGCAGCTCAATGAACAGGCTGTTTGGAGAACAACAAAATAATCTGAATGATGAGAGCCAGGCAAAGCAGACAAAGGTCTACTCCCTGAAAATGTGGGACACCAACGGCAATCTGGTTTTGGATTTTGTTCCCTGCATCGACCCGTCCGGCGCGATTGGAATGTATGACGCGGTTGGTGAAAAATTCTACGGAAACAGCAACACGTCCACAAGTTCCTACAATATATTCATTGCCGGGCCAGCGGTATCCTAAGACACATGATAACAGGAGGTGAAACACATGCCGGACAAATGCACGGAGCCCTGCGCGGACCTGACGCGGCTGGAGAAGGAGCTGGATAAGTTCCAGGGCCAGAACAGCGACACCCACAGGGAGATTTTCAAGCGGCTCAATGAGCTGGAACGGGCGGAGGCGGCCCAGGAGCAGCATTTTTCCACCGTCAATGAGAAGCTGGACAAGCTCATCGAGTGGCAGGAGGCCCAGCGGGACAAGCCTGCCAGACGGTGGGAGAGTATTGTGGAAAAAGCGGTCTGGGCCGTATGCGCCGCGGTCATCGCGTTTCTGCTGGGGAGGGTTGGATTGTGAGCTTTGTTTTGTATGCAGACAAAGACAATGGAGCAGGGAGGATGAGACATGAATAAAATTGATTGGAAGCGTAAGCTGAGCAGCCGCAAGCTGTGGGCTGCTGCGGCCGGGATCGTCACCGGTCTGGCGATGGTCTTCGGCCTGGACGAGAACACCATCAGCTCCGTGGCGGGCGCTGTGGTCAGCGTGGCGTCCGTGGTGGCGTATGTGCTGGCCGAGGGCAGTGTGGATGCCGCGAGAGCGGGAAGGAGAGAGCTGCATGAATAAACAGCCTATATCCTATCTCCAGAACGACCCCCGCTGGAGAGATAAGCCATACCGGACATCGGGGGAGAGCAGTACCATTGGTTCCGCCGGGTGCGGGCCGAGCTGCGCCGCGATGGTCATCGAGACCCTGACCGGCAAGACCTTTACTCCGGAGGATGCCTGCAACTGGTCCGTCCAGCACGGGTACAAGGCCCTCAAGCAGGGGACGTACTACGCCTACTTCAAGCCGCAGCT
>CAJUQM010000092.1 GCA_910588005.1 uncultured Oscillibacter sp.
GGAACAAATTGCAAAATGGCTGGCGGTGCTCAGTACCGCCGTCATGTGGCTGGTGATGTGCTATGCTGTCTTTATGCGATATCTGTTCCATAATCCTCCGGTATGGGGAGACGAGTTGTGCCGCTACTGTCTGGTTTGGCTGACATTTTACGGCGGAGCGGTGGCGCTGCGGCGAAGGTCGCTGGCGAATATGAATCTGGTGGTGAATCTGTTTCCCCCCAGAATCCGGAAATGGATCAACATTGCGGTAAGCATTCTCTGCTTTGCGCTTTTGGCGGCGTTTACGCTTTGGTCCGTTCAGCTGATTATGTCCCGCTCCGTTCAGATTCAAAAATCCCCGGCAATGGGACTGCCGCTTCCCATCGTGTACAGCTGCCTGCCCATTGGTTTGGGTCTGATGGCCTTGCAGCAGATGGTGCTGATTGTCCTTGATATCATGACGAATCCGGAAGAGGAGGTACAGAGCGTATGATCGTAGCGATTGCCTTTGTGATTACCATTGTTATCGGTATGCCCATCGCCCTGGCCCTGGCCGCCACCGGTCTGATTCACGGTATTGACATGGGGACGACGAATCTGTTTACCACTCTGATCCAGCGGATGTTTGCCGCCTGCAACTCCACGAGCCTGATGGCGATTCCACTGTTTATCCTCGCCGGAGAGCTGATGGGTGTGGGCGGAGTGACGGAACGCCTCTGTGACTGGATTCGCACGATCATCGGGCATATCAAAGGCGGCATGGCCTATGTGACCGTGATTGTCGGGGCGCTGCTGGGAGCGCTTCTCGGCTCGGCCAACGCCTCTGCCGCGCTGCTGGGCCGGGTGATGAAGCCGGAGCTGGATAAGGATAACTATTCACCCATATTCAGCACGTCCCTCTGCGCAGCCACTTCGATTTTAGGGCCGATTATCCCGCCGTCCACCATGTTTATCGTGTACGGCGTGCAGGCCTCCTGCTCTGTCGGCGATCTGTTTATCGCCGGCATCATCCCCGGCATTCTGATGGCCCTGGCATTTGTCGGGCTGATCTTTGCCAGCGGGTTGAAAGAGGGCCAGAGCTGGACCGTTCGGGCAAGGAGTTCTCTGATGCAGTCCCTCCGGATGTTCCTGCGGGCGTTGCCGGCGCTGTTTGTGCCAGTTATTATCATGGGCGGTATCTTGACCGGTGTATTCACGCCGACGGAATCTGCGGCGATTGCCTCGTTGGTTGCGGCCTTGGAGGGCATGCTGTTCTTCCGCAAGCTGAAGTGGAAGGATTTTCCGGAAATTTTGGAGAATACCGCCATCATCAGCGCCGCGATCATGGTGGTTGTGGCAATGGCAAATGTGCTGGCCTATACCATGTCCCTGGCGCAGTTGCCGCAGCAGATCGCCAATTTCCTGATCTCGCTGACGGATTCTAAGGTCATGCTTTTGCTGATCATCAACCTGTTCTTGCTGCTGGTGGGCTGTGTAATGGAGAGCTTTGCCGCAATTGTCATCTTGGTTCCCGTTTTACTGCCTGTGGCGCTCTCCCTCGGACTGACGCCCGTTCACTTCGGTATGATCATGTGCATCAATCTCACGGTGGGACTGATTACGCCGCCTGTCGGCGTGGCACTGTTCACCACCTGCCTTGCGACGAAAACACCCATCGAAAAAGTGGTGGGACCGATCTGGAAGTGGGTCGGTATGGCGTTTATTGTACTGATGCTGGTTACGTTTGTCCCCGCACTCTCCGATTGGCTGCCCAGCCTGCAAGTGTCATAAGGACGGAGGCGGCCTCCAGAGGCCGCCTCCACCTGAAAAGAAATCCTGAAAAGAGCGTGAAAAAAATGATGGAAACGTATTCCTTTACCTGCCCGACCCAAATGGAATTTGGCCCGGGCGTGCTGTCGAAGCTCCCTGCGGCGATTGAGTCTCTCCACGGTTCTAAGATTATGCTGGTGACAGATCCCGGCGTGGCCCAGGCCGGATTACTGGACAAGGTGTCCGGCGTTCTGGACGGGAAGTACAGCTGCGTAGTATTTGACCGCGTTCCGTCCGATCCCAATACAGATGCGATTGAGGAGATTTACAGGCAGGCCAAGTCGGAGGCGGTGGACTGCATGGTGGCTGTCGGCGGCGGCAGCGCCATAGATGCGGCTAAGGGAGCCTCGTGTCTTGTGGGTAACGGCGGTTCTCTACGGGCTTATGGCGGTGTGAATAAGGTTCCCGGAAAGGGGCTTCCCCTGGTTGCGATCCCGACAACCGCGGGGACAGGCAGCGAATTTACGATTTTTGCCGTACTGTCTGACTTGAAGAATGAGATTAAATTTACGATTTCAAGTCCGTACATCGCGCCGGATCTGGCGCTCTGTGATCCGGAGATGACCCTGACCCTGCCGCCCCGGGTTACAGCGGCCACCGGTATGGACGCCATGACCCACGCTGTGGAGTCCTATACCTCCCGTATTGCAACGCCGGTGACCGACGTGCTCTGCCTGGAGGCGATCCGTCTGCTGTACCGCTATCTGCCGGTGGCGGTTAACAACGGCTCCGATCTTGAGGCCAGGAGCCGGGTGATGCTGGCGGCGTCGTTAGCCGGCATGGTGATGAACGACGCCTATCTGGGACTGTCCCATGCCATTGCCAGCCCTCTGGGAGCGCACTTCCATATCCCTCACGGAATGGCGAATGCGATCATGCTGCCCCACGTTATGGAGTATAACTATATGGCTTCGCCCGCCAAATACGGCCGTATGGCTGAGGCTATGGGCGTACAGGGAGGCAGGGGACTGTATGAGGATGCCAGAAGCGCCATTGAGGCGGTCCGCCAGATGACGGCGCTTTGCCACATACCTGCGTCCCTGCGGGAAGCCGGGGCGAAGGAGGAGATGCTGGAGCAGGTTGCAAAGGACGCCCTGCTGAGTATTCAGCTTCGATTTAACTGCCGTTCCGCCACAGTGGATCAGATCTACGAACTGGTGAAAAAAGCCTGCTGATTTCCCGCTGGGGATCAGACTCTTTAAAAGCTAGCAGCAGATCTGTCACGATAAAACTGAGAGCTGCCGGAACTCCGGCAGAGTGTTCCGAAAAATCGAATTGATAAAAAAGGAGACCAATGTTTATGGAAGCGAGAGAATATGTGCAGGCCTTTGTCGACCGCGGCCATGCGGCGCAGCAGATCTTTGAAAAATACACCCAGGAGCAGGTTGATACTGTGGTGCGGGCCATCGGCAAAGTGATCTACGACAACGCCGAGGAGCTTGCCAGGATGGCGGTGGAAGAGAGCGGCATGGGCAAATATGAGGACAAGATTGCCAAGAACCGTAATAAGACCCGGAACTGCTGGTACAAGCTCAAAGGCGTAAAGAGCCGGGGGATCATCAATTACATCGAAGAGGAGGGGCTGGTGGAGATTGCAAAGCCCATTGGCGTGATTGCCGCCCTGTGTCCGACCACCAATCCTACGATGACGCCCGCCCAGAATGCGATGATCGCCCTGAAGGGCGGCAACGCCATCATTGTCTGCCCCCATCCCCGGTCCAAGGATACCACGATTAAAAGCGTTGCGTATATGCGGAGCGAATTGGAGAGGCTGGGTGCTCCCGTTGATCTCATCCAGGTTGTGGACAATCCTACCATGGAGATCTCCGGCCTTGCAATGGCGATGTGCGATACCTGCGTCGCCACTGGCGGCCCCGGCGTTGTCAAAGCGGCATACTCCAGCGGCAGGCCCGCCTTCGGAGTGGGCGCCGGCAATATTCAGGCGCTGATCGACCGGGACGCGGATCTGGATGCCGCTGTCTCCATGATCGTCAAGGGCAGGTGCAATGACAACGGTGTCCTGTGCACATGTGAGCAGTCTGCTATCTGCCCCAGCGAGTGGTATGACGAGATGGTGGAGAAGATGAAAAAACTGGGTGTGTATTACGTGGAGTCCGATGAGGATGTGGCAAAGGTCCGTGAGAACCTCTTCCCCGGGGGAGTCATCAACAAAAAAGCAATTGGCCGTCCGGCCACCGAGATTGCGGCCCTGTGCGGGCTGACTGTTCCGGAGGACACAAAGATGCTCCTGGTGAGGGTGGAGAAGTATGGAGAGGACGAAATCCTGGCCAAGGAGAAGCTGTGTGTTGTCCAGTGTGCCTACAAGTATGACACCTGGGAGGAGGGCGTGGAAATTGCCTATCAGAACATCATGAATGAGGGCACTGGCCACTCCATGGCGATTCACTCCAACAATAAGGCGCATATTGAATATGTGGCGGTAAAAATTCCGGTCTCCCGCTTTGTCGTCAATCAAGTGGGGTCCTCCGGCATTGGCGGCGCCTTGGATAACGGCCTTCTGCCCACTGCCACGCTGGGTACCGGTTCCTGGGGAGGGAACAGCTTGTCCGGAAATTTGTGGTGGAACCACTTGGTCAATATCAGCCGGCTGGCCTATATCATTCCGGGCAAAAAAGTCCCCACTGATGAGGAGATTTGGGCGGACTGAGCGGTAAATCCCGATTCATGACGGGGAGCGGGGAATGCTGCGGCCGGCAAAAAGACGGAGACCGGAGACCATCTGTCTGTCAGGCTGTTTGCGGGAAGAACCTCGCTGCCGGACCTGCTGTTAGAGCGGGAAAAAGCTTGTGAGTCTGTCAGAGTCCAATTGTGAAAAAGGCCCTCCAGCTATTTGCACCGCCCCCAAAAAAACGGACAATAGACAAAAGCCCCCTGATGTAGGAAAAAAGAACTGCATCAGGGGGTGTAAATAATGGCGAGGAAATATCAGCACACACTGGAGCTGCTGCCTCAAATCAAAGAAATGCAGGCGCAAAGGATGGCGC
>CAJUQM010000093.1 GCA_910588005.1 uncultured Oscillibacter sp.
TCATCAACATCAGTGACGAACGGCTGCGGAATGACCCACTGGAGCAGGTGCAGGCTTCCGCACCATTTACAGCCAGCTTGAAAAATTCTCTGCGCATGGTTTCGGGTCTGGAAGCAATGACGGAATATCACTATCTCCCGGCGGCTTTTGCGCCAGAGGCGGTGGAATCCGAAATCTCGATTGTTGGCTTCAACCGTGACGATATAGATTTGATACGCGCTTGCCGGAACAGCCCGGCCGATCTGGAATATAACGCCCTGGTGGAACAAAACCTCTTGATTGTCGGCTGTCCCGATTCTCTGGAACGAGACTATGGGATTCGGGCAGAGGCCGGGCAACGGCTCACACTAACGATTTTTGATGGAAGTGACAGCTATCAAAGAAATTTTACAGTTGGAGCTGTGCTCGATCAGAGAAAAATTGGCGGTAATGGCGATAAAATTGACATGCTGATGCTTCCGGTGGACGTTATGAATGATCTTGTGTCCTGCGACACCATGTACCAGCTCGCGCTTCGTGTCTCCGATGATCGGGAGGCACAGGCCGAGGCCGAGATCGACCAGATTTTGAAGGAAGCCGCTGGCCTCAGCGTGACATCGCTATCCGCCGCCATTGCTCAGAACGAAAACTTTATACAGGGGATGAAGCTAGTTCTGACCGCCGCCGTCGCGTTCATCGGCTGCTTTGCTATGATGAATCTGGTCAATACGATCCTCACCAGCGTGATCACCCGCCGGAAAGAGTTTGCACTGATGTGCTGCGTGGGAATGTCCCAAACGCAGCTATCTTCTATGGTTCGCTGTGAAAGCCTGATAACTTCAGGGATCGGGCTGTTTTTCTCCGTGCTGATCGGCGGCGGCGTTGGTGCTGCCCTGTGTTCTCATTTGAAAAGTGGGCTGATGGTTTACCTGCACTATCGCTTCCCCACTGAGATTGCCTTAGCTTACAGTACACTTGTTATTTTGTCCGCGCTTACTGTGGCTTGGGCCGCACTGAAGCATCAAAACAAACTGTCTCTGATAGAGCAGCTGCGCGTTTAATTTGGAGGTAGAGTATGACTTGGCCTTTTGAAAATGATACCGGCGCCATTGTGAAGAAACTGGCGAAGCGGAGCCTCGCCAGTGAAAAGCGCCGGAATCTGATGGTGGTGACCGCCGTGGCCCTGGCGGCGTTTCTGATCTGTTTTACGGCGGTCCTATCCGTTTCCGTGGCGCAGATCCAGCGCAATCAGGTGGCCGACACCTATGAGGCGGTGTTCACCGGCGTTGAGGCGTCCGATGCGGCGGCGCTGAAAGACCTGCCGGAGTTTGCCCGGGTAGGTGAATACTACCTGCTGGGGCAGGAGCACTCGGAGCAGGGCTACAACGCCTCCTATGTGTACTGCGACAGCGACATGATCCATATTGCCCGCGGTCAGATGGAGCTGGTAAAAGGAACGCTCCCGGAGCGGGCGAACGAGGTCGCTGTCAGCGAATATTTCCTCTCCGCCTACGGTTCCAATGCCAAGATCGGTGAGACAGTCCGATTGGACACCGAGAGCTTTCAGGGCGACTACACCGTGACCGGCATCCTGTCAAACGTAGGGGAAAAGGAAGCAAATACTTGTGCCATTGCCGTTTCCAAAGCGGCCTTGACCCAGTGGGCCGGATTCGACCCCGCCGGATATCGCGCCTATGTGCATTTTCAGAATGACGGGCAGTTGAGCGAAGAGGTCATGACTGCCCGCTGCCGGGAGATTGCCGCCCAGTATGGCCTCCCCCATGTGGGCATGAACAGCAGCTACTTCGCCTATGCTTCCAAGTCCATTGACTTTGCCGCCACCGGCGGCGTCGCGGCCCTGGCGCTGATTGGCGGCTATGTGGTCATCCAGAGCATTTTCCGAATCTCCATCCAGGATAAAATCCAAAGCTATGGGCAGCTGCGCACCATCGGGGCAACGCCCAAACAGATCCGGCGCATAGTAAAAAGGGAGAGCCGCCGGTTGGGCGGCACTGGAATCCTGCTTGGTGTTTTGCTGGGCGTCGCCGGCGGCCTGCTCCTGTTCCCCAAGGGCTTCCATGGGGCCTACTATGGGCTGGCGGTGCTTCTGACCGTCCTGGCCTGCTGGTTCATGGTGTCCATCTCCATCCACGCTCCGGTGAAAATCGCCGCCGGTATTTCGCCGCTGGAGGCGGTACGCTTTTCCGCCGGACAGGAGCGGATACGCAGCCGGAAGAAACGCATCAGGCTGGGCCCTGTATCTATGGGACTGGCAAACTTCCAGCGTGACCGGAAAAAAGCGGTCAGCATTGCGGCCTCTCTCAGCCTGGGCGGCATTCTGCTTTTGATTGTGTCCTCCGTGGTTCTGACCCGCTCGCCGGAGCAGGCCGCAAGGCTGTTCTTCCCGGATGGGGACTATAAAATCTACCTGTCCTCGGAGCAGCCGGAGGAGGAGATCATGGCCGCGGGCAATCCGCTGAATGACGAACTGCGTCGGGAGGTTCTCTCCGTGGACGGCGTGACGGATGTGCTGGTCACCCGCCAGTCTCTGCACGCAAGATTCGGGACCTCCGCAGGTACTGGGGCCGGTATGTGCGATGCTCTGACGGACGAAAACCGACAGGAGGTGGAGGCCGCGCTGATATCCGGCGCTATGCCGGCGGACGCCCACAGCGTCCTTCTGGCCGCAAGCTATCAAAAGGACCTCGCTGAGATGGATGTCGGGGCCACTATGGAGCTGTCTCTGGGCCAGGAGACCGTGACCGTCACCCTATCCGGCCTGCTTGATCCGGTGAGGGGGACAAGCAACGGACATGGGGCCCTTGCCTTGGATTCGGTGGCTTTGTTCGCGCCGGAGGAGCTGTTTCGGGAACTCCATCCTGAGATCGAAAACTTTGACTACTCCTGGAGCATTGTCAGTGACCCGAAAAAAGCGGAGCGTGTAGAAGCTGGCCTGCAAGAAATTCTGTCCGGTCACAGCAATCTCGGGCTGGATACCATCGGGGTCCACATCGAGTATGAGAAAATGCAGAGCGGCCTGATTTTCGGCGGACTGCGGGCGCTCTCCTGGCTGATCTTCCTCTTTGGCGTCGTCAATCTGATCAACACGACCCTCTCCAACCAGATGTCCCGGAAGCGGGAGAACAGCATCCTGCGCTCCGTCGGCTTGACCGGAAAGCAGCTGTGCCGGATGAACATTTGCGAAGGACTCTGCTATGCTGCCTTTGCCGCCCTGGCTGTCCTGCTGATCGGACTTCCGATTGCGGTGGTGGTGTGCCGGGAGGTCAGCCGACGATCCTTTGCCGGTGAGATCGTGCCCTATCAATTTCCGATACTGGAAATGGGCCTGTTTCTTCTGGTGCTGTTCGGCCTGGAATTTCTCCTGTCCGCCTGGACGGTCAGCAGACAGAACAAACAGTCCTTGGTTGAACAGATGCGGGCGGTGGAATAGTGTTCCCGCGGACCATTTCATGACATTCAGAGCGCATTTCATTACAAAAGCCTTGAAACAGTACTCTCCGCCCGATAAACTGAGAAAAGCAGCACACCTAAAATCTGTATACAGAAAGGGGAACGAACATGAACATACAGATGATGGAAGGGCTTCTGGGAGCCAGTTCCAATCTCAAGCTGTCGGGTACGCCGATGAGCGTGTACCGGCAGGCCAGCGCCGAGGGCGACACGGAAAAAATGAAGCAGGCGCTAGGCTACACCGGCGAGTGTACGGAAAAAGCGGTCAAGTACCAGGAGAAGCTGGACAAGGGCATGGAGGCGGAGGCGAAGGCGGAGCGGGAGAAGGCGAAGCTGGAGCAGGAAGCCGCCGTCGAAAATCGCCGTGAGGAGCGCAAACGGGCGGAGGAAGGCGCAGAGCCGGGCCGTCCCCGGGAAACCGATCTGGTGCAGCTCAGCGAGGCGGCGAAAGCGGCGCTGAAAAACAGCAGGCCCGTCGAGGCGGCGGAGCCCATTGAAAGTGAGCCGGTCATCTACACCCCGGCCGGAGAAATAATCGCCGCTCCAGCGGAAACCGAACCCACAGTTTCATTTACTGCGTAACATTTCAAGGAGGAATGAATTATGATGCCGATTTCTGGTTTGAACACCGGTGCAGTCCAGCCCTTGACGACGGCTGAAAAGGTGCAGGAAGCGTCCAAGGTCCAGAAGTCCGAAGATGAGGCCAAAGGCCGCCAGCTGAAACCTGTGATGGATGAATATATCCCGGAGGAGCCCCGGGAGCCGTCCGGCCTCTACTGGATGGGCAGGGACGAGGACGGCCAGCCTAAGATTTTCTTCGATGACCCGGAGCGGGCGGCGGACGCGCCCAAGCAGCCGGAGAACGCCCCCGATGCCAGGAAGCCGGACGCTCCCGAGGCGGAGGAGCCCGAGCAGGCGGATCCGGGTGCGAAGGGCCCGGAGGGGAAAAAGGATAAGGGCGAGACCTGGGAGTGCAATACCGACAAGGTGGACCGGGAGATCGAAAAACTGAAAAAGCAGCAGCAGGAGCTGGAGCAACGGCTGGGTACCGAGACCGACGAGGCCAAGATCAAGGATCTGGAGCATCAGCTGGCCCAGGTGGAACAGGAGCTGAAGCAGAAGGACAGCGATACCTACCGGCGGCAGCACGCTGTATACACACAGCTCTCTTAATTTCTGGAAAGCGGCGGTTTTGAGAAATCAATGCCGCCGCTTTCCTCCGTTTCGATAAACTATTTTAGGAGATTTTGAGCATGGAAGATTTGAAAACCCTGTTGGCAT
>CAJUQM010000094.1 GCA_910588005.1 uncultured Oscillibacter sp.
AGGCGGTGGAGAATATGAATTTCCAGCCGGGGACCGTGCTGGAACCGTCCATGGGCATCGGCAACTTTTTCGGCCTCCTGCCGGATTCTCTGGCGTCGGCGAAGCTGTACGGCGTAGAACTGGACGATCTCACCGGGCGCATTGCCAAGCAGCTCTACCAGAAAGCGGACATTACCCTCGCCGGTTTTGAAACAACGGACCGGAAGGACTTCTATGATCTGGCCATGGGCAACGTGCCCTTTGGTCAGTACCACGTCAACGACCCCGCCTATAACAAGCTGGGTTTCAACATTCACAACTATTTCTTTGCCAAGGCGCTGGACCAGGTACGTCCGGGCGGCATCGTGGCCTTTGTCACCAGCCGCTACACCATGGACGCAAAGGATTCCACCGTGCGGAAGTATCTGGCGGAGCGGGCTGACCTGCTGGGCGCGATCCGTCTGCCCAACAACGCTTTCAAGGCCAACGCCGGGACCGAAGTGGTGTCCGATATTATTTTCCTGCAAAAGCGGGACCGCCCCGCCATTGAGCAGCCGGGATGGGTGCAGGTGGGTGAAAATGAAGATGGATTCAAGATCAACAGCTATTTTCTGGAACACCCGGATATGGTGCTGGGCACGGCCACCTCGGAGAATACGCAGTACGGCAGGCAGGATTACACCGTTGCGCCCATTGCCGGGGCGGACCTCTCCCGGCAGCTTGCCGGGGCCATTCAGAACCTTGCCCCGCCTGACCGGGAACTGCTGGAGATCGAGCCGGAGCAGGAGGACGGCAAAGAGGTTGAATCTATCCCTGCCGACCCTTCTGTACGCAATTTCAGCTACGCACTGTTCAATGGCAAGCTGTATTTCCGCGAAAATTCCCGCATGAAGCCCGTGGACTTGGGCAAGACCCCCACGGAACGGGCCATGGGCATGATCGCCATTCGGGACTGTGCCCGGAAGCTCATTGATTTGCAGTTAGGAAACGCCGGGGACGATGAAATCAAGGCGGAGCAGGCCAAGCTCAACCGCCTTTATGACGCTTTCACGAAAAAACACGGCCTGTTGAGCAGCCTGGGCAACAGGAGGGCCTTTGAACAGGATTCCTCCTACCCGCTTCTGTGTTCCCTGGAAGTGCTGGACGATGAAGGAAATTTGGAGCGCAAGGCGGATATGTTCACCAAGCGCACCATCCAGAACCGGCAGGCCGTCACCAGCGTGGACACGGCGGTGGAGGCCCTGGCGGTATCCATTGGCGAGAAGGCCCGCGTGGACCTGGAGTATATGGCCGGTCTGATGGGCGGACCTGAGAAAATTCCGCAGATCGTGGAGGATTTGAAGGGAATTATCTTCAAGGACCCCGCCACCGGCCCCTTTGATTTTGCCGGGGGCGGCGAAAACTGGTCGAAGGGCTGGCAGGCGGCGGACGAATACCTCTCCGGCAACGTCCGGGTGAAGCTGGCCCAGGCCCGCGCCGCCGCAGAAGATAACCCGCAGTTTGCTATCAATGTGGAGAAGCTGGAACAGGTACAGCCCAAAGACCTGACCGCCACGGAGATCAGCGTCCGGGTGGGCGCGTCCTGGATTGACCCGGAGATTTACCAGCAGTTCATGTTTGAGCTGCTGGGAACATCGGAACGTCTGCGGGAGAAGAAGATTCAGCTCCGTTATTCCGATTCCTCCGGCGAGTGGCGGGTCCAAGGAAAGAACGAGGACAGCCGGGATAACGTCCGTGTCCACACTACCTACGGCACCAAGCGCGTCAACGCCTATGAGCTTTTTGAGGCCGCGCTGAACCAGCGGGACGTGCGGGTATTCGATAAAAAATGGATAGGCGGCGAGGAAACCCGCGTTCTCAACGAGGAAGAAACCACGTTTGCCCAGCAGAAGCAGGAGGCGATCTGCGAGGCGTTCAAGGAGTGGATTTTCAAGGACCCGGAGCGCCGGGAGGCGCTGTGCCGGAAGTACAATTCGATCTTCAACGCGACCCGGCCCCGTGAGTACGACGGCTCCCATATCCGCTTTGCGGGCATGAACCCGGAAATTTCCCTGCGGCCCCACCAGCAAAACGCCGTGGCTCACATCCTCTATGGCAAGAATACGCTGCTGGCTCACTGTGTCGGCGCGGGCAAGACATTTGAAATGGTTGCCGCCGCCATGGAGAGCAAACGCCTGGGCCTGTGCCAGAAATCCCTATTCGTCGTCCCTAACCACCTGACGGAGCAGTGGGGCGGCGATTTTTTGCGCCTGTATCCCGGCGCGAAGGTGCTGGTGGCCACCAAGAAGGACTTTGAACCCCACCGCCGCAAGAAGTTCTGCGCCCGGATCGCCACCGGAGACTATGACGCTGTTATCATCGGCCACAGCCAGTTTGAGAAGATTCCTCTCTCTCCCGAACGGCAGAGCGCCGTCATCCGGGACCAGATTGACGAAATTATAACCGCGATTGAGAGCGCGAAAGAGGAAGATGGCGACCACTTTACCGTCAAGCAGATGGAGAAAACCAAGAAAAATCTGGAGGCAAAGCTGGAGAAGCTGGCGGCAAAGGAGAAAAAGGACAATGTGGTGACGTTTGAGGAACTGGGCGTAGACCGTCTGTTTGTGGACGAAGCACATTCGTTCAAAAATTTGTTCCTCCACACAAAAATGAGCCGTGTGGCGGGCATTGCTCAAACGGACGCGCAGAAGTCCAGCGATATGTACGGCAAATGCCGCTACATGGACGAAATCACCGGCGGGCGCGGTATTACTTTCGCCACCGGCACGCCGATCTCCAACAGTATGGTAGAGTTATATACTATGATGCGCTATCTCCAGTTTGACACGCTGGTGGAAAACGGACACCGCCATTTTGACAACTGGGCGGCGGATTTTGGCGAGAAGGTCACGGCTATGGAGCTGAAGCCGGAGGGCACGGGCTTTCGTACCAAGACCCGGTTCGCCAAATTCTACAATCTACCGGAGCTTATTAACATCTGGAAAGAGGCCGCTGACATTCAGACGGCGGATATGCTGAAGCTCCCCACCCCGGAGGCGGAGTACATCACCGTCACCACCGAACCCAGCAGCTTTCAGCAGGAAATGGTGGCGGAGCTGGGCGAACGGGCGGAGGCCGTGCGGAACAGAGAAGTGGAGCCGGACGAGGACAATATGCTGAAAATCACCTCGGATGGCCGCAAGCTGGCTCTGGATCAGCGGCTGCAAAACGCCCTTCTGCCCGACGACCCGGACAGCAAGGTCAACGCCTGCGTCAAGAACGTCTTGGCCGAGTGGCGGGACAGTGCGGATATTCGGGGGACCCAGCTTGTTTTCTGCGACCTCTCTACCCCCAAAAACGATGGTAAGTTCAATGTCTATAACGATATTAAGGAGAAGCTGATCGCCCAGGGGATTCCACAGGAGGAAATCGCTTTTATTCACGACGCCAACACCGAAGCGCAAAAGGCGGAGCTGTTCGCCAAGGTACGCCGGGGGCAGGTTCGGGTACTGATCGGCAGCACCCAGAAAATGGGGGCTGGCACCAACGTCCAGGACCGCATTGTGGCGTCTCATGACCTTGACTGCCCATGGCGGCCCGCTGATTTGGAGCAAAGAGCCGGTCGGTCGCTGCGCCAGGGCAACATGAACAAATCGGTCAAAATGTTCAAGTACGTCACCAAGGGCACCTTTGACGCCTACAACTGGGGGCTGGTGGAGAACAAGCAGAAATTCATCGGTCAGATTATGACCAGCAAATCCCCTGCCCGGTCCGCTGAGGATGTGGACGCCACAGCCCTCTCCTATGCCGAGGTCAAGGCCCTGGCTACCGGAGACGACCGTATCCGGGAGAAGATGGAGCTGGATGTGCAGGTGGCGAAGCTGAAAATGCTGAAATCCAACCACACCGCCATGCAGTATGAAATGCAGAACAAAACGCTGAAATACTATCCGCAGAAAATCGCGGAAACGAAGCTGTTTATTGAGGCACTGGGGAAGGATTTGCCCATTGTCCAGGCCCATCCGGTGAAGGACGACGCTTTTTCCATGACCGTCATGGGCCAGACCTTCACTGAGCGCAAGGAGGCGGGCGAGGCCATTATCAAGGCGTGCCTGCTCATGCCCGACCCGGAGAAGCCCCTCGACCTGGGCGAATACCGGGGCTTTCCCATGCAGCTTCATTGTACCGGCTCCAAGTTCAAGATCACGATGAAGCAGCATTTGACCTATACGGCGGAGCTGGCCGATGATCCGGTGGGCAATGTTACCCGTATCAACAACGCCTTAGAGGGTATGGCCGAAAAAATCAAGGGGCATGAGAACCATCTGGAGAGACTGGAGAAGGAGCTGGTGAACGCCAGAGAAGAATCTGAACGGCCCTTCCCCAAGGAAAATGAGCTGGTGGAGAAGTCCGCCCGCCTGACCCAGCTCAACCGGGAGCTGGAAAAGCCCAGGACAAAGACGGCAGAGCAGTCCCAGGATGGTGAGGACGAAGCGGATTTGGAGGGCGGTGAGGCCCCTGTGCCGGAGCCGCCCGCCCTTACCGTGCTGAGCGGTGATAAGCCGTCCATCCGGGCGGCGCTGCGCTCCTACGTTCCACCCGCGCCGGTGGCTGCTGGCGCGGAAAGAGATCAGCGAAGGGAGGCGGCACTGTGAGAAAGTACGAGGGCCGGACGGTGGGCCTTTACACCAAGGTGTCCCCGGAGGAAAAGGAGGTGATTGACCGGAAAATGGCCCTGCTGGGGACGATGAATCTGC
>CAJUQM010000095.1 GCA_910588005.1 uncultured Oscillibacter sp.
CCGACAAGTTCGACCCCCGCGAGTACCTCAAGCCCGCCCGCGCCAACATCAAGGACTTGGTCAAGCACAAGCTGATCAATGTCCTCGGCTGTGACGGCAAGGCCTGATCCGCCCCCTTTGCGGGCCCTTCCCGGAAAGGGAGGGGCCCGTTTTTTGAACGTATATTCCCCAAAAAAGGGAGAAATCAGGAGGCGCGTATGGCGGCAAAAATCGGCGTGATCTCAGACACCCACGGCACTCTGCGTCCGGACGTGGTCGAGCGCCTGAAGGACTGTGACTATATCATCCACGCCGGGGATTTTGACCGGGAGTCCCTGCTGCTGGAGCTGGAGGACATCGGCCCCCTCTGCGCGGTCCGGGGGAACAACGACTGGGGCTCCTGGACCCGGGAGCTCCCGTACCAGCGGACATTCACCATTGACGGCGTCACGTTTTTCGTGACCCACAAGCGGGAGGATGTGCCCCGGGTGCTGAAGGACGAGGTCAAGGTGGTGGTCTTCGGCCACTCCCACCAGTACTTCCAGAGCGAGGCAGGGGGGAGGCTGTGGCTCAACCCCGGCAGCTGCGGCAGGCCCCGGTTCCGCTGTGGATTGAGCATGGCCATGCTGACCATAGAGCGCGGGGAGGTCCAGGTGGAGCGGATCGACCTGCCTCTTTCAGACAGGGACCGTCTGTAGGCTTCTAGGCGCGAAGCATATATTGCCAGCAGAGCCGGCGCTCTTTTTAGAAATCAAAAACAGAGGAACATAACATGCGATTCATAGCCTTTGACGTGGAGACGCCCAACTCCTATAACAACCGCATCAGCGCCATCGGCGTGACGGTGGTGGAGGACGGGAAGATCGTGGAGGAATTTTTCACTCTGGTGGACCCGGAGACCTATTTCAGCAACTTCAATATCCAGCTGACCGGCATCACACCGGAGGCGGTGGAGGGCGCGCCCACCTTTGAGGAGCTCTGGCCGAGGCTGGAGCCGGTGTTCTCCAGCGGCGTATTGACGGCCCACAACGCCCCCTTCGATATGAGCGTATTGGCCAAGTGCCTGCGGGCTTACTGCGTGGAGTGGCGGGACACGATGCCCTATCTCTGCACCTGCCAAATGGGGAGGCGGTGCTACCCGGCCTTGCCCAACCACAAATTGGACACGCTGTGCGGACACGTCGGCATCCAGCTGAACCACCACCAGGCCGACAGCGACAGCCACGCCTGCGCCCTGCTCCTGCTGGACTACCTGGAGCAGGGGATGGACGCGGAGCCGTTCCTGCGCACATACGATCTGATCAATATCCGCACCGTGCAGCCATGAAAAGAAGGGGAGGAGAATGCGTTTGGAACAAAACCTGCTGAAAAGCCTTTTTGCTTTACAGGACCTGAAATACAAGGAGTTTCACTGTAGATTGATGCCCACTGTGGACCCGGAGACCGTCATTGGCGTCCGGGTGCCGCCTCTTCGGAAGTTGGCCGTGCAGTTTGGGAAAACGCCCCAGGCAGAGGCGTTTCTCCACGCACTGCCCCACCGGTACTATGAGGAGAACAACGTCCACGGCTGTCTGATCTCCGCCATGACAGACTATGAACAGACGGTGGCGGCGCTGGATGCGTTTCTTCCATACGTGGACAACTGGGCCACCTGTGACCTCATCAGCCCAAAGGCTTTCAAAAAACATCCCGCGCCGCTTCTGGAGCAGTGCAGGACGTGGATGGCGTCGGACCATGCCTATACGGTGCGCTTTGGCATCGGTGTGCTGTTGTCGTTCTATTTGGACGACGCCTTCGCGCCGGAACAGCTGGAGTGGGCGGCGGACCTCCGCAGCGGAGAGTACTACGTGAACATGATGACCGCCTGGTACTTCGCCACGGCGTTGGCCAAGCAGTACGACGCCGCGCTGCCCTACATCCAGCACCAGCGCCTGGATCCCTGGACCCACAACAAGGCCATCCAGAAGGCCGTGGAGAGCTATCGCATTACGCCCGAACAGAAAGCCCTCCTGCGAAAATACAAAGTAAAACTATAGATATCCCCCCGCTGCGGCCCAGGACCGCAGATGGGGGGATGTTTCAGCTGATGAGGGTCCACTCGAAGTTTTCCCACAGCAGGCGGCTCCCGACATCGGTGCCGTCAGGGAGCAGGAACATGGCCACCTGGTTGTCCACGCCGCTGTCGCTCTTCAGATAGGCGTAGTCCCCGTTGATGGTCTCCACGGTGTAGTAGACAGGTTCCATGGGGCGTCCTCCAGTCGCATGATCTTGCCAGAGTATAGCACAGCTCCGCCGGGAAGTCAAATCAGCGGGAGGCTGTGGGCGCCCCGGCGAAAAAAACGACAGTTTTCCGCAAAATTCTTGTAAAATTGCAGAAAGCATGTTACAATAGCTCCATACTATCGATGAAAGGGGCGGGGTCAGCTATGGCAGATCCGAACACGCAAAGACAGGGGAGAAGTACTTCAAGAGCCCCCAAATTCCATATTTTCGGCATGACACTGGATCAAAAGGAGCTTATCATCGCCGCTTACTGCGCGTTTTTCTTCTGCGTCGCCATCATCGGCATGATCGCCGGGGGGCTGGGCGGAAAGGAAGAAGCGCCCAAGGAGCCTCCGCCGGAGCCAATCGTGACCCAGGGGGACGATGAGCCGGAGGAGCCCGAGCCGGAGCCCTTCAAGCTCTCCCAGACCAGCGCCTCCCTGGACCCGGGCGGTTCAGTGACCCTTTTTGTCACCGGGGCGATGGGTGAGGTGTCCTGGGCTACCTCCAACAACAAGGTGGTCACGGTGGCGGACGGCGTGGTCACCGCTGTGGCAGGCGGGAGCGCCACGGTGACGGCTACCTCGGGGGAGGACTCCGCCGTGTGCATCTTCACGGTCTCCGGTGTACCCTACGTGAGTACGCTGAACCTGTACCTCAACAAAACGGATTTCACCTTTGTGTCCGGCAGTGCCCCTGTGCAGATGCGGCTGAAGCTCAAGGAGACCCGTGCGGACTATGACGGCGAAATCGTCTGGGCCAGCGCGGACCCCCAGATCGCCAAGATCAGCGAGACCGGTCTGGTCGAGTGGGTGGGCAAGGGTACCACCACCGTCACCGCCACCGTGGACGGACTGGTCTTTGAATGCATCGTCCGGGCGAAGTAGGAGGGAGCACTGTGGCAAAGTTGCGGAAAATGCTGGGCAGTGTGGAGGACCCCGCTGTCCGGGAACTGATGGGCCTCATTGAGACTCAGAGCAGGACCACGCTGACCCGTTGGGCCGCAGCCTACACGGCGGAGCAGTATCTGCCGCTGACCGGCGGGGAAGATGGACGTCTTTCGGCGGCGGTGGAGGCGGTCAGCGCCAACCTGCGGGGAGATCTGACGTTGAAGGAGGCGAAAGTGCTTCTCGCCGAAGCCCGCAAGGCCGCGCAGGAGGAGACGGACCCAGTACGGCAGGCCGCGGCCCGGGCGGTGTCCACCGCTTGCGGCACGCTGACCACCCCTACCAATGCTTTGGGATTTGCCTTTTACGGCGCTGCGGCCTGGGCCTACCACACCGCCGGGACGGAGGCGGCTCGGGAGGAGCACGACCGTTTAGCCCAGGAGGAGCTGGAGCGGATTTTGACCTCCTTGCGGAGAGCCGCCGTGCCGGATGAGGCGGACCCGGTAAATGTCAACTGGAACTGCTAGGGGAGGGGGCTCTATGCGCATCATCATCTCTCCGGCGAAGAAAATGAACGCCGATACTGACAGCTTTCCCAGCAGAGGCCTGCCCAGGATGCTGGAGCGGACAGAGGCGCTCCTTGCCAAACTGCGGGAGATGTCTTATGAGGAGCTCAAGGCGCTCTGGAAGTGTAACGACCAGATAGCGGAACTGAATTTCCGGCGTCTGCGGGATATGGACCTCCGCCGGGGGCTGGCGCCCGCTATTATGGCTTATGAGGGCATCCAGTATCAGTATATGGCCCCAGGGGTGTTCACCCGGGAGGCGCTGGATTATGTGTCGGAGCATCTTCGGATATTGTCCGGATTCTACGGCGTCCTCCTGCCCTTCGACGGCGTGACGCCCTACCGGCTGGAGATGCAGGCCAAGCTTCCGGTGGGCGGGGCGAAGGACCTCTACGGCTTCTGGGGAGACCAAATCGCGGAGGAGGTCTTTGCCGGCGCGGACTGCGTCCTGAATTTGGCCTCCAAGGAGTACAGTGCCTGTGTCACCAGGTATGTGCCAGAGGGGGCGCGGGTGGTCACCTGTGTCTTCGGGGAGCGGAAGGATGGCAAGATCGTCGAAAAGGGCACCCAGTGCAAGATGGCCCGGGGGGAGATGGTCCGCTTTTTGGCGGAGAACCAGCTTGCAGAGCCGGAGGACGCCAAAGGCTTTGACCGGCTGGGGTATCAGTTTTCCCCAGAGCTGTCCGGTGGGGACAGCTATGCCTTTGTAAAAAGATCCAGATGTTAAAATGCTGGCTAGGAGGCATCCCCTGACCATCAATACGGAACGCCCCCGGTGCGGATCGTTCGCACCGGGGGCGTAGGTTAGGTTTGTTCCTGCCGCTGTTCAGCGGTCAAAGGAGGGGTTCATGTAATAGACGTTTTTTTCGCCTAGACGGTCCTTTGCTAAGCGCAGTCCTTCGCCGAAGTTAGCAATTTAAGTAAGGGCCATTCAGCCCTAGAGCCGCAAGGGATTCCGGCTTTTTTCATCGGGTAGGAAAATGGGGCGGACAAGCCCTGTTTTCCTCTGGTAAAG
>CAJUQM010000096.1 GCA_910588005.1 uncultured Oscillibacter sp.
ACCACCTCGATCTGGTCGTGGATGGCGTGGAACACGATGTCCGTCAGCTTTGCCTCGCTGAATGAGTGGGGGCTGCACTGGCGGGTGCGCTTGTTGCCGCCACAGTTGTAATAGATATACTGCTTGCCGCCCCGTTTCTGCGTTTTGCGGGTCATGGATGCCTGACAGTCCCCGCAGAACAGGAACCCGGAAAAGAGGCTGTGCCGGTCGCTGCCGGAGACGCAGTGGGTGTCCCGGCGCATCAGCTCCGCCACCGCCTCGAAGTCGGTGCAGGAGATGATCGGCTCATGGGCGTTCTCCACCCGTACCCAGTCCGTCTCCTCCTTGGGGCGGACGGAGCGTACCTTGTGGTTGGGCGTACCCCGTTTCCCCTGGACAAGCACTCCGGTGTAGACGATGTTGGAGAGGATGCGCTTGATGGTCACATACTCCCATTCAGACCGCTCCCTGGTGCGGAAAGCTGTCTGGAAGTTGACGCCCTGCATCCGCTTGTAGTCCATCGGGGTGGGGATGCCGCTGGCATTGAGCCGCCCCGCTATCTTCAGGATGGGGAACCCGTCCTTGAACATCCCGAAGATCATGGTCACGACCTCGGCGGCGTCCTCGTCCACCAGCAGTCGGTTTTTATCCTGCGGGGCTTTTTTGTAGCCGTAGGGGGCAAAGCCGCCCACATACTCGCCCTTTTTCCGTTTGACCTCCAGGCTGGAGCGTATCTTGATGGAGATGTCCCGGCAGTAGATGTCGTTCACCAGCACCTTGAACGGCAGGGTGATGGTGTCGGAACCCGCTCCGGGGGCCATGCTGTCGTAGTTGTCGTTGATGGCAATATAGCGGATGCCCATCGCGGGGAAAATCTTTTCCAGATAGTTCCCGGCGTCGATATAGTTCCGTGAAAACCTGCTCAGGTCCTTGCTCACGGCGCAGTCGATACGGCCGGAGCGCATATCCTCAAGCATTTTCTGAAAGCCCGGACGGTCCGTGTTGCTGCCTGTCCGCCCATCGTCAATATAGGTGTCCACCAGCTCAAGGTCCTCATGGCTTTCTATGTAAGCCAGACAGATGGCCCGCTGGCTCTGGATGCTGTTGCTCTCGATCCCGTCAGCATCCTCTTTGGATAACCGGGCATAGATGCCGGTCCTGTAAATCTTTTGGGGCATGGGAAACCTCCTCTCGTATTTTGGTCAGCCAGCCCCGTTTTGGCGGGGTCCCCGGCTATGGGAAAATCATAGCGCCGGGGCCCCGGAATACACAAGGATGTCAAGCCCCGGCAAGGTAAAGGGCGTTGATGCGGTCCTCGATGGTCTCGCCCTTGTCCGCAAAACTCAATTTCACCACCACGCCGCCGTCCAGGTAGACATACGGGTTGCCCAGCTGTTCGATCCAGGCACGGATGCGCTCCTCGGTGGGGGCGTCCGGGTCAATGCGGACGGTGCTGCGGTCACGGAGCGTCGCCCGGTCCACCTTGCGGGGGTCAACATTCTTCATCGCTTCGGTCATAGAGATACCTCCAATCCCCCAGTGGAACAGTGCGCCGCCGGAACGGGCCTGCCATCCTCCAGGTATTGCAGTTTGGCTGCTTTCAACATCTTATGGGATGGACAAACCTGAAAATGACAACGGACAGGCTATCCACGCATGGGACAAGGTTATTTTTCCTCCCCTCCCAGCTTTTTCGCTGGCTCATAATCCGCAAAATTCTCCACGGTGCGGAAAATCCGCTTGTTGTTCACCCACCTTTGGAGGTGGCGGGTGATGGGCGGTGCGGTGGGGCGCTCGTACACCATCACATAGGGGTCAAAGCCCATCCGCCGCAGGGTGTCCACCCGGTAGAGGTCCTGCTCGTGGGTGCTGTTCCAATTCGTCAGCACATAGACCCGCTTGCGCCGGAAGTCCCTGACCTTGGACAGCTCCGAAAACCGCTGAAAAAAGCCGGTCAGGTCGGTGTTGGGGTTGTCCCACGCGAAATGAACGGTTTTTGTCCGTATCTTGTTCAGGAGCGCCACATTGTCCGGCGTGATGAGCCGGATGTCCAGCCCTTGGGAGAAGTCCACATAGGCACGGCTGGCGGCAAGCTGTTCCAGCAGCCGTTCATGGTCAGGGCAGGCCAGCAGGTTGGCATCCATCAGCCTGATCTCTTTCTCCCCGCCCCAAAACTCGGAGAGGTCGGCCACATGGACGCTCCGCGTCCCCTCCTTGTCGGACACGATACAGAACCCGCATCGGTTCGGGCATCCCCTTGTGAGGAAGCCATAGGCGGTATCGGAAAACTGCGGGTACAGGCCGTAGTCCGGGCGGGTATGCTCCACGGCATCCGGCAGGTCAGGCCCCGGACCATAGCCGGTGCCGCCGCAGACCAGCTGGTCGGCATTGGTGACAGAGATCGTGTCCTTGGAGTAGGTGTCAGTGAACACCCGGCTCTTATATACCAGGTCATACCGTCCCTCCGGCAGCCACCACTCCACGGCATCGCCATTGGCTTTGTGGTAGGCAGACAGCTTCATCAGGCACAGGTTCGGCCACCGGTGGCTGTCCACATCTATAAGGCCGATCTTCAAAATCCCACCTCCTCACAGGAAAAGAGAAAAGCGCCCGCCCAATCGGGCAGACGCTCCTCTTTGATTTCTCAGAACTTCATCGGCAGGGCGGTCTTGGCGCTGGAGCCGTTGTAGATGCGGTACACCTGGTAGAGATACCGCTTGTACCCCGGCAGGCTGGTCATGGCCCGCCCCTCCCGGAAGATCACCACCGGGTCGGTCTGGCGCAGCCTCGTCACCAGCCGCTTGCGGCTGTACTCGCCGTGGTAGAGGTCCACAAACTCCACACAGCCCACCACCGTCTCCGCCCGGAGGGAATCCGGGTCGCCTTTCCAGGCGTCCACGATGGTCTGCATGGCCTCCCGGTAGACGCCGCTCCCCACTTTCTTGTAAAGCTCAAAGGCGGTGCTGATGCAGGCCAGCCGCTTCACGCCCCTGGTCTGCTTGCAGTCCACGCACAGGCCCACGCTCTCGGTCACTTTCTGGAACGCCAGCGCCTCCTTGTCCCCGCCGTAGACCAGCGCCCGGAACCTCGCCCCGGCGGTCAGGCTGGCGGACGCGCCCGTCTGCTGGGCGAACAGCAGAGCCTCGTCCCGCTCGGACAGGCCGTAGAACACCTTGCAGCGGATGGGCAGGTCCCGCCCGCCGTTGAGGAACTTCCGGGCGGCGATGGTGTGCTGGCCGTCAAAGACATAGTAGCACCCGCCCCGGCTGCTGACCTTCGGCTCGTTGGCGATGCGCTCGTCGAACTCGGCGGCGATCTTGCGGACCCGGTCCTCGTTCAGGGTGCGCTGGTAAGTAGTGCGGGGGACGACCAGGTCCTTGCTGTCCAAGGTGATCTCCCGGCAAAAGAGATTTTTCGTGTTCATTCTGCGGTTCCTCCCTCGATGGTTACGATGTATTGTTTCAGCGTCTGCATAATGCGGATGATTTCCCGCTTGTAGAGGTCATCCGACAAAAGCCGTGGGTACTCCCGGAAGAAATGGTCGCACAGCTCAATGAACGAGCCGACCTCCCCCTCCAGCGAATGGAGCATGGACTCCTCTGTAACGAGAAACCTGGGGCGCTCCATCTCTGCGGATATTTCCGCGATCTTCTGTATATCCGCCCTCTTTGAGGGTATGGGCGGGGCCTTGTGATAGGCAGGCTGCGGTTTTTTTGACCTATCTGCCCTGCCGTCTTTGGTGACTTTCAGAGCGGCAGCAAGTTTAGGGCGTTCCTCCGGCTCCGCCTTTGCAACGGCGGCCACCGCCGTTTCCGTGGGCTTGATCGCTCCTGTGAGGATTTCCTGCTTGATACCGGGCAGGACTTCCTCGGCGGCATCCACGCCTTTGGCGTATTTCGCCGCATTTTGAACGAACCCCTCGCTTACTTTTGACTCCTGTGCAATAGTGGCACGGGTCTGGTGTGAGGAAATCAACGGACAAAATTTGTCCGTTGATTTTTCGGCACTTTTTCGGTCTCCGCCATGAGCCTGTTTCTCCGCATCATATCTCTGCCCAATCAGATACTTCTTCTGCTGGGGCGTCAGGTTCCGTCTGCCAAGCTGGTGTTTGCAAATCCAGGATATGGCCTCATACCGGTTGTCAAAGACCAGCCTTTGGACGGCGTAGGTCAGCTCCGGGTGTTTCTGGATGATCTCATAGCGGTTGTGACCGTCCAGAATGGTGTTGTCCCAGACAATGAGGGGCGAAAAGACCGCCCCATCGGTCAGGATGTTTTCCTCCAGCAGGGTAAACTCCTCCTCGGTCAGCGGCGGTATCTTGTCCCGGAACTCCGGGTCGATGATGAGTTTGTCCATCAGGGCGCCTCCATTTCCACAGGGAGGAAAGCGTCCTCGTCAAGCCGGAGGCTGACCCGCAGGGCGGCGTCAATGCGCTCCATCTGCTCCCCGGTGAGTTTTCCCACATAATTATGCACCCGCCGCTTGTCGATGGTGCGGATGACCTCCAGCATGAACAGGGACGGGTC
>CAJUQM010000097.1 GCA_910588005.1 uncultured Oscillibacter sp.
TGGCGGTGGTGGCGGCGGTGTCCGCCCTGATCTACGGCGTGTACCGCCTGACCCTTCAAAAAGTCTGCGCCGCCCTGGAGATCCGCAGCTAGGCTGTCCGCCCTTAAACAAGGGGTCAACATTCCTGCCGGATGCCCCTCCGGCAAGCAATATACAGGGTCCCCGGCACAGGAAACCTGTGCCGGGGACCCTCTCTCCTCCACCTAGGAACCGGCGGCCTTGCGGTTAAATCTCCGTATAACGCACTGCTGGTCCGGTGCAAAATCCTGCCCAAGCTCCAGCCGGACGCCATGCAAGCAATCATGCTTCTGCACGCCGTTTTTTCATTTGGCAAAGGATTTCTTAACTCGAAAAAGTATTGACAAACTGTGAACAAAGGCTATAATAAAAATTGTCATTTCCTGGTATGTCAAGTTTTTAACATTTATAGGAGGGAAATTAATGCTGAAAAAATTCTCCAACGGATGCGTACGCATCATGAACCGGTGGCTGCCAGATCCATTCCTGTTCGCCATCATCCTGACGATCGTGGTCTTCATCGCCGCGTGCCTGGGCACGCAGCAAAGTCCTTGGGAGATGATCTGGGCCTGGGGCGGCAAGGGCAAGGGCGGCGACGGCATGTGGGGCCTGCTGGCCTTCTCCATGCAGATGGCCCTGGTGCTGGTGCTGGGTTCCGCCCTGGCCTCCGCCAAGGTCTGCAAAAAGATCCTCAACTCCATTGCCGGCCTTGCCAAGAGCAAGATGAGCGCCATTGTGGTGGTTACCGCGGTGTCCACCCTCTGCTGCTGGCTGAACTGGGGCTTCGGACTCATTGTGGGCGCCCTGCTGGCCAAAGAGGTCGCCCGCCGTGTCAACGACGTGGACTATCCCCTGCTGATCGCCTCTGCCTATTCCGGCTTTGTCATTTGGCACGCCGGCCTCTCCGGCTCCATCCCCCTGCAGATGGCCGCCGAGGGCGGCAAGGAGTTCCTGGGTGTTGTATACCAGGCGCCGCTGACCCAGACCATTCTGCATCCCATGAACATCATCATGTGCCTGGTAGTCCTGGTGGGCATGCCCCTCATCAACTACGCCATGCACCCTGACAAAGAGCACACCATCGTCGTCAATCCCGCCCTGCTCCAGGACGAGAAAGAGCGGGAGTACAAGATTGAGACCCCCGCCGAGAAGATGGAGCACAGCAAGATCCTGTGGGGCATCATCGTCATCGCCGGCTTCCTGTACATCATTCACTTCTTCATCACCATCGGCGTGGCCAATCTGGACCTGAACGCCGTCAATACCATCTTCCTGTTCCTGGGCCTGCTGGCCCACGGTGATCTGCGGAAGTATGTGGACGCCATCGGCGACGCCGCCGCCGGTTCCGCCGGCGTGCTGCTCCAGTTCCCCTTCTACGCCGGCATCATGGGTCTGATGGTGGCCCAGAACGCCGACGGATTGTCCCTGGCCAAGATGATCGCCGACTTCTTCACCAGTATCTCCACGGACGTGACCTTCCCCCTGTGGACGTTCCTCTCCGGCGGCATCATCAACTTCTTTGTGCCCTCCGGCGGCGGCCAGTGGGCCGTCCAGGGTCCCATTGTCATGCCCGCCGCCACGGAGATTGCGGCCCGGGCCGGTATCGACGCCACCAACTACTATGGCCGGGCCGCCATGGGCATCGCCTGGGGCGACCAGTGGACCAATATGATTCAGCCCTTCTGGGCGCTACCTGCTCTGGGCGTCGCCGGATTGAAGGCCAAGGATATCATGGGCTATCTGGTAGTTATTCTGATCTTCACCGGCATCGTGGCCTGCGGCGGCTTCCTCCTCTGGGGCATGATGTTCTAAGTCTCTGTCAACCGGTCTTGCCGGTAGAATTCAAAGGTCCGCGCTCCACTGGAGCGCGGACCTTTTTCCGTTTCCTTCCCTGCATCTGCAAAACAGCGGTTTTCCATTGCGTTTTTTACACCTTTTTGGTATCCCGTCTGGAGGAGCAGCCGTCTATTTCAGCTCTTCCGCTTTCTTTTCGTCCGCCGCCGCCAGATCATCCTCTCCAATTGCACGGTATGCCTCGGCCCGGTTGCGGTATGCCCGCTGATACCCGGCGTCCAATTCGATGGCCTTGGTATAACTTTCAATGGCCTTTGGATAGTCTTTTAAATTCTTATATGCAACTCCCCAGTTATTGTAGGTAGCCGCACCGGGGCACAGAGCAGCCGCTTTGCTGTAATCCTCAATGGCTTTTTCATACTCCCCTAAATCACCATACAAGATCCCCCGGTTATAATAGAAGCTAGCGTCATCAGGAGTCAGCTCAATCGCTTTGCTGTAATCCTCAATCGCCTTTTCTCGCTCTCCCAATTCTTTATATACAATTCCCCGGCCATTATAGGCGTTCGCATAATCGGGGTCCAGTTCGACCGCCTTATTATAATCCGCCATCGCTTTTACATGTTCCCCCTGCTTTCTATAAACAATTCCCCGATTGTTATAGGCAACTGCATGCGCAGAATCTAGCCGAATCGCCGTACTATAATCCTCGATCGCCTCTTCGTACTTTCCCAAGTCGTCATATACGATTCCTCTGTTGTTATACGCCGCCGCCTCTTCAGGCTCCAAGGCAATCGCCGCGGAGTATTCTCTAATGGCCTCATCTCTGCGGCCGTCGCTGCGGGCCCGGACTCCCCGGCGGATATAATCCCAGTAGGTAAGCTCCTCCTTCTCCTCCCGCTGTTCCTCCTCCCGCCGTTCCGCCTCATTCATCGGCTGAAGAACCTTTTTCATCTCCGGCTTTTCGTTCAGTTTGTTCCACTGCTCATTGTACTGGTTGATCCGCCCGTCATTCTTTTTCTTCAGCTGCTCCGCCGTAAGGCCGGGCCTGATCGCGTCTCCATATACGGTGGTCCCGATCTCCACCATCAGCGCGTCAAACCCGTCAATTGCAACAAAATATCCGTGCTTTTCCCTCAAAAACTGCTGAATACTCTCGTCAGGCAGCTTCGCCTGTCCCGCCTTTCCGCGGTAACACCAATACACGCCGTTGCGCATCACGGTACCCTCCTCCTCCAGGAAGGACATCAGACTGCGGTCGCCGCCGGCATATCCGATCACAATGGGCGTATAGGTGCCAAAGACATAGCTCAACGCCTTCCGCCACTCCGGCTTCAAGTCATGGGTGGTTTCCGGACTGTTAAACGGCGCGTACATCAGCCCACGGTGCACCTTGGCCACAATGGGTCGCTGCACATTGGCCTCCATATAGTCCGCCAGGGACTCATGGCTGACCACAAGGGGCTTTTTCTCCGTATACAGAAACAGCGCGTCCTCTACCAAGCTGTCAAAGTTGGTGGTAATTACCAGGTTGTTGAGGTTGCCCTCCGTCAGCAGCTTCGCCAGCGTATGGTACCCGAGGCTGGGATCACACCGCTCCATAATCTTCTCAAGATAGCTGTACCCATTCCGGGGATTGGGAAAAAAGCGCAGGGTATAGATATCAAAGTAGTAGCTGCTGGGAATCTGTCCCCCCTCTTTCTTCGCCCTCTGCCATGCGTCCCGGATCTCTTCAAACTGGTGCTCAATCTTCTTCTCGGCATACAGGGCCTCCGCAGTTCTCCGGGTTTCCCCGGCGTCCATTGCCGGCGTCCCGCGGTCCTCCATATTGCCCATGAGGCAGTCCATCCATTGCATCTCAAGGGTATTGCCGCTGGGAATGCCGGACTCCACCGAAGCGCCGGACCCCAAAATAAAGCAGAATCGCTCTCCATTTCCGTTCGCCTCTCTGATCAGCCGGGACAGGCACTTTGCAGACAAAATTTTGGACTTTGGAAATTCCACTTTCTCCCCCCCCTTAATTATCGGTTGTATTTTTATATTTTGTCTCTTCCCACAGCGTGTTTCGATGCTCTTATTCCTCTAAAACTGCGGGTTCCTCACCCGCCGCGCTTTGTTCCCTCTCCACGTGGCACACACAGCCCATCACTCCGACACCGCACAAATACGGAATACCGCGCTTTATCTTCACACTCCAACTACCAAAAAATTCTATTTCATTGTACCACAAGTTCGACTTCATTTCCATATTTTTTCAGCTTTTTATTGAAAAAAACAACTGCCAATTGCAGAACAAATTTGCAAAATTGCTCTACAGCCTGTTGCGGAAAACCGTATCGAAACAAAGAATCCTTTCCGGGATAAGGTAAAATAAGTTTCGCAAAAACACAAAGAGACATAGTTTGCAGCCCTCTGGCAGAATGAAGCAGCGACACACCATTCTGAAAGGAGTCTACAAACCATGTCCGAGAAGATTGTACAGCTAAACGAGGAAGTAATCAACTGAAGGAATTAGTACGAGGCAGTGTCGAGGAAACGCTGAACGGACTGCCGGACGTGGGGGCGGAAAAGCTGACCCGGGCGGCACGGTATGAGCGCGAAGTGAGGCTCTCCAGGGGTACCG
>CAJUQM010000098.1 GCA_910588005.1 uncultured Oscillibacter sp.
AAATGTACCGGCATTGGCTGAATATACGGAATTTAAGCGCGCTGTTACATACCTAAAGCGTTTGGGGTATCTCATTAACTATACGAATGTAAATGTCGCTCGATATAGTGTACCTCAAAGACGAAAGCGATTGGTTTTAGTTGGGTCTCTTCTTGGTGCAATTGAACCCGCAAAAGGTAACAATCATGTCACTACAGTTAGAGATGCTATCGGTAATATGCCTTTGCCCCAAGACAGTAATGATCCTTTGCACCAAATGTTTCCTCATCATACTGTACATATTCAAGAGCAAATAAGATTGACTCCTCATGACGGGGGAAGTAGACTGGATTTGCCAGAAGAATACATTCTTCCTTGTCACCGCAAAGAGGGAGTAGGGTTTAAAGATGTTTATGGCAGGTTGGCTTGGGATAAAGTATCATCAACAATTACTGGAGGGTGTTTAAATCCTTCTAAAGGAAGATTTCTTCACCCCGAGCAAGATCGGTGTATTTCTGCGAGAGAAGCTGCAATGTTGCAGACATTTCCGAGAGAATATATTTTCCCTATCAATTTGCCCAGGTCAGCTATTGCTTTAATGATTGGAAATGCACTTCCCCCAATTTTTTGTAAAATACAGGCACAAAACATTGCAGAACAACTGGATGGTTTTTTTATGGCTGATGTCTTCGACGAAAAAAAACGTTCAGAAATTATGCGTAAGGTCAAAAACAAAAATACGACCCCAGAACTTATTATTCGGAAATTGCTTTGTGAAATGGGATATAGTCATTACCGATTACAAAGTAGGCACTTACCATGTCGGCCTGATATTATTTATCCCGGAATGAAGAAGGCAATTTTTGTAAATGGCTGCTTTTGGCATGGACATGGGTGCAGAAGAGGACATCTTCCTGAAACAAATCATAATTACTGGGATGAGAAAATACACAGAAATATGGTTCGCGATCAAGAAAACCAGGCTAATCTCGAAGCCCTTGGATGGACAGTTTTGACTATTTGGCAATGTGAAATAAAAATATCAAATAAGAACCGATTAGTAGATAAACTCAAGCACTTCATGGAACAGCAAACGATGTAAGTGTCAAATTGCTTACATCGTATCAGCAATTCCCGGCATAGACAAAAGACAGGTGCTCCCTCGCTACATCCGCCAACCGGTACACCCGCTCTACCGATGTAGGCGGTCGGTCTATCATTCGATACCTTGGAAAGAAGCGGGACAGGTGCAGAGGAATATTTCGATCCACCGACGCCAGCCATTGGGCTAAAGCTGTGACCTCCTCCGCGCTGTCGTTCTCGCCAGGGACTAGCAGTGTGGTCACCTCCACATGACACCGCTCCGCTGCCAGGGAGATGGAACGCTTTACCGTCTCCAGATCGCCACCCAGTCTCTTGTACCACTCAGGCGTAAAGCCTTTCAGGTCGATGTTTGCGGCGTCAATCAATGGGAGCAGTTCCCTCCAAGGTGCCTCCTCAATGGTGCCGTTGGTTACCAGTACGTTGACCATACCTCGCTCATGAACCAGGGCGGCACAGTCCTGGACGTACTCATAACCAATCAGCGGCTCGTTGTAGGTGTAGGCCACCCCGATGTTGCCATAGGGCCGCAGCTCCAGCGCCTTATCCGCCAGCGCCTCTGGGGAGAGTTCCGCCGTCTCATGCTTCTTCTCTCCAGACATGGAAATCTCGTAATTCTGGCAAAATGGACAGCGCAAATTGCACCCAAAGCTGCCCACGGACAAAATCACACTTCCGGGGCGGAACCGCCGCAGGGGTTTCTTCTCAATTGGGTCCAGGGCCAGACTGGTCACTTTGCCGTAGTTCAGAGGGACAACGGCCCCGCCCCGCCAGGCTCTGGCGCGGCAAAGTCCGATCTGTCTCTCGGACAGATCACAGTGGTGAAAACACAATTCGCAGATCATGTGTGCCGCACCACCTCAAACCGCTCCAAAGTGTACTTCTCCCGAGAGCTGATGCCACCCTTCTGCCGGGCGATGTCGATCTGCTGCTCTACCGTGTCCACGCCCGCCAAATCGGGCAGCAGCAGTCCCCGGCGACCGCCGCAGGAGACGATCACGCCGTACTTTTTCACATCCAGCTCTGCCGGGGAGGAAATCGGCTCCGGCTGGCCCAGCACATCCACGCTGTACTCCAGGCTGTCCAGTTCCGCCACCGTCACAGGCGGGAAGCGAGGGTCACGGGAACAGGCGGAAACTGCGTTCTGCACGATCTCCCAGGCCACGCTCTCAGTAGTGGGCCCGGTGGTACCAATACAGCCCCGGAGCTGGCCGTGGGTGTGGAGGGAGACGAAGGCTCCGGCAGTTTGACCGGTCATCTCGGCGGGCAGGCCGTCCGGCAGACACTCCAGTCGCATTCCAGTTTTCACAAAGGTCTCCAGGGACAGCCGGGCCAGCTTGACCCATGGGTCCTCCGAGGCCTTTTTCTCTGCCAACCGGGTACGCTCCAGTTCTGCACACTGCTCCCCAAAGCGGCGGTCCTCGTCCGGACCAGTGACGGCAAAAGTCGCCACCCCGTATCCCACGCCGGTGACACCCTCGTAGCTGAGGAGCTTTGATTCCACCGCCAGTCCGTCCAGCGCCCCGGCCATGATCTGGAAAGATCGCAGGCCGCACTCCGCCGCCCGGTCACAGAGAGCAGGGTCCATCGTCAGGAATTGGAGGAAATCCCCCGCTGCCATAGCCTCGGTGATCTGCCAGTCAAACTCCGGACCCTCCGGGGCGAAGCCGTAGGGTCCATCCTCCCGCAGTTTGTGGGACAGGTCACCGCTGGCGATGAATACCGCCCGGCGTCTCAAGGTCTCCACCGCCTGAACGATGCACTGTCCCAAGCGGTAGTGGTCTATAGGAGAAAAACCGGACAGGCCGATGCGGAGGATGGGGCAGTCTACCCCGGACTCCTGGAGGAAATACAGAGGCAGGAAGGTGCCGTGGTCCAGAGACGGGTTCCTCTCTCCCAGCGTCCCGGCCCGGAGACCGGCAGACTCCGCACGGCGGATAAGTTCGTCTCGCAGTTGGGCGTCGTACTCCACGCCCAGTTTGGTCTGGCCCGCACCGAAGGCAGACATGTCTCCAATGGCGCCCTGGCCCGGTGCAATGTGGAAGTAGTCGGCGTACATAACTTGGTGGGGTGAGGTGATGATCAACACCTCCGGCTCCCATGCGGCCACCTGCTTCGCGACGGTCCGGTAAGCATCGATGGTAGACTGGACTTCCTGCTCCCGTCCACGTCCTACCGTGGGAATGATCAACGGTGGATGAGGGACAATCACTGCTCCAAGAATAGACATATCGCTTCCTCCTCGTCTAAATATTCTGCACCAGCGTATACAAAGATAGCGGTCTTACTCACAGCTGGTTCAATTCCGCCCGTAGCCGTTCGATGATCTGCGCTTTCAGCACTGCGTCGATCTTCGGCGTTATCTGCTCAATTGCGGCGTCCCGGTCAGCCGCCGCCTGAGTAGCCCAGGCTTTGAACTCATTTTCACTCATAGTCCCTTTCATGTAGCGGGCGTAGTATTTTTTATACGCCCGCTTATAAATTTTCCAGGTGTCCTCGTCCTGAATCTTCTTTTCAAAGACCGCCCGCGCCCCGGCCTCCCGGCAGGTCTTGCTCTCCTCGCCGGGCGCGATACGCTCACAGTACATCGCCCGGTCTCCTTGCTCATGGAGGAACCAGCGACCGCACAGGCGGCACTGCCGCGGCGCATTGCCGCGGAGGATCGCCTTGCCCAGCTCCACATAGAGGAAATCATGCAAAGAAGAAAATGTGTATCGCTCTGTCATAATTCCAGTACAGCTATCCGTTGGATGGAATGCAAAACAAACTGAACAGCTGGCTGCTTGTCCCTCCGACCAGAGAAACGTTGCCGCATCTACTTCCCGCTCTCTCACATAGGGTTGGAGGTGACTGCCAAAGGTCTGAAGCTGATGCTCCAGCTCATGCATCAAAGGAATACCGTCGTTGGAGACAGCACCAAGATCCTCTCCAATGAAAAACGCTGTTACCGCAGCGCCGTATTTGAAAGGCCCCTGTTCTCTGATCCAATACTCTGTATCTCCAAAGTCCACCGTCAGCGGGAAAGTCAGTTTTGGAAAACTCATCAGGATTTCTCCTCTCGTAAAATAGACTATTATTTTATTTTTATCTATTGACAATGTCGTTCCGCTGTGTTACGATAGCCACGCCGACGGATAGACTATAGCATGCCAGTAAGAAATAGTCAACTATTATCTGAACCTTGACAACTGAATACCCACCGCCGGAGTTCATACTCTCTGGGAGAAGCAACGCCAGGACCTCCATAGATGGAGTGAGCGGGTCAACAGAGTGAAAACGCCGCAGACAACCTGGGGCTGGAAGGTGTACGGTGTGTGGCCAAAATCA
>CAJUQM010000099.1 GCA_910588005.1 uncultured Oscillibacter sp.
CCTCTCCCGCCAGGTAGTTGCACACCAGCACGCCGCCGCAGTCGGGATCCCCTGCCAGGCTCTTCTCATAAAGCTTGGTGTACACCTCCCCGGCGCCCGGGTCCGCTCCGAAGAGCCGGGCGGCCTCTCCCAGGACATTCACCCAGGCGTTGGTGTCGTTGGTGCAGTTGTTGCAGTGGACCATAGCCACCGGGGCTCCGGCGGGGGTGGTGACCAGGTCGATCTCCTCGTAGACCTTTGCCAGAGGGTTTTCCAGCACCACCATGGAGAAGATAGAGGTTCCGGCGGACACGTTGCCGGTTCGGGGGGCCACGGCATTGGTGGCGGTCATGCCGGTGCCCGCGTCGCCCTCCGCCGGGGCAAAGGGAATCCCCACGGGCAGCAGCCCCTCCAGCAGAGCCGCGCCCTGCTCCGTCAGGGTCCCGGCGGGTTCTCCCGCCGCCAGAACCCCTGGAAGCAGGTCCGCCAGCTTCCAGGGAAGCGTCTGTACCGCCGGAAGCGCGTCAAACTTCGCCATCATGGCCCGGTCATAGTCCAGGGCGGCGCTGTCAATGGGAAACATGCCGCTGGCCTCCCCCACGCCCACGGCATGGACGCCGGTGAGCATATAGTGGACATAGCCCGCCAGAGTGGTGAGGTGGGCGATCCGAGAGACATGCTTCTCTCCGTTCAGCACCGCCTGGTAAAGATGGGCAATGGACCATCTCTGGGGGATGTTGAAGTCAAAGAGTTCCGTCAGCTCCGCTGCCGCAGGGCCGGTGTTGGTATTCTGCCAGGTACGGAAAGGAGTGAGCAGATTCCAGTCCTTGTCAAAGGCCAGATATCCGTGCATCATGGCGGAGACGCCCATAGCGGCAATGTCCTGCCGGTGTTCCACCTGGGCCAAAGCGGCCTTCAGGCCGGTCCAGACCTCCTCCAGAGGATAGGTCCACACACCGTTTTCATAGCGGGACGCCCAGGTGTAGTCCCCGGAGGAGAGGGGGCGGTACGCCCCATCGATCTCCACGGCCTTGATCCGGGTGGAACCCAGTTCAATGCCCAAACAGGTCTTCATGACGTTCCTCTCCCTCATTTTTTATTCTTGCGCAGCAGCACCACGCTCTGGACCACCAGGAATAAACAGAGCATGGCGGCCACGGTGATGTTGGACCACCAAGCCTCGTCAAAGCCCAGGGCGGAGACGATGCGCTTGATGGTATTCAGGCTCATTACACCAAAGAAGGTGCCGATGACGTTGCCCACACCGCCGGTGAGCAGGGTGCCGCCGATGATGGAGGAGGCAATGGCGTTCATCTCGTCCCCCGCGCCGTTGGCCACATCGCCGCTGCCAACGTGGAGGAAGTAGAGAATGCCGCCCAGGCCCGCCAGCAGACTGCACAGCACATGGGCCAGGAACTTGGTGCGGCGCACATTGACGCCCAGCATATTGGCGCTCTGGTTGTTGCCGCCCACAGCGTAGAAACTGCGGCCCAGCCTGGTCCAGCGCAGCAGGCAGAAGAGAAGCACCACCACCACCAGGGCGATAATCACACCCACCTCCACATACGCCGGGATATACTGGCCCAGCTTGTTGTTCGCACCCAGACCGGGCACGATGATGCGGGTGTCCTTTACCGCCAGGAAGCCCTCGTTGGTCACCCGTACGGGTTCCTTGCTGACGATGGTTGTCATGCCCTTGGCAAAGAACATGCCCGCAAGGGAGACGATGAAGGGCTGGATGCCCAGATGAGCCACCAGAAAGCCCTGGACCACGCCGAAGGCCAGGCCGATCCCCAGGCCAATCAGGACAACTGTTACCATACTGCCGCCCTGCTCCTCCAAATTCACCGCGCAGGCCATACACACCAGGCTTGTGACGGCGCCCACGCTGATGTCGATGCCGCCGGTGATCATCACAATGCTCATGCCGCAGGCGAGGACGATGAGAGAGGCGTTGTTGTTAAGGATATTAAGAAAGTTCTGGGGCTTGGCAAAGCCGCCGCCCAGGAAGATCACGGCAGTGAGGTACAGAATGAAAAATACCAGGACCGTGATGGTGAGCAGCAGGTTGGTGTCGCTCATCGAAACCCGGTTCTTAATCCGGCCCTGCTTGTCAACTGCAATACCATTCGGCATCTCAGGACACCTCCTTTGCGGCTTTGGCCGGGGCCTTCTTCATGCCGGCCAGCTTCTCCCGCACCACCGGCGCGCTGAGCACCACCAGCAGGATGACCACTACCGCCTTGTAGGCCGGCAGAGCTGTGGAGGGCACGTCGTACTTATAGAGGGTGGTGGTGAGGAACTGGATCACATAGGCCCCCAGGATAGAGCCGTAGATATTGAACTTGCCGCCGGAAAGGGCATTGCCTCCCAGGGCAACCGCCAAAATGGCGTCCATCTCGATGTTCTCCGCGATACGGGAGTAGTTGATAGAACCGCTGCGGCTGACCCGGATAAATCCGGCCACCGCCACGCACACGCCCAGAATCACGTAGGTGAGCAGTTTGATCATCTGGGGGTCCAAGCCGTTGAGCCGGGAGGAACCCGCGTTGATCCCTACCGACTGGGTGTAGAGGCCCAGGTTGGTAAACTTCAACACCAGCCAGAACGCCAGGATCATAAAGACGGTGATAAAGATGGGGGTGGGCACGGGGATGCCGGGGAGAAAGGTTCCCGCATACTTGAAGGAGAGGTCGTTGATGATGGGCAGCTGGTTATTGTTGATCCAGGCGGCGATGGAGCGGCCGGCAGTAAACATGATAAGGGTGGCCACCATGGGCTGGATCTTAAAGTAGGCCACAAGGGTGCCGTTAAAGGCGCCGAAGAGCATGCTCACCACAATGCCGATGAGAACGGCCAGGATCAGGGGCATCTGCATGGTATCCGCGGTAACTTGGCCGCCGCAGACCATCCGGAGGATAACGCTGCCGGCAATGGCCATGGTGGCCCCGACGGAGATGTCCTGTCCGCCGGAGGAGGCGGTCACCAGGGTCATGCCGATGGCCAGGATCACCAGCTCCGAGGCGTTGTCCAAAACAGAGATGATATTGCCGCTGAGTACCGGGTTGCCCAGGCTGTTCTCCTTCATGGTGACCGCGAAGAAGGACGGGTCGGCAATCAGGTTGAACAGCACCAGCAGCACCAGCGCCGCAATGGGGATGAACAGCTGCTGCCGGGTGAGCCGTTTGAAGAGACTCTCATCAGGCCGTTTCAGCCGCTGGGGTTCGGGAGTCTTTACTGGGGTTGTCATTCCTCATCACCTCCTGCGATAGTCGCCATGATCTTGGTTTGGGTCAGATCCTCTCCGGAGAGTTCGCCCACCGCCTTGCGGTCCCGCATGACGACGAGGCGGGAACAGGTACGCAGCATCTCGTCGATCTCCGAGGAGATGAAGGTAATGCTCTTGCCCTCCGCCGCCAGCTTCAGCACCAGCTTTTGAATTTCGATCTTAGTGCCGATGTCGATGCCACGGGTGGGTTCATCCAGAATCAGGTACTTGGGGTCTGTCAGGAGCCAGCGGGCCAGAATGCACTTTTGCTGGTTGCCGCCGGACAGGGACTTGATCGGAGTGTCCGCCGAGGCGGTCTTGATCTCCAGCAGCTTGATGTACTCGTCGGCAAAGGCCTCCGCCTGGGCGCGGGAGAAGGGACGGAAGAAGCCCTTCATCACTTGGAGGGCCAGGATGATGTTCTCCCGCACGGAGAGGTCGCCCACAATGCCGTCGCCCTTGCGGTCCTCGGGGAGGTACCCGATTCCCTGCTTCATAGCGTCCAAGGGCTTGCGGATCTTCACGTCTTTTCCATCCACTTTGACGGTGCCTCTGGTGACATGGTCGGCGCCGAAGATGGCCCGGACGCACTCGCTGCGCCCCGAACCCAAAAGCCCCGTAAAGCCGTTGACCTCCCCCTTGCGGATGGAGAAGTCGAAGGGCTTGATGCCCGCGCTGCTGCACAGGCCCTTGGCCTCCAGCACCGGCGCCCCCTCCAGAACAACCGTCTCGCCGCCCATCTCGCTTTTGATGTCGGTCATATCGTCCAGGTCCTTGCCCAGCATCTTGCTCACCAGCTGCACCCGGGGCAGGTCCTCGATAACGTACTCCCCCACCAGCGTCCCGTCCCGGAGAACCGTGATGCGGTCGCAGACCTCGTAGACCTGCTCCAGAAAGTGAGTGACAAAGATAATGCCCACGCCCTTTTTCCGCAGGTCCCGCATAAGACCGAAGAGCTTCTGAACCTCTTGCTCGTCCAGAGAGGAGGTGGGTTCGTCCAAAATCAGCACCTTGCACTCCATATCCACCGCCCGGGCAATGGCCACCATCTGCTGC
>CAJUQM010000100.1 GCA_910588005.1 uncultured Oscillibacter sp.
ATCTCCGCCGCATGCTGGGGCGTGCATCCGTTTTGCAGATAGACCGCCGCGGCTATCATCTCACCGGGCAGCGCCGCGAACCCGTGCTGGATGATCTCGTAGGCACCCTGGAGCGTCTGCCTGTCAAAATTCCGGGCGATGAACTGCAGACTGGTGAGGAGCGCCCGGACGCCATAGCATTCGGCTGTCTCGCCAAGCTCCTGCCCAAATTCAAATAGTTCCGCGGTGGTTTCCGGGTCGGGCCGGGGAATCAGCGCGTTGATCTGCCGCTCGAAATCAGTTCTTTCCATAGTTATATCACCGTCCTTATTTTAATCGTACTACCGAGAGAGCGGGGCCAGCCCGTCCTCGTGAGCCGGCCCCGCTTCCTGGGGGTCTCAGCCGGCGGCAATCTCCGGCAGCTTACGTTCCGCAGCTGTTTTCTCAATCCAGTCCAGCAGGTTCTGGCACTCCGCCAGCTCACTGGCCAGCTTGAACATCGCTGTGCGCTGCTCCCGGTCATCCATCTGGACGGCGGTCTCGAAGAGGTCCCACACGTTGTCCAGCGTCTCCATGCCAGTGGCGTTCATGGGGAGTTCCGATTCCGGCAGGACGTGACTGGCGCTTTCGCCAGCGGCGATCCTGCGGAGGACGTCCTTCTCCCTCTCGATGAGGTCGAGGCTCTCTGTGGTGTCCCCGGCGGGGAGGTTCCACGCCTTACCGATCAGGGTGACGGCTTCCTCGAAGTGGGCCACGCTGACGTCCTCCTCGCTGGGAGCGGTGCTGACGCTCTCGCCGTGGATGACCATCAGGGCCAGGGCCTCCTTGGTGATCCTTACCTGAAGTTCTTGCGCTCTCTCAGTTGTCATGCTGCTTGTTCCTCCTGTTTCTATTTTGTGCCGCCGCTGGCGGCTGTCAACACAATGGCACAGCTTTGCCGGGAAAGCTATTCAGCAAAGCCAACGAAAAATTGGGTTGCCGGTTTACATAGACGCAAAAGCCATCGTCACATCAAGGGCTGGGTGGGCGGCGCCATGTCGTCCGCCATCAGCTGGGCGCTGTAGTCCCTCAGCGTCTGCCCGGTCTGTTCCTGGCAGTAGGCGTCCATCTTCCGCAGCAGGACTTCTTTTTCCGCGGCGTTGAGCGTGTACGGAAGAGACTCCTCACGTCCATCTGCCCGGTGCAGGTCGACCTCCAGCTCATCGCAGACCTGCCCGGCGGAGCAGTCGTAGTTGGCGTACACGTTCAGAGTGTCATCGTTCTCGCTGGTGCAGACGTGTGTGCCGAACACCGCGTCTACGTTGAAGCCGGTCTCCATGTAGAAATTCAGCAGGCCGTTGATCTCGCTGATCTCCTCCGCAAAAGAAATCTCCCTTGCGGAGAGGTGACCTGCGGATGTGATCTCTCTGCCGTCCAGTTTGTCCATCAGGACTCTGTACCGCCCATCCGTATTAAGCCCCTCCTTGCGGAAGGCGTAATATGCGGCGACGGATACGTCCCCTATGGCGAACGTCTTCCAGCCATCCATGATGTGAACAGCGGAGAACTCCCGTTTGTCAAAGTCAATCTCAAATGCGCCGGTGACCTTGCCGGTGTTCTCCATGCGGAGAAGGACCAGCCGCTCGAACTCATCAGGGGTGATCGCCTCCCGTCTGGGGAACAGTTCCGAAAAGGAACCGGAGTCCGCTCCCGGTTCCTGCCGCAGATACCGCCGCAGAGTGCGGGCAGTATCCAGCAGCTCCTGATTTTGATCCAGCCGGAAATACTCCTCCCGGCCATTCTCCCGTACATGGAACACCGCGCATTTCCGAGACGCCTCCATTTCCGCATCCCGCGCTGCCAGCTCCTCTTTAATGCGGGCACTGATTTCCTGCCGGGTTTCACGAGGCACCCGTGCCACATACAGCTCCGTGAGCGCATCCAGCATCCGCTGTTCTACGGTAGTATCCTCCCGCGCCAGCGCAGCGGCCAGCGCGTCCAGCTCATACTCGTTCATCCATAGCTCCAGTTGTACATCACCGCTCATACGGTACCCTCCTTCTCTGATTTTACAGGATCAGTTGTCGGACTGGGCACGGCCGCCTTGGGCTGGCTGGGGCGGGGCGGGCGCTTGGGCCGGGCGGCGGGGGCGGATATGATATCCAGATACTCCCGTACCGGTTCGGGCACCGACTTCTCGTAGAGCATCCGCATGGCCTCATCCATCTTCTCCTGCACCGTGGTGTTTTCCTTTTTCAGATAAATCGTCAGAGCGCGCATTCTCTCGCCGTCAAAAGACAGCGTGATCTCATTTTTCTCCATTGTGTTGGTTCCTCCTGCTTTACATATTGAGCCCCATTTGAAGAGGAGCGGGGCTGTCCTGACTCTGTGCCGGCCCGGCGGGGACAACCATCTGATGGGGACCACCCACACAGCGGACACCCTGCTCCTTGAGAAAGCTGTCCCCTGCCCGGTTCATAATCTCCAGATCGAAGCTGGAGGCGTCCACCGTTCCCAGAGCGGAGGACAGGCCGTGCCCCACATAGACGGTGCAGAGGGCGGGCCAGTCCGTAACCTCCGGGTATTTCCGAACCGCATCTTGATACACCGGAGCCTGCTTGACCGACTCGGCATCAGTCACGGCGCCGGAGACAAAACCGCTGGCCCAGTGGGGTCCGGCATCGCCGCCCAGAAGAACGCGGGTAAAGCGGATAGGCATCTGTGCGGTCATGCGCTGGAGCGCCAGGTCCGCCTCGTCACGGGCGCGTTCAAGGCCGTTGTCCTTTCCATTCCACCAGTGGGGGTGGAGAGACATATCTTCCAGCAGCTCCCGCACCACATTGATCTGGCGTCGGCGGTCATCACCGGCAGCCTCCAGCACGGCGATGAAGCGCCGTAGCTCTCGGATGGTATCCTTCTGCATCTGCTGTGTGGCCGGAACGGTAAAATAACAGCCGCGGGCCTGCTCCAGTTCAAGATCATACTGCTCCATCAGCTTTGGGTCGGGCGTCAGCCCATCCAGTCTTGCCATGCCCTGGAGGGTGGCGTCCGTCCAGAACCGGCGCTGTTCCTGCCAAGGGGGAGAGTCCTCCGGCTGATGTCTCTCAAAACCGTTTTGCCGCTCAATGGCGTATGTGGTGAGCCCCATGGCGACACGGCTAATATCAAATCGGTCCATAGCGTCCTCCCATGGCGGGGCCCATGGCCCGCTCCGCCTCGTGGGCTTCGTTGAATCTCACCAGCTCTTCCGGGGCCACCTCAGTGAGCACCACCTCGGTTCCCTCCGGGCCGGGGACGATCTCCGCTACCCGTGCGTCCAGCAGGGCGGCGTAATCCTCCTGCCCGGCGGCGTTGAGTTTCAGCAGTTTTTCCGGCAGCACGACATAGTCCGTCTCTTCATGAGTGAGGAGCGTCAGGCCACCGCCCGCCAGCACAGGGAGAATCTCTTTCAGGCGCGGCCCCAACGCTTCGTTTTTCGAGACACCGTTGAGCTGCCGGCAGTATTCCGGGTGGTACTCCATCTCGATACAGCCGTCGTGCATATCCACCGCCGCCACCTCGGGACAGCGTTTCAGCGCGGCTCGGAGCATAGAGTCAAAGCCGCTGCCCTCCCGGACTGTCAGATCGAGATGCTCCTCCAGATCCTCGAAATAGACACACCAGCTTCCGCTGGCGGTGTTCTCCGTGCCCCACCGGATGATAAAATCCGCCGCCCGATCCATCTTGGCGTTGACGATGTCCCGCATTCCGGGGATATAGGCCGCGAGACGGGCGCAGTCATACTGTTCCGCATCAACGAGTATCCCATCGTTGCTGCCCTGGCCCAGCGCCAGCAGGCAGTGGATCACACCGTCCCGGCTGAACATATATTTCTTGTGTTCCGCAAGGAATGGCTGATTTGCCAGAGGTGTGATCTTCAGCCGACAGAAATCCTCATGGGATAGCTCTACCACCTTTTCGATCTGGCAGTCGTCCATCTGGAAATTGGCCGGCTTCTCCACAAAGTTTGCTTTGAATTTCATCGTGCGTTCCTCCTCTCTCTGCGTTTATGGCAAATAGCTGCGGGGATTGGTCCGCTCCCCGTTGACCCGTACCTCGAAGTGGAGGTGGGGGCCGGTGGAGCGCCCGGTGGAACCGGAGAGGGCGATCACGTCTCCGGCTTCCACCGTCTGGCCCACCCGCGCCAGCAGCTGGGAGCAATGGCCGTACAGGGTGGCGAGTCCGCCGCCGTGGTCGATCA
>CAJUQM010000101.1 GCA_910588005.1 uncultured Oscillibacter sp.
GTTCTTGGAAACCTGCCGCAGTAATGCGGTAAGGCGCCGGGTACTTACCCTACTTCTGACCACCATCGGTGCGCTGTAAGCCGCCCAGGGGGGCGGGCCCCAGCGCCCGCCCCTACCTTATAATATATTGTCGAAATGCGTCTCAATTTGAGCCGCATTTTGGGAGGTGAATTTCTTTTGAGCGACAACTGGATCGTTGGAAACCTGCAATCGGCTTTCAACACCTGGAATGGAAAGCTGACGGAGATATGGGCCCTCATTACCACTACGCCGGAAGGGTTCCGAGGCGGTACGGTATGGGGGACCATCGTTACCATCAACGACGCGATGAAGGCCGTGGGCTATGGCCTGCTGGTGCTGTTCTTTGCCATGAGCATTTTCCAGACCGCCGCCAGTTTCCGGGACTTTCAGCGCCCGGAATTTGTACTGCGGCATTTCATCCGCTTTGTGCTGGCAAAGCTGGCCGTCGGCTCCGCTATGGAAATTATGACCGGCATTTTCTCCGTCTGCGGCGGTATCGTGCAGACCGTCATGGGCGGTATCGGCGGTATGGCCGCCGCCAGCATCGCCGTCCCCCAGGAGATCGTGGACGCCATCGAGGGCGTGGGCTTTCTCGCCAGCATCCCCTTGTGGCTGGTGTCCCTGCTGGGCAGCCTGTTTATCACTGTCATGTCCTTTATCCTGATACTCACCGTATATGGCCGCTTTTTCCGGCTGTACTTCTACACCGCCCTGGCCCCGCTGCCCCTGGCGTCCTTCGCTGGGGAGGGGACCAGCTTTGCCGGGAGCGCTTTCCTGAAAAGCTATGTGGGCGTGTGTCTGGAGGGGGCCATTATCGTACTGGCCTGCCTGATCTTTTCCGCCTTTATGTCCAGCGGCACTCCCGTAGTGGACACCTCTCTGTCCGCTGTCACCATGAGCTGGCAGTACATCGGGGAGACCATTTTTAACATGATGGTACTGGTGGGACTGGTGAAGGGCGCGGAGCGGATCGTGAAGGAGATGTTCGGCCTGTAAAAGCATCATTTTTCTCTATGTGCGAATTTTTCCGCGTCAAATGCGTAGACATCCAAATCGCCGTAGTAGGCGCATATCCCTATCCGGGGGGAATTTGTTACGGGCAGAGAAAATTCTTCAATTTCACTCTCATGGGCACAGGCTTTGCAGAGAAACGGTTCCTTATGCTTATAGATGTTATTATCCGTACTGACATAGGCCGCAGGCGCCCCGCACCTTGAGCATGGGATCAACGGCGGGATATTCCGGGCAAGAAGCCGGACGGCCGCCTTTTGCGGCTCCCGGCGTGTATGGCCCGCCACCGTGATAAGCGTCTCCGTTGTATCCCCAAAATCATACTCATGCAGGAATTGTTCTCCCGGCTCAAACGTGCTGAATTTCCGGCTGTTCTTCATCTCCTGATGACCTTTTCCGAAAAAGGCGCTCATGTGTCCGCAGCACTCCAGCCATATTTCACGCAGAAAGCGGTCGAGACTGTCCAGTCCTGCCGTCAAAGGAACATCAAGGAACAGCCAATAGTCCTTATAATACGCCCCTTCGATTTTGAGCAAGGCACATTCCTCGCCGGTCTCCGGCCCATTGTACTGATGCACAGCCAAATGCTTTTTCACCCCGGCTTTGCTGAGTTCTTTTCCACAAATATAGCAATTACCCCTGGCAGCCATAGCAAACCCTTCCTCACAAATAAAATGATAAATTGTAATGTCGAAATGTGTCTCAAGTTGAGACGCATTTCAGAAAAGGAGCGACTATATGGAAATCAAAATCCCCAAGGAAGTACGCCAGCACAAGGAGACTATTTTCTTTGGTCTGTCTGTCCGGCAGTTCGTTTGCGCGGTGCTGGCCGTGGGCACGGCTGTGGGCGTGTACTTCCTTCTGAAAACCATCACCGGCCCGGAGACCGCAAGCTGGGCCTGCATTGTGGCGGCGGCTCCCGTGGCCGTCACCGGCTTTTTCCAGTACAATGGCATGACCTTTGAGCAATTCCTATGGGCCTTTTTGAAATCTCAATTCCTCTGCGCCGGGCCCAGGGTGTTCCAGTCGGAAAACCTCTACGGCACAGCTCTGACGAAAAAGGGGGTACAAGACTATGATTAAAACCCTGGCCGCCGCCAACAAGAGCGAACGGGAACCGTTCAAAATTCCCCGCAGTGTGCAGCAGTCCATCCCCATCCAGCGGGTATTCCGGGACGGCATCTGGCAGACGGGCCGCAATCGGTACAGCCGGACGTGGCGGTTTGCGGACATCAACTACTCCGTGGCGTCCCATGAGGACCAGCAGGAAATGTTTCTGGCCTACTGCGGCGTTCTCAACAGCCTGCCCACCGGGGCCACCGCCAAAATCACCATCAACAACCGCCGTCTCAATGGCACTGACTTCCAGCACAGTGTCCTCATGCGCTTGAAGGGGGACGAGTTGGACCGCTACCGCCAGGAGTATAACGGCATCCTCACCGAGAAGGCGCTGGAGAGCAACAATCTCATTCAGGACAAGTACATCACAATCTCCGTTGCCCGGAAAAGCATCGACGAGACCCGTACCTTTTTCAAGCGGGTGGATATTGACCTGTCCAAGAGCTTTGGCAAGCTGGACAGCGGGGCCAAGCCCCTGGACAACCATGAGCGCCTGCGGATCTTCCATGACTTCTTCCGGCCCAGCGAGGAACGGGACTTTCAATTCGACCTCTCCGCCGCCATGCGCCGGGGCCATCACTTCAAGGACGCCATCGCCCCGGACGGGATGCAGTTCAAAGCGGACCACTTCGAGCTGGGCGGCAAGGTGGGCCGCGTCCTGTTCCTCCGGGAGTACGCCAGCTACATCAAGGACCGCATGATTACCGACCTGTCCGACTTCTCCCGGAACCTTATGCTGTCCATCGACATTCTGCCCATTCCCACCAACGAGGCCGTGAAGGAAATGCAGGCCCGCATCCTGGGCGTGGAGAGCGACATCACCCGCTGGCAGCAGAAGCAGAACGCCAACAACAACTTTACCGCCACCGTCCCCTATGAGCTGGAACAGCTCCGGGCAGAGAATAAGGAGTTCCTGGACGACCTCAGCACCCGCGACCAGCGCATGATCTTCGCCAATGTCACCCTGGTCCACATGGCCGACACGCTGGAGCAGTTGGACGCGGACACCGAGACCTTGCAGGCCATCGGTAACGAGAGCCTTTGCCAGTTCTCCGTCTTGCGCTACCAGCAGGAGGACGGGCTGAACACCGCCCTGCCCTATGGCCTGCGCCGGGTCAGGACCACCCGTACCCTCACCACCGAGAGCGCCGCCGTCCTCATGCCCTTCCGCGTCCAGGAGATACAGGATGCCGGGGGCATCTACTACGGCGTCAACGCCGTCAGCAAAAACCTCCTGATCTGCAACCGAAAGCGGCTGCTGAACCCCCACGGCTTTATCCTGGGCGTGTCCGGCTCCGGCAAATCCTTCAGCATGAAGGAGGCCATTACTTTTATTGCCCTGTCCACCAGTGATGATATTATCATCATCGACGCCGAGCGAGAATATGGCGACCTGACCCGCGCCCTGGGCGGGGCCGTGATCGAGATTTCCCCCAACAGCCCCCACCACATCAACCCTCTGGAGATCACCAGGGGCTACGGCACCGGCGAAAACCCCGTGGCGATGAAGTCCGAGCTGCTTATGAGCATTTGCGAGCAGCAGATGGGCGCGGGCCAGTTGGGGGCTTTCCACAAGTCTATCATTGACCGCTGTACCGCCAATGTCTACCATGAGCTGATCGCCAGCGGCGGCAAGTCCCGGCAGCCCATCCTGTCCGACTGGCGAAACGAGTTGAAGCGCCAGCCGGAACGGGAGGCGGAGGAACTGGCCCTGGCCTCCGAGCTGTTTGTGGAGGGCAGCTTGAATATGTTCGCCCACGAGACCAACGTGGATATTGCCAACCGGATCATTTCCTTCGACCTGTACGAAATGGGGGAGCAGCTCAAGCCCACGGCGCTGAACGTCACACTGGAGACCATTC
>CAJUQM010000102.1 GCA_910588005.1 uncultured Oscillibacter sp.
ACATACGGATAGAGGTTGGGGATGGGGCTGTTCACACCGCTGATGCTGATTTCCACAGGCTCATCCTCGAAACCTGCGATCAGATCAAAGATGGTACCTGATGCGTTATTAAAAGTAGTGGGGATATCGAGGAAAATGCCGTAATTCCGGCACTCCAAGTGAAGAATCATTGCGTCAGCCCTCCCATCTGCGGCCCCTGCCGCTGCTCTGCGGCGGCGTCTCGCATCAGCTCCTCCAGCGGAACGGCGCCCTGGTACACCACATAGCCGCACTCGTTAAACTGTCCGCCCTCCTGCTGGACCTGCTGTTCACCGTAGCGGCGGTAGTCGTAGAAGCCCTCCAGGTTTTCATCATACGCAAAGTAACCGGACTCCTGGATCATGTGCCTGCCGTATTCCTCCGGGGTTTGGACGTTGGGGACAAAGTCGAACTGATCCAGATTCTCCGCCAGACGGCAGACTGCTTCAGCGCCCGATGTCTCTGTCATCAGTACCACCGCGTCCAGCTTCTCCATATCCGTCTCCTTCAGCGGGGCTAAAACCTGGCACATCCGGTTCAGGGCCGGGAGATCGCTGCCTCTCAGGTGTTTCAGGTCCAAGGCATCTGCCGCCTTTTCAGGCAGTTCATCCCAGTTAAGGCGCACTTGGACATCGTGCCGCGAGGTGACGCCAACACGGAGCAGTGTCCTCTCGATCTGATGTTCCGAAGTGGGGAGGTACAGGTACTCTGGATTTTTCCCCTCCGCGAGACCACGCTTTGGCGTGATCTCCAATACCAGCAGCCTGTGATCGTATAGATATGCGGGAAACTGATGCCCGTTGTAGGCCTGATCCAGCTTCATACCGTTGTCGTAGACCACGCCGTAGGGGGTGACGGTTTCGCCGCCGCCATCGATCAGCAGAAAGGCGGTCTCGGCGCCATCCAGATTTTCCAGCTCCTCCATCCGGACGCTGCCGCCATTTAGATTCATAAAATGACGTTGTCCTACGGTCTCCAAATCAGAAAAGTCAGTGATGACTGTGGCCTGCTGGCAGCAGAATGTCATGTTGATGAAGTCCTGGACATCGGTCAGCTCCAGCTTGTGGGCCATGGCCTGAAACTGACTGGCCTCGCCGGTGCAGAAACCGTCCAGCCGTTTCGCCAGGTAGTCCAGCTGGTCGATATTGACCAGAGTGCCTTGGACAGCCCCCAGCACGCTGTACCGGCTGTCGATCTCATCTACAGCGCAGTCACGATTTACGGAAAAGCCCAGATCGATTCCCTGGAGCATCTCAATAATCTGGTCATACTGGTCAACGGGAATAGGGAAGGGGATGGTGACTTGACCGTATTCCGGATGCCGGGGGTTGCTCAGCACCGCCTTGATCACATAGCTCATACGCCGCCGCCCTCCTCGCGCTCCTCCCTGATCTCCCACTTACGCTGCTGCGGCTTGACGGGCCGGCTGCAGGGCAGCTTCTTCTGGGGCCTCTTTTTCCGGGTGTCATTGCGGATGGACGGCGTCCTGGACGGGTCCATCATCATCCGCTCCAACCCCGCCAGGCGGGTATCGCCCATGAAATATCGCGCCATATTCTTTTTGTCCTCCTCGTTCTTGATATGTGCAGTTCCCGAAAAAAGGGCAAAACGAAAAAAGGCGCTGCCCCTTTTTCGGGGAAACGGCCTTAATTGAAACAAATATTGATTTTTAGAGATTTTTATTCCACAAAAAATATATACCCAGTTTGTCCAGGATCGAGCGATTCACAAAATTCTTCCTCCTTTTGCAAGGACATACCAACTCGATCCTCCAAATCAGAGATAGTGCGTTCTATTTGTTCCGCTGCAGAGCTCAGATGCTCTTGTCGTTCGCTGGTGATGCTGTAGTTTTCCAATGTTTCATGGATACTGCGATAGACTTCTGTAAGCTGCTCCGGGGTAAAAAGGGCGCTGCGGGGGATGAGGCCGGAGCGGGTGGCAAATCCCTGCTTTGCTGCGGTGTAGCTGTCCATGCCGCTGCCGGGGCCGTAGTAGGCTCCGGCATTCAGGCCGGTGCGCTCTTGCACCCGTTCCCAGGTAGCGAACTGTACCCCATACTTAGTAGGGTGGCCCGCCAGAACCACACCGTTGAAATCTGCCAGCAGCCTGTAGTCTCCCGTCAGGCCGCTGGCTGTCAACTGGGGCGCCGCCTCCATCTGGCGCATATACTCGGCGGTAGTTTTGGCGATGGAGGTCACTCTGTCCAGAGCGTCGCTCCTATGGTCATCTGCCGCGTCCTCCCGCCAGTATCTCACCGCGCCGGTATCCAGCGCAAGGCAGAGGCGCTGTCCGTCCAACTCCACCGGCAGGAGGCCCTCCTCTGTTTCCGGTTTCACAACGAAGCCCTCGTGCCGGAGGTTGAGGGTAAGTTCCTGGAAATACCTGTTTTTTTCTTCTGCGTTCATTTTGATCCTCCTCATTTTCTGACCTAATGGTAACTTTTAGCGTTAAAAAGTACAGGACCGTTTTTGTTTTCACCTGTTTTGAAAACGGGCGCTGGGGGTATTGCGTTTTTCTGGAAAAATAAAAAGCGCCGGTCTGTCAATTCCTTTAGAACTGACGGATCGGCGCCCGATGCAGGCGCTCAAATCTCAGCGCCCGATTTCAATTGTCTGTTACGAGGGTTCGACTCCCGCCAGTTGCTTAAAAACCCTCGTTTACATCTCTCATTTGACTGGTGAAAATTCAGGGTCCAAAAACCCCGGAAACCACTGATGCCGTAGGCGTTCAGCCTACGGCATCTAAAGTGGGCATTTACTTTGGCGGAGATGGAGGGATTTGAACCCCCGCACGCCTTGCGGCGCCTACCGGATTTCGAATCCGGACCCTTCAGCCACTTGGGTACATCTCCGTATATCGCCGCTGTGGTAAAATTGCCGATAATCCTATTCTGACGTTGGCACAGCGCCTTATCATAAAATACTCAGAAGAAGCAGAGTGCCGTTTAATATCTATTATGCCATATCTTTTTTGCTTTTGCAAGTCCTGAGTGATCTCCGCATATGATCTTATATCTTTCACTATATAATATCTGCGGGAGGAACTGAGTATGCCTTGTACCATTTTTATTCTGGGCGAGCCAGAGCGTTACGCAAACTATAGCAGGGCGGTATCGTCTGCGGGTGGCAGTGTATGCTTCTCTGATACTCTGGATCCGGCTTTAACATGCGACGGGCTTTTGCTTCCAGGAGGCGGAGATTTGGAACCCTGGCGGTATGGCCAATTGAATACCGATTCCAGAGGAATGGAGCCGGAGCGCGATGCGATGGAATTTGCCCTTTTGGACCGCTTTACCGCTGCCCAAAAGCCAGTGCTGGGAATTTGCAGGGGACTCCAGACTATTAATGTCTATTGGGGGGGTAGTCTGGCGCAGGATATACCGGGGCATGGCGCGGTTAACGGAAAAGACCGCCTTCATTCCGTCCGCACAGAAGACTCCTTTTTGTCCGCGCTGTGCGGCGAATACGCGACCGTTAACAGCGCCCACCACCAAGCTGTGGAGCGGCTGGGGCATGGGTTGTGCGCCGTACAGCGGGCGGCGGACGGCGTTATAGAGGCGGTTGCACACCAGACTCTTCCGGTGTGGGGAGTGCAGTGGCACCCGGAGCGTCTGATGTCCGGCAGCCATGGACGGCTTTTGTTCCAGGCCTTTTTAAATCTTTGCCGCAAAAAAAATTTGTGAAATTTTCAAAAGAATTCCTTTGAATACTTGACAGCCGCATGGTTTCGTGGTATTCTAACTCAGCTGACAATTTCCGGGAGGGCAAACGCAGGTGTAGCACAATGGTCAGGGCACCAGCCTTCCAAGCTGGGGATGCGAGT
>CAJUQM010000103.1 GCA_910588005.1 uncultured Oscillibacter sp.
GCCGCTCGCCGGTGAAAGGGTCGCGGCGGTAGCCAAACTCCGAGGTGACCACGTTTCGCCAGTTCTCCCCAATGGGAGAGCAGAAGCCGTCCGCGCCGATGAAGGGGACATCCGAACCGGCGAAGCCGCTGCCGCCTCCCGCAGCGCCGTATCGGATCAGGTTGTAGATGCTGTCCGCATTGGCCTGCTGTTCGGCGGTGGGCGTTACGCCCATGGCGGCGATGTTCCGCCAGACGGTCCCAAGATCCTCAATGGGGATGGCCACCCTGTAGATCTCCTCCGTCTCCGCGGGAGGGTCGCTGCCCTCCACGGGGACGGTGCGGGTACGCTCCTCGTAAGTGACGAAGCAGTCCACAAAGGTTTGTGCGTCTCCGTGAGATTCGGTGCCGAAGTACAGAGTATAAAAAATCGCCTTGACGCGTATATCGTCAAGGCGATTTTCTTCTTCTGTATTCTCGTTGATGGCGGCGATGGCAGTGTCCAGCTGACCGAAGCTGGTACGCATAGCCTCAATGCAGGCCCGGTACTCCTCCGGGGTATTCGCCGGGATGGCGGCGGTATCATAAAAGCACAACTCCACGGCGGAGATATTGTGATCCGCGGCTCCGGAACCCAGGGCACAGAAAAAGGCGATGAGCAGGATGAGCGGTGAGAGAATGGCTGCCAGTGCCCAGCCAGCCGCTTTCCGGGTCTTTTCATCGGAGAGAACAGCGTCCGCCGCTTTTGCCAGCAGGATGGGATCAGCCAAAGGTCATTCCCCCATTCTCCTGGGCGGGGACCTGTGCCATTTTCGTTTGGATCTCGGACCAATGATCCTCCAGAGCCTGCATGGTCTTCTCATGACCATCGCAAGGGTGGTTCTTCGCCCACTGCTGATAGACGTCAAAGTCTATCCCGCCGTCCAGCAGCAGCTTGCACACGTCAACGGCGTCGTTCTGGACGCAGGCGTGGAGGGCGCCGTAGTCGTCGGTCTCCACCCACATTCTCTTTTTCAGAAGCTCCTCCGCGATCCAGCTGTCTCGGCCCTCATAGGTCAGCATGTGAAGCGCCCTCCAGGCGCTGGAGCCTCCGGAGATTCCTTTCTCCACCAGCGCAGACAGTGTGCGGTGGTCATGATCTGCGGCGAACTGCTCCAGAAGACGGGGCGGTGCGGCGGCGATCTGCTCTTCACTGCAATGCTTGATGATCTCTGTGGCAATGAAGCGGTGATCCGTGTGGGCATAGCTTGCCATTTCTCCATGGAAGGACGGAGACAGCTCCGGCACGTAGTGATCCGCCGCAGTCAGCAGGAGCCGCACTCGGTCCCCATCCGCGATGTCCACCGCTTTCTGACAGGCAGCGCGGTAAACATCTTCAGAAAAGCGCACGTCATTGGCAAGCACCAGCGCCATCATCCTGCGTCCCACTTCGCCGGGGCGTCCCGCTGCCGCAATGAGAAGATCGTCCGTATGTTCCGCCAGCACCTTGGGGCAGAGTTCCTGAAAGACGGACATCTCCCCATCCTGAATGGCGAGGATCGCCTTGTCATAGCCGCTCATCCGCAGGGGCCGCATCCCTACTGTGTTGACGTACTCCGTGATGCTGCCGGTCATACGGCGCAGGAGCTGCTCGGTCTGGGACATGGCCTGCTCCTGCCGCTCCCGCTGCTCCACCAGCGCCTTGATGATAACCTTCTGCTCCTGCTGGCTGAGATGCACCACGCTGCCGCCAGTATCGTCCTCCACACCGCCGATCTTCATGTACCGGGCGTGGGTGGCGTGGTCGCCGTGGAACGCCTTGGTGATGGCGGAGGAGATCAGGAACATCCGGTCCAGGTCGTTCCCGTTCTCGCCCAGGGTCTTGCCGGTGATAAAGCTCCTGGTGATGCTCTTTTTCTGGTTCTCGTCATACCACTTGAGGTACACGTCCAGATATACTCCCTCGCTGGCGCCATAATCGGTGGTGCAGAAGATGTCGGCCCCCTTGGGGATATTCCGGCCATTCTTCCAGTGGTCGTCCAAGAGAAAATACTCGTCCGGCAGGTATCCCATGCTCTCCAGACGGCACTTCAGCTCCTCGAACACCTCCTGGGCCATGGGCTGGCCCGCGTACTCCAGCTTACGGGGGTCCTCCTCAGAGGGTTTCCAACGCTCCAGTTCAATTACATTCATTTTGATTCCTCCCTGTATGATTTTGGCTTGTCCGGCCGGAGTTGGGTATGCTATGATAAAAGTAGGATGATATAGGGAAAGGAGGCCGCACTGTGAAAGAGCGAACGTATCTCGCCATTGATCTCAAGAGCTTCTACGCATCCGTGGAGTGCGTTGAGCGCGGCCTCGATCCCCTGACCACCAACCTTGTGGTGGCGGACCTGAGCCGGACGGAGAAGACCATCTGCCTGGCGGTCACCCCCAGCCTGAAAGCCTGGGGCATCTCCGGCAGGGCGCGGCTGTTCGAGGTAGTTCAGCGGGTCAAGGAGGTCAACGCCCAGCGGCTCCGCTCCGCACCGGGGCGGAAGTTCAGCGGCGCCTCCTCCAGCGATACGGAACTGAGAGCCGACCCCAGCCTGGCGGTGGACTACATCGTGGCTCCGCCCCGGATGACCCATTACATGGAGTGGAGCACCAGGGTCTACAACGTGTACCTGAAATACATCGCGCCCGAGGACATCCACAATTATTCGATTGACGAGGTGCTGATAGACGTGACCAACTACCTGGACACGTACAAATGCAATGCCCGGCAGCTTGCCATGAGGATCATCCTGGATGTGCTGGAGACCACCGGTATCACGGCCACAGCGGGGATCGGGACGAACCTTTACCTCTGCAAGGTGGCCATGGACATCGTGGCGAAGCACATCCATCCGGACGTGAACGGCGTCCGCATTGCCAAGCTGGACGAACGCGCCTACCGCCGCCTGCTGTGGGATCACCGTCCTCTCACCGACTTCTGGCGGGTGGGCGGCGGCTACACCAGAAAGCTGGAGGCCCACGGCATTTACACCATGGGCGATATTGCCCGCTGCTCTCTGACGGACGAGGATCTGCTCTACCGTCTGTTTGGGGTCAACGCGGAGCTGCTGATTGACCATGCGTGGGGCTGGGAGCCCTGCACCATGGCGGACATCAAGGCATACAAGCCGGAGAGCAAGAGCGTTGGTTCCGGGCAGGTCCTGCAATGTCCCTATGGCTATGACAAGGCCCGGCTGGTGGTGCGGGAGATGGCGGATCAGCTGGCGCTGGATTTGGTGGACAAGGGGCTCGTCACTGACCAGCTGGTGCTGACGGTGGGTTATGATATTGAGAATCTGAAAGGCCGCACATATCAGGGCGAAGTCACAAAGGACCGCTATGGGCGCTCTATTCCCAAGCACGCCCACGGCACCGCCAACCTGGAGGAGTACACCGCCTCCACACGGCGCATTATCACCGCCGCGTTGGAGCTGTTTGACCGTATCATCGACCGGAAGCTGCTGGTGCGCCGTCTCTATCTCACCGCCGCGCGGGTGACGGATGAGGAGTCCGCTCCCGGCAAGAAGGCCGTGGAGCAGCTGGACCTGTTTACGGACTACGCCGCAAAGCAGGAGCGGGAGGCCCAGGAGACCGCTGACCTGGAGCGGGAAAAGAAGGTACAGCGGACCCTGCTGGATATCAAGAAAAAATACGGCAAAAACGCAATCCTCAAAGGCATGAACCTGAAGGAGGGCGCTACTGCCAAGAGCCGCAATGAGCAGATCGGAGGGCATAAAGCGTA
>CAJUQM010000104.1:0-2177 GCA_910588005.1 uncultured Oscillibacter sp.
GTCATTGGCCGCGCCCTCACCTGCGGCGGCAACGAGAAGCACAGCATTGAGCGTATTGTAGCATTTTTCCAGAAGGGTCCCACCGGCTCCGATGCTGCCTCTTTTATGAAAAAGGAGTTTGGGGAGGGCGGCAAGGGCGTTACCATTGGCGGGCAGGAATATTCTCTGTGGTTTAACAGCGAGGGCTTCCGCATCGCGCCGGGACGGTCTGCATTTGGCCCTGGCAGCACACTCATATCCTGGGTGAGCGCCGCCGCTATGACCTCCAACCTCCTGCGGGATGGAACATTTGCTACGCAGGATAAAATTGACGCAGCTCCCGACAACGAAGTGCAGGAACTGGCGGAGAAACTGTGGTATCTCCGCCAGGATTTCAGCGACAGTGCAAAGAAACTGAACCTTATGCCCATCATTTCTCAGCACTTCTTGGGTAAAGGTTTCCCGGACGATACAAAGGAGATTTCTGAACTGCTGAAGCTCCCGGTTCACCGGCAGCAAATTTGGCGGGAAGTGGACGCATTTCTGGATAAGTACAGATTTAACTCGAACCTCCTGCGCTTTCATAAAATTCATGACCCGGTTTACCTGCTCACAAGTATCGACCGTTTATCTGCGGTAAAAGAGCAATATAAGGCGGTAGAGGGGTTCGCCCCGGCAAAGGCCAGCTTCATCACGGAGGACGAGATCACCCGCCTGCTGACCGGAGGCCCCAGCATTGCCGAGAGCAAGCTGCAAATATACTCCTATTTTGTCCAGGGCCACAACGCCAAAGAGTGCGCTGATTTTCTGAAAAGCAGCTATGGCGAAGGTGGACGCTGCTATACCGGCTATGACGAGAACTATGGCACCAAGGGAATCCGTTTCACACGTTCGGATGAGGAATCCGGCTATAAGGGCTATGATACGGTCACGCTGAACTGGAACCAGGTGCAAAAGCGTGTCCGAGCCTTGATTGACAGCGGGCAGTACCTCAACGATCAGGAAAAGGCGTACCTTCCGGCCTATGAGAAAGTAACCCTTGCCCGGAGGATTCACGCTTTCAACTACTATAAGCCGGACCCCGACCGGACCTATCCCCACGAGTGGGATTTTAACGCGGCGAAACAGGATATTCTGCCCCTGCTGGACAGCCCGGAACAGGTGGAGAAGATTTTCAACCGGATGTTGAGCGACTTTGCCCCTCTTTCGCCTGATACACCCCACTATACTGAAATGCAGCTTGCCCTACGGGATGTGGGGATGTATCAGAGGGGGGAATCTCCTTTGTTTACTCCACTGCCGGAGGCTGTCCTGGAGGCGGAGCGTCAGAAGAAACAGGCGGCAAAAGAGGCCAAGCGCGCGGCCCCCACGCCCCAACGCACACCTTCCGAGGTCCCGCCCGATTCCGGGGACCGGCTGGCGGCTGCGGCCCGTGCCCTGGCGAACAAGCGGCGCACCCCGGACCAGGAGGACCAGAGCGGTCAATTCAGCCTGTTCTCCCCGGCAGCACCCGCCCCGCTGGAACCGGAACCCTCTGCCCCTCCCCAAGCGGCAGAGCATGAGGAAACCTCCCGTTCTCCGTGGTGGGACGGCTACAACGAGATCAAAGAGGCGAATCCCCACAATATCGTGCTGTTCCAAGTGGGGGATTTCTTTGAGATGTTCGGTGAGGACGCCAAGACCACCGCCGCCCTGCTGGACCTCAGCCTGACTACCCGGCCCATCGCCGGTGTCGGGCGTGTGGAGATGTGCGGCGTTCCCGCCCGTTCGTTAGAGCAGTACATTGAAAAGCTGCGGGAATTTCATTCTGTTACTCTTGTGCCCACTGAGGCGCAGACCGGGGAGCGCCAGCCCAGCATCTTGCTCTCCCGGCAGGAACAGGCCATTCAGGACAGCGGCGAACAGGGCTGGCAAACCACCGTCACCGAGCGCAACTATCAGGCCACGGTAACTGCGGAGGAAGCGCCGCTTCTGGCAAGGCTCATGCAGACCAATGAAATCAGTGCCGCGCAGTTTAACCATGAGAACGGCGAAGTTACATTCAGCTTCCCGGCGGCGGACCGGGAAGCTGTTGAAAATTTGATCGCCAAATTGAGGGCGGAACTGGCGAAAGCGGTGGCGGCATCGTATCCCTCTGAAAAATCCCAAAAGCCCGGACGGACCAAGGTGGAGCTGAATTACCGCAATTTTGTGAAGCT
>CAJUQM010000104.1:2277-3707 GCA_910588005.1 uncultured Oscillibacter sp.
CCCAAAAGCCCGGACGGACCAAGGTGGAGCTGAATTACCGCAATTTTGTGAAGCTGTTCCCGGAAATCGCCAGCGGCGAATACCGCTATTTGAGCATGGAAGCGGGCGAAGCCATGATGCCCCTCCACCTGGAATGGATTGACACGGACGTGATCGCCGTCAGCCATACCTATACGCAGAATGGCGATCTCATGCGCGACCCGGAAATGACCTTCCGGGTGGACCGGGAGAAGGGGACCCTGGAACCGCTGACCTTCCGGCAGGACGGCTCTATTCAGATTTATCAGGAGGTCTACCCGGAACCCGGCAAGTGGATTCCCAAGCTGCACCGGGATTTGAACACCTTTGCCCAACAATGGCTGAAGAATATCAGTGAGCAGGGCTACCACAAGCGGGAGGCCATCATGGTCCGGGACGGCGAGGACGTGCGCCTGACCTTTGACCAGGACGGCAGGGCGGTGGAAAATGGCGCTTTAGGCGATAATCCTACCGTCAGGCAGATTTATGAGCATTACACGCCCATAGTCAAAAATATGGTTCTGGCGGATACGGCGTATCAAAACGCCTGCGCCAATTCCGACCAGGACCTTGCCCGTTTGGAGGGTAACGAGGCAATCAAGCGGGCGGTGCTGGCGATCAATGAGACACCGCTGTTGAAGCAGTATTATGATAATACCGCTTTCCGTAACCGGCTCCATCAGGAGATTATCAGCGAAACCTATTCCACAATCTCCCAGCCCCAGCCGGAGCAGGCCGCAAAAGCACCCGTCTCCATGGATTCCCCGGAACGGTTTGAAATTGTCCGCCTTTTGGGAAACGGCCCCTTTGGTATTTATGACAATGCACTGGAACGCTTCTATGCGGAAGGAACCCAAACGCTCCAATTCGTAGAGCGGGGCAGCGCGGAGAATTATCTGGCGAATATCCACCGCGTCACCGGGCGGACGGTTCCCCCAGAGACTTCCGCAGAGTGGGTGGTCACTCCGGTTACGCTCTATGAAACGGCACTGAAAATACTGGACCGGGCAATCGGGAACAGCAGTCTTTCTCAATATCTGCGGGACCGTGATCTGGATTACAATGAAGCGGCGGACACGCTGAATGCTGAAATGCCCGATCTCATGGAGGCGGCGAGGGCTTATCCCGACATTCTTGCCGCGTTCCATTCTCTCCCGATGTTCCGGGAGTGGCTGGTAGAGGACCTCATGGAGCGCCGTTATCAGGACGTGATTACGGACCCGCGCCTTGCGCCGGAACGGTATGCCGACAGCCCGGACGCACCGGATTGGGCGCGGGCTGTCCCCGCTGCGGACCGTTCGGAGCCGGAACAAGCGGAGGCCGGTGCAGAGATACCCCCCGCGCCGGAGACAGTGCCGGAACCAACCGGGGTAGGTGCGCCGGAGCAGCCGGAAACCCCTGCCGCTGTCCAG
>CAJUQM010000105.1 GCA_910588005.1 uncultured Oscillibacter sp.
AGGTTGGAGCATATAAAATTCCTCCCGGCTTCAGCACCCGCTTGATCTCCGCCAGCGCCAGCTCCGGGCGGGGCATGATGTGCAGGGCATTGGAGATGACCGCGGCGTCAAAGCTGTCCGGCGCATAGGGCAGGGCTGTGGCATCCTGGACGGAAAAATGCAGACGGCTGGAGCAGGGCTGTTTCCTGGCCTCCGCGATCATATTTTGGGAAAAATCCGTGGCCTCCCAAAGCCGGACGGCCCCGGCCAGCCGGAAAGAGAGCTGTCCGCTGCCGCAGGCCAGCTCCAGCACATTCATATCCCTGGTCAGGCCGGGACGCATTCTCTCACAGATCGCATCGTAAAGCTTCCCGCTGAGTTTCATGAACGGCCCGTAGGATTTTGCCGTCCTCTGCCAAAAGTCTTTGCTGTCTCCCGCTTTCATGGATCGTCCCTCTCCCCTCTTGCTGTCACGTTCTGCCAGCCAGCCGCCTCCGGCAATGCTCCGGCAGATTCACCACCATCGTGCGTACAAAATCCCGCGCTTCTTCCTCTGTCAAATCAAACCCCATCGCCGGAAGCCGCTCGTGGATCAGTTCGACACACCGGAGCATATCCTTCGCCAGCAAAAAGCCGGTATCCGTCAAATAGATTTTTCCGTACCGCTCCCGCACCAGGAGATTCATGTCCATCAGTATTGCCATCATTTTTGTGACAGAGGCTTTTGAGCAGTTCAGTGCCTTTGCAATAGCCTGCGTCCCCACATCCGGAGTGCTTTTGCCCAATTCGTAGATTGCCAGCAGATAGCGAAGATGGGCTTCCCGTAGTTCTGCCATAGAATGGTTCCTCCCCAATGGGAGAGGGCATGAGCAGATGACACTGCCCATGCCTCCTCACCATGTCTTGCAAGATTTGAAGTTTTAGTGACAGCCGCGGCAGTTCCCGCAGTCGCCGTTACAGCCTCCGCCGGACTTGTGAGATTTCCACAGGGATCGGACGGCCAGTGCCACAACAGCAATCAGCGCAGCAATTACGATGATATTTCCCAAGATAGCGGACATGGTCAATCGCTCCTTTCCGGGTCGGTCACTTTGCAGCAGCGGCCACAGAGGTCAGCCGCCGAGTGTTTTCTTCTCCCTGATAGCCCTTGCGAACCAGCAGATAGAGGATGCCGGCCAGCAGGACCAGCGCTGCAGCAGTTCCAATTCCGAACACCGCCTCGCCGGTGACCAGCCCGCCCAACTGGAACACAATCAGGCTCACCACATAGGCGAAGCCGCACATATAGCCGATGGCCGCAGCGGTCCACTTGGCGTTGTTCATCTCCCGCTTGATGGCGCCCATGGCGGCGAAGCAGGGGGCGCACAGCAGGTTGAAAATCATGAAAGAGTACGCAGCCATAGCGCCAAAATCCGCGCCTACGGCGGCATAGATGCCGCTGGCATCCTCCATCAGATCGGCCTCGCCAGCGTAGTGGTAGGCCACGCCAAAGAAATTGACGACCTCCTCCTTGGCGATTAGGCCGGTGAAGGTGGCGGTGGTGGCCTTCCAGGCCATGTCGCCCACCCAGCCCAGCGGTGCAAAGATCACAGCGACGCCGCTGCCGATAGCGGCCAGCAAGGAGTTATTGTTATCCTCCACAGCCTGGAACGTCCCGTCCACAACGCCATAGCCCATGAGGAACCAGAGAACGATGGAACTCAGGAGGATGATAGTCCCGGCCCGCTTGATGAAGCTCCAGCCCCGTTCCCAGGTGGCACGAAGTACATTGCCCACGGAGGGAGCGTGATAAGCGGGCAACTCCATGACAAAGGGAGCGGGTTCCCCGGCGAAGGCTTTGAATTTCTTCAGCATGATGCCGGAGATCACCACGGCGGCGATGCCGATGAAGAAGGCGGAGACGGCCACCAGAGCGGACCCACCGAACACCGCGCCCGCAAACAGGCCTATGATAGGCATTTTCGCCCCGCAGGGGATGAAGCCGGTGGTCATGATGGTCATCTTCCGGTCCCGGTCCTGCTCGATGGTCCGGGAGGCCATGATGCCGGGGACGCCGCAGCCGGTGGCCACCAGCATGGGGATGAAGCTCTTGCCGGACAGGCCGAAGCGGCGGAAAATGCGGTCCATGATGAACGCCACGCGGGCCATGTAGCCCACGTCCTCCAGGATGGCCAGCAGCAGGAACAGCACCAGCATCTGAGGCACAAAGCCCAGCACCGCGCCCACGCCGGCCACGATGCCGTCCTGAATCAAGCCGTAGAGCCAGCCGCTAATGCCCATGGAGGTAAGGATGCCGTCAAAGAAATTGGGGACGATCTCACCGAAAAATGTATCGTTGGCCCAATCAGTGCCAAAAGTGCCAATACCCACACCGCCGTCCGCAACGGAAGTACCCATAGCGATGGCGTAGATGCAGAACATGATTGCCGCAAAGATCGGAAGGGCCAGAACCCGATTGGTGACGATCTGGTCGATCCTGTCGGAGACGGACAGACTGTGCTTCGCGGCCTTTTTTCGAACCGCCTTGGACACCACGCCGCTGATGTAGGAATACCGCTGGTTGGTGATGATGCTCTCCGCGTCATCGTCCATCTCCCGCTCACAATCCGTAATGTGTTCCTCCAGGTGTGCTTTCAAGTCGGAGGGGAGGTCCAGCTCCTCCATAACCTTTTCATCACGCTCAAAAATCTTGATGGCGTACCAGCGCAGGTAGCCCTCCGACACCTTGCCCTGGATAGATTCCTCAATGTGGGCCAGGGCGTGTTCCACGCTGCCGGTGAACACATGGGGCAGCTCCCCGGCCTGCTTCCTCTGGGCCAGGGCCACGGCCTTCTCCGCCGCCTCCATGCCGCCCTCGCCCTTGAGGGCGCTCATCTCCACCACTTCACAGCCCAGTGCCTGGCCCAGCTTGGCGAGGTCAATGGCGTCGCCGTTCTTCCGCACCAGGTCGATCATGTTCACCGCCACCACCACAGGCAGGCCCAGCTCAATCAGTTGGGTGGTGAGGTACAGATTCCGCTCAATGTTGGTGCCGTCCACGATGTTGAGGATGGCGTCCGGTTTCTCGTTTACCAGATAGCTCCGGGCCACCACTTCCTCCAGGGTGTAGGGGGACAGAGAGTAGATGCCGGGCAGATCCTGGATGACCACATCCTTATGGCCTTTCAGCCTGCCTTCCTTCTTCTCCACGGTGACGCCAGGCCAGTTGCCCACATACTGGCTGGAGCCGGTGAGGGCGTTGAACAGAGTGGTCTTGCCGCAGTTGGGGTTGCCCGCCAGGGCAATCTTGATGTCCATTGTCATTCTCTCCTTTCGATTGTTAGTTATAGCTAACTTTTGTTCTAAAGAATAGCGGCCTCCTGCCGCATTGATTTACTGAACCTCAATCATCTCCGCATCGCCCTTGCGGACAGACAACTCGTAGCCCCGGACGTTCAGCTCCATGGGGTCGCCCAAGGGGGCCACCTTGCGGACAAAAATCTCTACGCCCTTGGTGATGCCCATGTCCATGATCCGGCGCTTCACCGGGCCTTCGCCGTG
>CAJUQM010000106.1 GCA_910588005.1 uncultured Oscillibacter sp.
GAAACGGCTATAAACTATCAAAATTTGTCTAAAAAATCTTTGCAGACCTCTTTGGAGACGGAGGTGCAATTCAGCCCATCGTCATAGTCGGGCCAAGGGCTGGCTCGTCATGATCGTTCGCCTTGTGACCCATGGCGATTTTCTTTTCTCTGATCTGAGCCAGCCGCTTGCGGTCGATCCGGATGCCGCCGGGGACAGACGGAGCTGGGGCCTGATCCTGAAAGATCCGGCCCATGTGGTGGAGCAGCCGGGTAACCGACAGCATGAGCGAGGGCGGCTCCAGGCTGTTCCAGCGCTCCAGGAAGAATTGAGCATACTCGTTGCCCTGAGCGGCAGACTGTGCGAACCGATAACGGGCTTCCACCTTATCACCGCGCTCCAGGCAGAGCTTGCCCAGAGCGTATTGGGCGTACTGGTTTCCAGTTTCAGCGGACTGGGTGAGGTACCCCACCGCTTTGGCGGTGCCTCTTTCCACGATCTCGCCTTTGAGATATTCTTTGCCCAGCCGATAGGCGGCACAGTCATTCCCGTTTTGAGCGGCATACTCCAACCATTGCACACCCAATCCTGGATCATGGATTTCCGGATCATCAGAGAGAAGCAGCACACCCAACTCATACTGTGCCGCAATCACACTTTGACGAGCAGCCCGCTCAAACCAACCTGCGGCTTCCACACTGTCAGGGATCAGCACCGGGCCGTCCCGGTAGAGTATGCCCACAAGATACTGTGCGTCAGGATTGCCATTCTCGGCTTTGGTCATGAGCTGTGCCGCCGCTTCATCTCTATCCGGCATCGAGGCCGTGTCATCTTGGGCCACCATCCACAGTTCCCAGCAGTCGTATGACAGGTCAGAGAACTCGGCGGACTCATCCATATCCGCATCCTCAAAAGTGATCTTGCCCATGCGAATGTTTTCGGCCTCGTGTATGACAGCGTTCTTGATAGACCGGAATTCTTTCTGCTGGGACAGTGGTGGCCGCTGGCGTTCCTTCTCGGAATAGAAATCGTTGATCTGACATTGGAGATTCCACCAGATCTGATAGCACTCGTCGATAACCGGCAGCTGTTCCAGCTGATCAACAATCTCATCCACGGTTTCCTTTACGGCTTTGGGAAGGTAACCATAGGTTTTCTTGCCTTTCACCGTTTCCAACTGATTGACCAGCCTCATCATCAGCGTCTCCACTTCAGGGTGATCGCCAATGCCCTGCTGCATTTTCTGCGCCAGAGCTTTCATTTCTTCTCGGGCCCTGCGCACCAAGTCATCTCTGGAAGCGGACTTCTGCTCATAGGTGTGGAGCATCTCCTGCTTGAAAATATCGTTGGTCAGCGCGGACTTGATCTTCTTGATTCCGTCTTTGGAGAGATAAGCCTGTCCCGGCTTTGCAGACCACGCCATCATGTGGATGTGGGGGTGGCCGCCCTCGTCGTGGAAGGCGGCGTACCAGCGGAAGTCACTGGGCGGGATCTTCATGGCGGAGGCGATCTTGTTGCGGTGAGTACGGATCAGGTTTCGCCATTGGGCGGCGTGATCGTATCCCAGCCGCTCGGCATCCTCACGCTTGAGAGAAATGATGTGTGTCCAGATGTTGCCAGTGTATTCGTTCAGCTCTTTCATGGCGGCGTCCATATCCACGCTGTCCTCGTCCCCGAAGAGGCCGTGCGAGCGCGGGCGCTCCGTCATGTACTCCATGTAGCCGGAGGGCAGCGGTTCTACACCCTCGCGGGTGCCGATGTACTTCAGATAACCGCCGGCGCCGCCGCCCTTGATGTAGGGGCTCTTGACGATCAGCCTTGCCATTGATCATCACCTTCCGCACCCTGCACCCACTCTTTTTCCTTCTGCTCAAAGGTCAGCAGGCCATTGGTGGCTTTCACATTCTTCACGCTGTTTGAGCGAAGCCGCCGCAGGTAATCCGCGTCCACCTGGATGCAGTCAAGAACGGCGCTCATGCCCATGTCCGTTTCCACGGCTAGCTTGTAGAGGATCCGCGCCATGCGGTCCTCCAGCAGACTCAGCCGTCCGTCGATAGCGGACTGAATGGCCGCCGGGAGGACGCCGTTCTCCTGACCGGCCAGGTAGTCAGCGTAGAAGTTCACCGCTCTCTCCACAAACTCATTCCGGCTTTGGCAGCCGCTCTTCTTGTACCAGCATTCGATTTTCCACCGGGTTACATCATCCAGCCGCAGCGGAAACCGATTTTCCTCTTTCTTGCTCATAAACCCTCCGTTTCTGCCCAAAGACGCCGCCCCAAAGCCTTGCGGCAGGCGGGATTGGCCCTTGGGCGACCTCAATCTCTTTTTTCTTCTCTGCCTGTGACGCCATCCCCGTCCCCCGTAAACTGCCCGCACTGCGGGCAGAAGTGGTCGGCGGGGCGGCACAAGACGCCGCGCCTTTATCCTGCTTTCCTTCGTCCCTCGCCCTGCGCCTCTCAAGGGCCGCACAGCGGTTTGCACCGTTGGGACGGGTCAGGTGCTGCTGAAGCGGGGATCGGGGCACACAAGGCATCTCTGGGGTGACGGCGGTCGTATTCCTTTTGCCGTTGGAGGATACGTCTGTGCGTTGCTTCCAGCTCCAGCTTGAAGCTGCCGTTGGTGAAACGCATCTGCCGCCAGCCTCACCGGAAGGATTGTGTAGAGGTTATTGCCTTTCCACTTCATCCCGTGCTTATCGAAGTAGCTGCTGGACTCCACAGTGATGAGACCCATCTCCAACAGCGTGTTGACACGTTTCATCACAGTGTTCTTTGCCAGACCTGTCGTGGCGGCGATGGTGTTGTAACTGGGGTGACAGGTGTGTGTCCGCCGGTCCTCGATTAGCAGCAGGTAGGCGTAGACCATAAACGCAGAGGGTGGAAGCCGCAGCAGGAATACCTCGTTGGGCAGAGTGAAAAATTTTACGTCCTCACACTTGAGCGCAGGAGTACCATCTTCACTGACGATCCCTTTCCTTACCAGAGCAGCCAGATGCTTTCTCACTGTATCCGCCGTCATATGAATGCCTGCCGAAATTACATCCGGAGTGAGTGTACTGGTAGAGGGGCGATAGCAGAGATAGGAAAAAATTAGGAACTCAATTGGCTTGAGTTTGTATTCCCACACCGAATTGGGCATAGCGAATCGGTAGTGCTGCGGGTCACGGCGGAGCCAGCTGATAGGCATTGCGCGCCGCCTCATTGCTGCGTCCCTCCAGTTGTGTTCTGCTCCACCCACTGGATGAACTTCTCCTTAGGAACCACCATGCGGCTGCCGACTCTCAGCACTGGGAAGCCGGGCGTGTGCATCAGCTCGTAACCGCTGGACGGCGAAACACCCAGCACCTGCGATACCATACTTGCATTGAGGAACAGGGGCAGGTCATCGTAACTCTTGCAATTTGATATTTTCATTGCAGTGCCTCCTTCAAAATTTTTCTTGCGTTTCGGAGGCCGCTCTGTTAGACTGTTCTCAG
>CAJUQM010000107.1 GCA_910588005.1 uncultured Oscillibacter sp.
GGTACTGTCAGCGGATAAAATTGGTGAAGGTCATCGGCTCCTGCTCCGGAAGGTGAACGCCAGCTTTCTCACCGGCCTCCTTACATCTGAGGAACCATGCCATGTTCCGGCCCAGGACACGCATGGTCTGTAACCCCTCCGCGTCCTGCTTTACATCCTCCGGTTTTGCACCGTGGACCATGTTCCAGTACCGGGAAGTGATGATCGGCATCTGCATCAGGCCGAAATACTTGTTCATCTGATCCCAGGTGGCAGTGGTCCCGGCTCTCCTGGCGGACATGACCGCCGCCGCAGGCTTCAGCAGGAACCGACTGCCGCCGCCGTTCAAGTCAGCATAGAAAACGCGGTCCAGGAAGGACGTGATCGCTCCGGCAGCTCCGCCCCAATGGACGGGCGTTCCGAAAACAAATCCGTCATAGTCTCCGGCCAACTCCAGGAACTCGTTCACTGTATCATCAAAAACACAGCGGTTTTTCTGGATGCAGGATTTACAGGCGATACAGCCGGAGAGGGGCTTGTTCCCGATCCAGAACACATCCGTGCCGATCCCGCTCTGATTCAGCGCGGCCCCGACCTCGGCCAAGGCGGTATAGGTGCAGCCCTCCTTGTGGGGACTGCCATTGACCAGTAAAACCTTCATGGCAAACTCCTTCTTAATAATCCAGACCGTTGACCCAAGAGACGATCTCCTGCTCCGCATCCTGGATGTTGTTCCGGGAAATTGTCAGGCCATCCAGCATCTTCGCCCCCGGCTCCAGACTCTGAATGGTGGCGGGTGTTCCGGCGAAGCTGCTGCCGCCGTGCGTGCTGAAGGGGATCACCGTCTTGCCGCTGAAATCATAGGTATCGAAAAAGGTGTAGAGGATTTGGGGCAGGTCGCTCCACCAGATGGGGTAGCCGATAAAAACCGTGTCATAGCTGTCAAAATCGGAGATAGCATCCTTGATAGCGGGACGGGTGTCCTGATCCTGCTCCTCCCGTGCCTGGGCAACCAGGGTGGTGTGGTCGGTGGGATAGGGGTTCTGCGGCTCAATACGATAGATGTCAGCGTTCGTTGTTCTTTGAATGACCTGGGCCATATACTGTGTGTTGCCCAGAACCTCGCCGTTAATGACTACGGTGCTGTTGGCCTCCTCGGTGGTCATGTTGTTGGGATTGGTGGTTTCCGGCATGGAGAAGTAGGCAACAAGGACCTTGGATTCACCGTTCTGTGCGGGCTGGGTATTTGCTTTGGGGAGGTCCAGACCGTTGGCCCAGGCCGCGATGTCAGACTGGGAGGCCCGCTCCGTGAAGCGCCGTCCCTCCTGCCAGTTGCCGCCGTTGGCCATCTCTGCCAGCAAGGTGCCGCTCTGCCCCAGCCCGGAGCTGGTGGAGGTGCAGAAGGGGATCACTGTCTTTCCGGTGAAGTCGTTATTCTTCACGAAGTCGTTTACCGGCCAAGCGGCGATGCCCCACCAGATAGGATAGCCGATGAATACTGTGTCATAGTCCGTCCAGTTGTCCACGGTGTTCTTCGCCAGCTTCACATCCTGCTTGGAAGGATCGTTATGCTCGGCATTGACCCGGCTGCTGGAATCCGTCCAATTCAGATCGGCGCTGGTGTAGGGCGCTTCGGGAACCATCTCAAAGAGATCTGCGTCCAGTGTATCAGCAATGGCGTTCGCCACAGCCTCAGTGTTGCCGCTGGCGGAGAAGTAGGCCACCAGAATCTTGCCATTCCCGGTAGAAGCGGGAGGCGTAGAGGTCTTGCCCAAATAGTTATAGAGTGCGGAAACGATCTCTCCACGGGTGGCGTTGTCAGCGGGAGCAAAGCGTCCATCGCTGCGGGCGGTGATGATACCATTGGAGCGGGACCAGTCCACCGCCGTCTGCGCATAGGCGGAAATAGTGTTTTCATCCGAGTAATTCTCGGCGGAAGCCGCAGGAGAACCGGCCCAGCGCCAGAGGATCGTGGCTACCTGCTGGCGTGTGACAGGATCGCCCACGCCAAACCGTCCATCCGGGTATCCGGCAATTAGGCCGGCAGTCTCCGCCCAACTGAGCGCATTGATGTAGTAAGCGCCTGCCTCCGCGTCAGAGAAGCGGGATGTGCCGGATGCGGCGGGCGTCCCTGCGGCGCGGTGGAAGATGGTTGCCAACTGTGCGCGGGTCACATTGTCGTTCACACCAAAGCGGCCATCTCCATAGCCGTAGATATAGCCGTTGTCGGAGGCCCACTGAACGGCCTCGGCGTAGTCGGACCCTGCGGGTACATCGGTAAATTCTGCGGCATAGGCCGTGACGCCCAGGGCCAGCAGCATCGTGACTGCCAACAGGCAGGAGAGGAAACGTCTCAAATTTTTCATGTTGCAAAACTCCTTTTCTTACTGAAGATTCAGTCCATTGACCCATTCCACCACATCGGCTTCGGCCACGCTGCTGCGGAACCGCTGGCCCTCCTGCCAGTCGCCGGTCCCGGCCAGTTCCGCCAACAGTTCGCCGCTCTCGCCCAGACCGGAGGAAGAAGATGTGCAGAAAGGAATCACGGTTTTCCCGGTGAAGTCGTTGGCATTGATGAAGTTGTCCACCGGCCAAGCGGCGATGCCCCACCAGATGGGATAACCGATGAATACTGTGTCATAGTCCTCCCAGCCGTCTACGGTCGTTTCCGTCAGCTCCATGGTCCGCAGGGAGGGGTCATCATGCTCCCGGCTGACCCGGCTTTCGGAATCCGTCCAATTCAGATCAGCGGAGGAATAGGGTTCCGCCGGAGTGATCGCAAAGGTGTCGCCGCCTGTGGCGTTGGCGATATATCCGGCCACGGCCTCGGTGCTGCCGGTAGCGGAGTAGTAGACCACCAATGTTTTTCCACTCTCATTTTCGGGCGCTGCGGGGGCCTGGGGCGTAGTGCTGCCGGACACGCCTGCATGGTTCTGAATCCAGGCTTCAACGTGGTCCGCAATCACATCATTGTTCAAGTCCTGGAACATAAAGTGGTCATTGCCGGTGATCCCTTCTTCGGGCAGATGCACCACGGTACTGCTCCCGCCCGCTGCTGTGTAAGCCGCTGTGAAAGCGTCCGCGCTGGAGGCCATCATGCCCCACATACCTGCTGCCGGAACATCGGGGAACTCCTCGCCAATGTAGTCGCCATAGTAGAATGTAACGGGGATATTTTTCTCCAGCAGGGCGGCATAGTCCTCGCTGTCTACCATCGGGGCCATTCCCGGTTCAATCGCCACGATTGCGGCAATGTGATCGGTATACCGGGCTGTTTCCCAACCGGGCATACCGCCCTGGGAATGGGTGACAAGAACAGAATCCTTCCCGGTCCGCGCATAGACCTCATCAATCGTTGCCGCTACCGCCTGGGCCACTACGGTCATGTCAATGTTCTGATCGCCGTTCGCTGAATCCATAGCGGTGTCCGGGGTCATCTGACGGAAGAACTGATCCAGCACATCCTC
>CAJUQM010000108.1 GCA_910588005.1 uncultured Oscillibacter sp.
TTGTTCAACAGCGTCGTCCCCCGCCTGGAGGAGCGGAGCCTGTTGGCAATCACCGTGCGGATATACAACCGCCTGCGCAGTTTTCAAGAGGATAACCGCCTGGACCGGCTTTTAGCCATTGCCGAGGATGGTGTCATTGACGACCAGGAGCGCCCCGAGTTTGAGGACATCATCGCGGACCTGCGGCAGATCGTCCAGTCCGGCCTGGAGCTGGATGTGTTCTGCGGCGGCAATGCACCCATCAGGAAGGAGGACAGCGTATGAGCCATTACAACGAGATCAAGGAAAAGCGTCAGATCCTCCGGGACATCTACGGCGGGATGATGACCATAGCGGACCTGACCCGTGAGCTGGGCTACAATTCCCACAAGTCCGCCCGGGCCTGGCTTGCCACTGTGGGAGTGGAGGCTGTAAGGATCGGCCGGGGCATCCGCTACGAGACCGACCAGGTGGCCAAGGCCATCGTGGATGGACGGGGGATGGTGTGACCATGTGGAGGAGACTGTTTGAGGCTTACCCCTGGCTGGAGGACCTTTTCAACTGGGGCGTGCTCACCGCTTCGGGGCTGGCGTTCCTGCTGGCTCTGGCTGTGTACTTAGGGAGGGCAATGGGATGAACGCAAGGACAAGGCAGCGCAAAGAGGAGCTGCTGAGACTGGTAGACCTGATAGAGCGTCTGCCGGTGGAGGTGGAGATCAACACCGCAAGCGCCAGCTCGCACGACGCCCCCGAGCTGCTGCTGATCAGCGGACTGGATTCGGTGGCGGCCGCTTATGGGCTGGAGATCAAGGAGCGGCGGTTTGAGTATGAGGATTCCTGTAACACCCAGCGCACGGCGGTCTTGGATGGTATTCTGCTGGTGCAGATCGTTTCCGATTCGGAGGTGGGATAGGTGGCAAAGAAGATTTTACCCAAGGCCACCAAGTCCAGCATGGTGAAGCTGCTCCGGGCCAAGGGCTATGATGTGCCCTCCCTCTACCAGGCAACATTTGAGCGGGTTCGCCACACTTTCTGGTTGCGGTGGCGGGACAAAGCTGGAGTACCCCATTCGGCGTACTACACCGGGGCAGGTGGCCGGCCGGTGCTTCAGGTCGATAAGACGTGGATCGACCTCACTATGTCGGAGGTGGTTCATTTTGGCCTGTGCGAGGAAAAATAAAAAAATCCCGCATGACTGTAAGTACAGCCACACGGGACCCGTGCCCGAAGAGCACGATAAGGACACGCTTATTCTAACACAGCGAAACGGATTTGGCAAGGGGGTATGTGGGTGATTCCTGAAAATTTACGGGAGCAGTGGGAGCTGGTCCGGGCCAGGGCGGAGGTGCTGTTCCTGGCGGACCATGGCGGAGGCTGCCCGGACTGCCTGGCCGGGGACGGCCTGACTCCAGCGGCCCGCCGTGTGATCTTGCGCCGCATGGGCTTCCGGGTGGCTGAGGAGTACGACATGCCCGACCCCAAAGATTTGGACAGCCCTGTCGGGTGGCCCTGGGTGCGGCTGACCAACAACGTGGCGGTATCCCTGGCGGATGGGTTCGTCAGCCGGGCAAAAACGAGGTAGCCGGATGAGCCTGCGACTGAAAGACTGTACCAAGCCGGAATTGCTTTTTATTATCCAGCAGTTCAAGTTTCATTGCGGCTCCAGCGGGGAGTATTACCTCACGCAGGCCCTTGGCGATGTGCAGATGCAGCGGCTGGAAGCACGCCATACCGAGGCGGACAGGCTGTCTGCTCTCTCGTACCGCAAGCGGCAGGAATATATTACGCTGCTGTCGCCGTATGAGGGGGCGCGGCTGTCGGAGATTCCGCTGCCTGTGCTGGAGGCCGCTGACGCAGCCATGAAAGAGGCCCATGCGGCAGACCGCAAGTGGGCCAACCTGATGCTGAAAGAGAGGTGAGGACGATACCAGACCATCATTTTAACCCTGTGCTGGCTCAGACCTACGGGGTGGACGCAGCTGTTTTCCTGCATAACATCTACTTTTGGCTCAAGCATAACAAAGCCTATGAGAAGAATTTTTATGAGGGAAGATACTGGACGTTCAACTCCCTGGCCGCTTTCTGTGAGGCGCACCCATACTGGAGCCGCCGTCAGATCGAGCGCATCATTTCCGCCTGCAAGAAGAACAGCCTGCTTCTGACAGGCTGCTTCAACCAGGACAAGCGGGACAGGACAAGCTGGTATTCCCTCTCCGACAAAGCGATGGCCTATTTTGCAGAGTGCGCCACAGAAACGGCTGGATGCATTTCACCAAACGGTGAAATGCAAAACACGGAACGGGGACAATCATTTCACCAAACGGTGACACCATTACCAGATATAAACCCAGATAGCAGCCTAACAGATAATCCCCCCAAAGCCCCCCAGGGGGCGGCTGGCTCAGAAAGACCAAAACGGGGCCGAGCGGCAAAAGCGGCGCCCGATTGGAAGCCGGAGCGGTTTGAGGGCTTCTGGCGGATGTACCCCGTCAAGAAGTCCAAACAGGCGGCGATACGCGCTTGGGACTCACTGCGTCCGGACGACAGGCTGCTGGCGGTGATGGGCCACGCCCTCCAGCGTCAGCTTGCCAGCCCTGAGTGGCAGCGGAAGATTCGGGAGGAGGACGGCCAGGGCATCCCCTACCCCGCCTCCTGGATCAACGGCCGGCGCTGGGAGGACGAAGCTAAACCGGACCGGGCAGCTATGCCCGCCCCGGACGTGAGAGGAGGCGGTGACTGTGGATTCCGCTGAGACCGCGACCTACGGCCGAAATATCTGGGCGGAGCAGAGTGTGGTCGGCTCCATGCTCATTGACCCCCGGGTGACAGGCCTGGTGATGGCTAACCTCACCGAGAGCGACTTTCTCCTGGAGGCGGACCGCCGGCTGTTCCGGGCATTCCAGACCCGCTTTGCCGCCAATCAGACGATAGACCCGGTGCTGGTTATTGAAAGCGCGGGGCCGGAGGACGGGATGCTGAGAAGTTATGCACTCCAGCTCATGGACACCACCCCCACAGCGGCCAACGTAGCAGAGTACATAGAAGTGGTTCGGGAAAACACCCGAACGGCCAAGGGCCGCAGCCTCGGGCAGGAGATTGCGTCCAGCCCCACATCGGAAGACATGGGCCGTCTGTTCCAGCAAGGTCTGGATCTGATGTCCAACCGGGGCCGGGACGATGAGGCGGACATGGCCAAGGCCGCCGTGGAGTTCAACGACTTTCTGGAGCACAAGCCAGACTATCTCCCCTGGGGCTTTCCCCTGCTGGATGAGGGCCTGGACGTCTCCCCCGGTATGCTGGTGGTGCTGGGCGGACGACCCTCAGACGGC
>CAJUQM010000109.1 GCA_910588005.1 uncultured Oscillibacter sp.
AGTACCTGCAGCAGCGCGGCCGGACCAGGGAAAGGGGGGATCAGCGGCAGGCCGCTGCCAGATAATTCATCATCCAGGCTGAAAAATACGAAAAAACGGAGGAAAATACCATGAAACGCATTTTCACCATCCTGTGCGCCCTGGCCCTTGTCATGGCTGGGAGCGCCACCGCCCTGGCCGCAGATGACACGGGCCAGAGCGCCAGCTACTACCCCATTTCCGTGGAGGAGTACACCTACGGCGACTTTGACGAGCTGCGGATCAACAAGACCTATCAGCTCTCCCTGGGCGATGATCCCAGCCTCATCCCCACCGAGGACTTCACCCGCAATGGGCGGCGCTATTACCTGCTGGACATGACCCGAAAGGACGAGGTGGGCGTGGATGTGCAGACCTACACGGAAACAGTCACCCAGGCCAGCGATACCAATAACCTGGAAACGATCCTCCAACGGCTGGACGCCGAGATGGAGGTGACCACCGAGGACGGCTATGTTGGCATCCTGCGCCTGGATCACACCAGCGTCCAGGTCACCACGGACGGCTACGCCACCAAGACCAACACCCTCTCCGCCAGCCGCAGCTATCCCAATTTGTCCGAGGCGGATGCGTCCTTGATTCCCAAGAGCATTGAGGACAAGGGTAAGACCCTGACTCTGGGAGATGTGAAGTGGAGCGAGTCTATGGACGTGGACGGCGAGGGCAACCCTGTCACCCGCTACACCGCCACCGCCAGCTATACCGGCTCCACCACCAGCCGCTACGCCACAGGCTACACGGTCAGCGCCAATTACACCGGCGAGGTGTCTAAGGCCAACTGCGCCGTAGTCACCTACACCGCCATCTTCGGCAGCGAGAAAGCACAGGAAGAGTCCAAGGCCCCCGGCACTGATGAGAAACATGATGCGGACAATGATGGTGTTCAGGATACCCAGAATCCCTCGGATACCGAGAAAGAGCCTGTGGATCTGTCCAGCCTGAAACGCCCTGTGATGATCGGTGTTGTAGTTCTGGCCCTGGGCGCTGGCGGCGTGGTCGTATTCAAAAAAATCAAAGAACGGAGATGACAGAGCTTGAAACACAAACTCTTACATTTGCGAAGCATCCTGCTGGCTGTCATGCTGTGCGCCCTCTGCTGCGCTCCGGCCCATGCGCTGGAATATGACTTTGACGCACCGGAGGACTACCTGTTCGGCCAGCCCACCTCAGACGATACCATCTACGAATGGGAAAACCCCAACGTGGACAGGAGTAAGAACACCGCCCTGGCCGCCCCCGGCTTCGGCAGCCCCACCAGCTACCTCCCTGGCAGCGGCGAGTACCTGACCCCCAACCTCGTCCCCGGCGCGCTGTCGGGCGGCTTGGTCAATCAGGTGGGCAGTGCCGGAGCCAACACCACCGGCGGTGCGGCGGGCAGCTCCTTTGTCCCTGGGCAGTACCCCTCGGTGGACACCAGCGGCAACTTCACCATGACCCAGATCCCCAGCAGTCCTACCGACATCGCCCAGGGTAGTACCACCTCCGGCTACACGGAGGTGACGGATGACCTCTACTACGCTAACGGCAGTCTGGGAACGCTGAAGATTCCCGCCATCGGCCTGACGGTTAAGGTCTACCAGGGGACGGACAGCGCCGCGCTGAAGAAGGGGGCGGGTCACTTCACCGACACCAGCATCTGGGATGGAAATGTGGCCTTTGCGGGGCATAATCGCGGGGTGACCAATCACTTCGGGAAGATCCACACTCTGGAAGCGGGCGACACCATCACCCTGACCACCCTGCTGGGGACCCGTACCTATGCCGTCACCAGCGTGGAGAAGGTCAGCGTCACGGACTCCAGCGGCACTGCCGCCACCACCGACAACCGTGTCACCCTCTACACCTGCGTGATGAACCAGCCGGACTATCGCTGGTGTGTGACCGCTATCCAAAAATAAAGGTCTCCGCCCGTGACCCAGCGTAGCGGTCACGGGTGGAAAAGGAGGAGCAAGGGAGCAAACGCAGTTTTCGCCGTCAGGCGGAAACGGAGTTGAGCGGACTTTGTGACGACGCAACTGTCTGCCGATTGTATTCGACTTCCTCCCAACCTTGTGGTATGGTTCGGTTTGGGAACCCCACATTTTATGAAACGGAGGAAACGAGCATGAAAAGCAAAAAAATTCTGTTCCTGGCGGTCACGATGGCGGCAGTGCTGCTGGCCGTTCCTGCCCAGGCGGCGGAGGCCCCCGCCATCCGAGTGAGCAGCTACAAGGGTAATGCCCTGGAGGTGGGAGAACGCAGCGGCCTCGTGATCGGCCCCAGCGGCGCGGAGTACACCGTCACTTCCAGCGACCCGGATACGGTAGCGGTGGAGCAGGCGCTGTCCTTCTGGGTGGCGGTTGCCAAAGCGGAGGGGAGCGCGGAGATTACCGTATCCAACAGTGCCGGTGAGGTTGGAACGCTGACGCTTACCGTTGGCTCCAGCACTCCCACCACCCCATCAGCCCTCGCCAGTGGGGATGGTGCCGCCCTGACAGACAACATGGAGATCCGTCAGGAGATGATCCGGCTCATCAATCAGACCCGCAGAGCCAACGGCGCGTCAGAACTGCCGGTCAACGATGCCCTGATGAGCGCCGCCCAGACGATTGCGGACAAGCGGTATTCCTGGCATCATACCCAGGAGGAGTGCGATGCCGCGGCGAAATTTGGCTACCTGGGCGGCTTCGGGACCAACCTCACCGTGTTCACCAGCGTGGCCACGGAGGATACTGCCCAACACGCCGTGGACAACTGGATCAGCTCCCCCGGCCACTTCCAGACCATGATCGACCCGAAGGGCGACTGCCTCGGCGTGGGTGTGGCCGAAATCGGAACCGTAACCTACTGCTATATGTTCATCGGAATCCCAAACAGTGTCAATCCCTACTACGGATAACAAGAATACGGCATGGGACGGCCTTCCAGCGAGAGCTGGAGGGCCTTTTTCTGTGCCTGCGGAAAAGGAGAATTTTGATCTATGAAGAAAAACCATTCGCCATTGACCCGCATGGTGGCCCTGCTGCTGGCGCTGGTCTGTATGCTGGGGCTGTTTCCCGCCACAGCTCTGGCGGCCACGCCGGATACCATCAAAATGGACGACTGTACCTACAATGACACCCACTACGATTCTCCCGCCCTGGGCGTCTGCTATATGCACCAGATGCACTTCGGCCTCAACGGGAAAAGCACCATGGGCTTCTGCGCCGAGAAGGGCAAGGGCATGGGCTGGTCGCTGAAGGGCCACACCTGGGGCAACCCCCAGC
>CAJUQM010000110.1 GCA_910588005.1 uncultured Oscillibacter sp.
AGGGGCGAAAATTCCGGCGGGGGAGAAGTACGTGGCCCTGACCTTTGACGACGGCCCCCGGCGGGGCACTACGGAGCGCCTGCTGGACGGTTTGAAGGAGCGGGGGGCCAAGGCCACCTTTTTCCTCATCGGCCAGCAGATTGAAGACAACGCCGCGCTGGTGGCCCGCATGGCGGAGGAGGGGCACCAGATAGGAAACCACACCTGGAGCCACCAGCGGCTGGACGGCATCCTCCCGGATGAGGCGGCCCAGGAGGTGGCCCGGACGGAAGCGGCGCTGGAGGCGCTGCTGGGGGGCGGGGAATACTGGCTGCGGCCTCCCTACGGCCAAGTGGCGGAGGGGGTGGAGCTTGGCGTGCCCATGGTGAAGTGGTGCGTGGACCCCCGGGACTGGGAGAGCCGGGACGCGGAAAAAGTAACCCGGGCGATTTTGGACTGCGTAGAGCCCAACAGCATCATTCTGCTCCACGATATCTATTCCACGTCGGTGGACGCGGCCCTGCGGGTGGTGGATCGGCTTCAGGAGGAGGGCTATTGGTTCGTGACGGTGGAAGAGCTGCTGTGGCTGAACGGCGTGACGCCGGAGGCAGGGCGGATGTACCGGACGGGGAAGGGGTAAATTTCCCCGTCCCGGAGGAAAATTTTGTTGACAAGAGGGGGAGGGTATGTTATGATATTATGCGTGTTCAAGAGACGGCGCCTTCTTGTGGAGAGATGTCCGAGTGGTTGAAGGAACCGGTCTTGAAAACCGGCGGCGCGCAAGTGCCCGTGGGTTCGAATCCCACTCTCTCCGCCAACTTTTCAAAAGTGAATCCGGATCTGCGGAAGTACCCAAGTGGCCGAAGGGGCTCCCCTGCTAAGGGAGTAGGCTGGATAAAACCGGCGCGAGGGTTCAAATCCCTCCTTCCGCGCCAGAGAAAACCTTGGAATTGCAATGGTTCCAGGGTTTTCTCTTTGTTTTTTCCCTTATTGTGCCCTGATTGCCGCCACGGCGTAGGAATGCTCTTATGGCATAATAAAGACAAATCGGAAAACCTTTGTGGCGCAAGGGCCACCCCGCACAAGGACAACAACTGTATGACTGTTTAGAGCATAAGAAGAAACATCTAAATGATGGGGGCACTTCCATAAGGAAGTGCCCCCATCGCATGTTTATATCCGACAAATTGAATTCTCAGACAGGTCAAGGCAATGGCGGCTTCCCTGCCAGTTTGTCCACCAGCACACACAGCGTAACTACCAGGGCCATATCCGCCAGAGTACAGCCCAAAGGCAGATCCAATCTCATTAGACCCCGATAGGCGGCAAAACCCACTAACCAAATTACCAGATTCCGTCCATCAAAATCTGCCTGAAACCGGTCCCGCCTCAGCAGGAAGAAGTCCGCGATCTGAATGGCGATCATGGGGGCGAAGACAGAGCCGATGAGATACAGAAAGCCGGTGACGTCGTCCATGGGAAACAACACCGCCCCGGCGGTCCCCAGCAGGGCGGCCCCCACGGCCATCCATTTCCCGGTCAGCCGGGGGCTGATGGACTCGGCGGAGATACCGGCGGACCAGGCGTCCAGGAAGGTGGTCGTCACGGTGGACAAAATCAGGATGACCAGGGCGGCGATACCCAGGCCCGCCTTGACCATGACGGCGGCAATGTCGGACTCCCCTGTGAAGATCGCCGCCCCCATGCCGATGGCGTACATCCATATAGAGACCAGGCCGTAGACTATGGCGCTGACCGCTGTGGCCTGGAAAGGCTTTTCCGCCTCCCGTGTATAGTCGCTGATGAGGGGCAGCCAGCTCAAAGGCATGGCCACCGCCAGCTCCACCGCCGCGCCGAAGCTCATGGCCTCTCCCAGGCCGGAAGTCTGCGGCGTACCGGAACCGAAAATCACCCAGCACAGCGCCAGCGTCAGCAGGAACAGCGCCGCCATGGAGAGCTTATTGAGCCAACCGAGGTTTGTTACGCCCACCAGAATCCAGAGCAAAATCAGCCCCCCAATCACCAGGCACCAGGCCCAGCGCCCGGCGGGGAACACGCTGCCCGCCGCCAGGGCCCCGTCGTAGATCATAATCGCCGTCCAGCCCACCAGCTGGAGGACGTTCAGCACGGCGAACAGAAGTCCGCCCTTTTGTCCAAAGCTCATCTTCACGGTCTCCATGGCGCTCCTGCCGCTCCGCCCGCCGATGAGGCCCACCAGGAAGAGCAGAATACAGCCAATCACATGGCCGGTGACGATGGCGGCAAAGCCCTGGGTGAACCCCAGCGAGGCGAAGCTGGTACCGGTGAGAATCTCCGCCAGGGAGACCCCGGCCCCGAACCAAATGAGGCCGTTCTGAAACGTGGAGGTTTTTTTCACGTCCCTGCCTCCCCGTCGATGAAGCGGCTGTGGAGGTCCCACATGTGGTCCATGGGCCCGGAGCCATGCCCCAGGTTCAGCTGTGCGGACAGAGCCCCGAAAATGTAATCCTTCGCCCGCTGTACCGCCGTCTCCAGACCGAAGCCTTTCGCCAGATTGGAGGCGATGGCGCTGGAGAGGGTGCAGCCCGTGCCGTGGGTGTTGGGATTATCCACCCGCCGGGAGCGGAACCAGCGTCCCCCGCCGCCGGGCCGCCAGAGGAAATCGTTGGCGTCGCTGACCTGATGCCCCCCCTTGCAGAGGACAGCGCAGCCGTAGGCTTCACCAATGGCCTGGGCGGCCCGCGTCATGCCCTTCTGCGTTTCGATCCTCATACCGGAGAGAATCTCCGCCTCGGGGATGTTGGGGGTGAGGACCGCCGCCAGGGGCAGAAGACGGCTTTTCAGGGTTTCCAGTGCGTCCTCGGAAATCAGCCGGTCCCCGGAGGTGGCTACCATCACCGGGTCCACCACGATATTTCGGGCCCTATACTCCGTCAGCTTGTCCGCAATGACCTCGATCAGAGGGACGCTGGCTACCATGCCGGTCTTCACCGCGTCCGGGAAGATGTCGGTGAACACGCAGTCCAGCTGCTCCGCCAGGAAGTCCGGTGCGGACTCCTGGATGCTTTTGACGCCGGTAGTGTTCTGAGCCACCAGGACCGTGACGGCGGTGAGGGCGAATACCCCGTTGGCGGTCATGGTCTTGATGTCGGCCTGGATACCGGCGCCTCCGCTGGGGTCGGTCCCAGCGATCGTCAATGCTGTTTTCATACTCGTCTCTCCTTTTCGCATTGAAGTTTTATAACGCGGCGTGAGGTGGTGCCCCCAACGCACCGCG
>CAJUQM010000111.1 GCA_910588005.1 uncultured Oscillibacter sp.
GCGGTCAGGCCTCCAAGGCCTCCAACATCGGCCAGGTGGCTCAGTTTGCCGCCGCCGGTAAGGAGATCAAGAAGAAGTCCCTGGCGGAAATCGCCATGAGCTACGGCTATATCTACGTGGCCCAGGTGGCCATGGGCGCCAACCCCGCCCAGACCCTCAAGGCCATTCAGGAGGCCGAGGCCTATCCCGGTCCGTCCCTGATCATCGGCTACTCCCCCTGCGAGATGCACAGCATCAAGGGCGGCATGATGAACTGCCAGGCCGAGATGAAGAAGGCCGTGGAGTGCGGCTACTGGAATCTGTTCCGCTTCAACCCGGCGGCCGAGGGCGGCAAGTTCACCCTGGATTCCAAGGAACCCAAGGGCGGTTATCAGGAGTTCCTGATGAACGAGGCCCGCTACAGCCGTCTGACCCGCGAGTTCCCTGACCGCGCCAGCGAGCTGTTCCAGCGCAACGAGAAGGCCGCCATGGACCGTTACCAGCACCTGCTCAAGCTCAAGGCCATGTACGAGGGCTGATACGCCAATCACAGAACCCTCTGTATATTCTAAATGCAAGGCCCCCGGAGTTTTCACTCCGGGGGCCTTGCCGTTGATTTTTCCGGTTGTGCTCTGCCGCTGGTTCCGGCGTGGGTCACAGATATTTTACCAGTTCCTCCACCGGCCTGCGGTCGCTGTGGAGCCGGGCAGGATGGGCACCCTCCGCCGGATACCCCAGGGGAAGAAGGGCAATGGGCATTGTTCCCGCCATCTCCGGAAAAGCCGCCAGCAGCTTCTCCGGCTCAAACATCCCCACATAGGTGGTGCCAAGGCCCAGATCCGCCGCCTGGAGCATCATCTGCGTGGCGGCAATGGCGGCGTCGATCTCGCCGTGGTCCTTTCCGTCGGTCTCCCGCTTCCAGGAGACGGCGGGATCATACGCCACCGCCACAAGCACCGGCGGGTGGAAATGGCTGCCCATGCAGGCGTCCGCTTTCTCCAGCGCCTCGGGAGAGCGAAGCACAAAGATGCGCTGAGGCTGAAAGTTGTGGGCGGTGGGGGCATTCCGGCCGGCCTCCAGAACAAGGGCCAGCTTCTCCGGTTCCACCGCCCTGTCGCTGAACTTCCGCAGGGAATAGCGGGCGGCGGACAGTACGTTAAAATCCATAGGTAATCTCCTCGTCTTTCATAAGATATCTGAATTTTATCACAGCTTTCCTGCCGCCGCAAGTCCAGGCTGCGCCGCTTCCCCGGCGCAGCGGCCCTTCCCCTGCCAGCCCTGTCTCCCGGTCAAAAAAGGCCGCGGCCTTATCCCCTACAGCGAATTTCGTAATCCTCCAATTTTTTGTAGAGTTTTTTTCGCGCGATTCCCAGCTCCCCGGCGGTCTTGGTGATATTGCCCTGGTGGTCCGCCAATACCCGCCGGATAAATCTTCTCTCAAAATCCCTCATGGCGTCTCTCAGCAGGCCGGAATTCATCCCTGCGTCCTCCCGCAGGGCGGCCTCCTTGACCTCCTCAGGCAGGTCGCCGGGCGTGATATCCCCGTCCGCAGACAGCACAATCAGCCGCTCAATGATGTTCTTCAGCTCCCGGACATTGTCCGGCCAGTCGCAATCCCAGAAGGCCCTCAAAATTTCACCCCTTCCTTCGGTTCCACTTGAGTTCCGCCGCCGTTGTCCTTGATCCGGATCTACACAACGCCGTCCCCCGCCTGCGGCAGGTGATTTCAATCCGCCCGTCGTAAACCACCGCCTGGATGGGTTGATAATGGTATTTTGCAGGCTCACCCCCCAATGCCTTTTTTCCTCCGGCCTGGATATAGCAGTGGTCCTCCAGATGCAGCTTTACCCGTACGTTTTTCGTAATCAGCTCTTTTGGGGAAAGAAGCAGAATCTGATTGATAACCGTGCTGACGCTGGCCATACCGCCCTCGTCTCCGCTCTTTTTGGAAAAGTCAAGGAGTGTGGTAATCACATTCTGCGCCTCTTCCATGGCACGGCCGATGATCTCCAGCTCCTCCCGATTCTCCTCGTTCCAGACGGCCAGGACATTTCTCTGCACGCCGGCGGGTTTTGTGCTGTCCCACTCCCGTTTAACCGATCCGTCCCTGCTAAACCGGTACATATCCAGCGCACCGGCCCGCTCCGTTCTCCGCGGTGAAGCTTTAAAAAAGCTTCCTCCTTAACCTCTCCGGCAGACCGGCCGCAGAAGCGGCAAAAAGGGTCCCCGGACTTGTCCGGGGACCCTTGCATGGAGATCTTCGCTCCGTCGGTTAAATTTTACTGTTTGCTCTCGGCAACCGCCACGGCCACAGCTACGGTGGCGCCCACCATGGGGTTGTTGCCCATCCCCAGGAAGCCCATCATCTCCACGTGAGCGGGGACGGAGCTGGACCCGGCGAACTGGGCGTCGGAGTGCATCCGGCCCATGGTGTCGGTCATGCCGTAGCTGGCGGGGCCGGCGGCCATGTTGTCCGGGTGCAGGGTGCGGCCGGTGCCGCCGCCGGAGGCCACGGAGAAGTACTTCTTCCCCTGCTCGTAGCACTCCTTCTTGTAGGTGCCCGCCACGGGATGCTGGAACCGGGTGGGGTTGGTGGAGTTGCCGGTGATGGACACGTCCACGCCCTCCAGGTGCATGATGGCCACGCCCTCCCGGACGTCGTCCGCGCCGTAGCAGCGGACACCTGCCCGCTCGCCCTCGGAGTATGGGATCTCCTTGACCACCTTCACCTCGCCGGTGCCGTAGTCAAACTGGGTCTGGACATAGGTGAAGCCGTTGATGCGGCTGATAATCTGGGCGGCGTCCTTGCCCAGGCCGTTGAGGATGACCCGCAGGGGTTCCTTGCGAGCCTTGTTGGCGTTGCGGACGATGCCGATGGCGCCCTCGGCGGCGGCAAAGGACTCGTGGCCCGCCAGGAAGGCGAAGCACTTGGTCTCGTCCCGCAGGAGCATGGCGCCAAGATTGCCGTGACCCAGTCCCACCTTGCGGTCCTCGGCCACGGAGCCGGAGATGCAGAAGGCCTGGAGTCCCTCACCGATGGCCTCCGCAGCCTCGGCGGCGGTGGCCACATTTTTCTTCAACGCGATGGCCGCGCCCACGCAGTAGGCCCAGCAGGCGTTTTCAAAGCAGATGGGC
>CAJUQM010000112.1 GCA_910588005.1 uncultured Oscillibacter sp.
GGCGCGGCGGTGATCGCCTGCTCCCACATGGGCAAGCCCGTGGCCACCTTCGCGTCCTACAAGAAAAAGCAGTTGGAAAAGGGCAAGGACGAAGCGTCCATTACCGAGGAAAAATGGAGGAAATCCCTGGCCGAGCTGCGTATGGAACCCGTGGCCCAGCGCCTGGAAGAGCTGCTTGGCAAGGCTGTCATCCTAGCCGATGATGTCGTCGGTCCCGACGCCCAGGCCAAGGCCGCAAATTTGAAGCCCGGTGAGATTTTACTGCTCCAAAACACCCGTTTTGAAAAAGGGGAGACGAAAAACGACCCTGAATTGGCCCAGAAACTGGCCGCTATGGCCGATGTGTATGTGTCCGACGCCTTCGGCGCGGTGCACCGTGCCCACGCCTCTACCGCCGGTGTGGCCTGCTATCTGCCCGCCGTCTCCGGTTTCCTGATTCAAAAGGAGCTGGATTTCATCGGAGGCGCTCTGGCCAATCCCAAGCGTCCCCTAGTGGCCATTCTCGGCGGCTCCAAGGTCAGCTCCAAGATCGGCGTCATCAATAATCTGCTGGAGATCGCCGACACGATCATCATCGGCGGCGGTATGGCCTATACCTTCTCCGCCGCCCAAGGCGGCACGGTGGGCGACAGCCTGCTGGAGGAGGATTGGATGGATTACGCCAACGACATGGTGAAAAAAGCCGCGGACAAGGGCGTAACGCTGCTGCTCCCCGTAGACACTGTCGTCGCTGACAAATTTGCCCCCGACGCCCGCAGCCAAGTGGTCAAAGCCGGTCAGATTCCGGATGGCTGGCAGGGTCTGGATATCGGCCCCGAGACCGTAAAGCTGTATTGTGCCGCCGTGGAAGACGCCGGCACCGTCATTTGGAACGGTCCCATGGGCGTGTTTGAGTTTCCCGCCTTTGCCAAGGGTACCGAAGCCGTGGCGGAGGCTCTCAGCCGCACCTCCGCCATCACCATCATCGGCGGCGGCGACAGCGCGGCCGCCGTGCAGCAGCTGGGCTACGCGGATAAAATGACCCACATTTCCACCGGCGGCGGCGCCTCTTTGGAGTTTATGGAGGGAAAGGAACTGCCCGGCGTCGCCTGCCTTCTGGATCAGTGACCGCCACCGCCCCAGGCTGGCTGCGGGAATCTCCCTTGGAATTTTCAAAGGACATTTTCCGGGAGATATGCTCCTAAAAATGTTTTTTAAGGGAAGAATACTTGACAAGCACCTATTTTTTCGCTATAAAGTATTGGCTTAACCCTGCGTTTTCACCGGTGCCGGACTCCCGGCACGCGGACCCTGATTTTGACATACAAACAAAAGGAGACATGAAAGATTATGAATCGCAGATATCGTAAAACAGTCATCGCCGGCAACTGGAAGATGAACATGACCGCCACCGAGACCAAGAAATTTGCCGAGGAGATTAAGAAGATCCTGCCCCGGGCCAAGTGGTGCGAGACATTGATCTGCGTCCCCGCCTGCAACATCTCCACCGCCGCCAAGGTTTTCAAGGACCTGCGGATCTCCGTAGGAGCCGAGAATGTCTACTTCGAGGAAAAAGGCGCCTATACCGGCGAGGTGTCTGCCAATATGCTGAAGGACCTGGGGGTAAAGTATGTCATTGTCGGCCACAGCGAGCGCCGCCAGTATTTCTGCGAAACCGACCAAACCGTTAATAAAAAAGTGCACGCGGTGCTGAACGCCGGTATGAATCCCATCATCTGCGTGGGCGAGAGCCTGGAACAGCGGGAAAGCGGCATCACCAACGAGTGGATCGCCCTTCAGGTAAAGAGCGCCCTGTACGGTGTGCCCGCCGATAAGCTGCGCCGCTGCATCATCGCCTATGAACCCATTTGGGCCATCGGCACCGGCAAGACTGCCACCAGCGAGCAAGCCGGCGAGGTCTGCACCAATATCCGCGCCACCATCCGCGGCCTGTACGGCGCCCGCGTGGCCCGCTCCGTCACCATTCAGTACGGCGGGTCCATGAATCCCAAGAACGCCGCAGAGCTGCTGGCCCAGCCCGATATCGACGGCGGTCTGATCGGCGGCGCCGCTCTGAAGCCCGAGCAGTTTGTGGAGATCATCAACGCCGCCAACCAAGAATGAAAACAGGCGGCCTTCTCCCCATTCAGACTTTACCCCCGTTCTGCCGGAGTCTATTGGGACAGACAGATCTCCGGATAATTCCGCCGGCAGTGTATTTTCACACCGGTGAACACTCTTTGCGGGTATACACGCCAAGACCCCTGCGGGTCCCGGCATTTCCGGCAGGCCCACGTCCTGCCGGAGTTGATTGAAATTTCTTCTTTTGCCTCTGGCAAAAGAACCGGGGAAACCCAGGTTTCCCCAGGCCTGTTTCCCTCTGCCTTTATGGCACTGGGAAACAGGCAAGGCGAAATGAGAGGTTTTTATGAACAAGACACCGACTACCCTGATTATCATGGACGGCTTTGGCATGAGCGCCTCCGATACGGGTAATGCAGTCCACACTGCTAAAACCCCCCGGCTGGATCAATTCTTTCAGGAGTTTGCCCACACGGAACTGTCCGCCTCCGGGCTGGATGTAGGCCTGCCCGACGGGCAGATGGGCAACAGCGAGGTGGGCCACACCAATATCGGCGGCGGCCGGGTGGTCTTCCAGGACCTTCCCCGGATCTCTAAGTCCATCGCCGACGGGGACTTTTTTACCAATCCGGCCTACAACCACGCCATGGACGCATGCCTTGAGCGGGATTCCGCCCTGCATCTGATGGGCCTGCTGTCCGACGGCGGCGTCCACTCCCATCTCACCCATCTCTTTGCCCTTTTAAAGATGGCAAAGAACAAGGGCATCTCAAAGGTCTACATTCACGCCTTCCTGGATGGCCGGGACGTGTCCCCCACCTCCGGCGCAGATTTTGTCGCCCAAACGGTGGAGGAGTGCGGCAGAACCGGCGTGGGCAAAATCGCCACCGTCATGGGCCGGTATTACGCCATGGACCGCGACAA
>CAJUQM010000113.1 GCA_910588005.1 uncultured Oscillibacter sp.
GGCGAGATACACGCCTATGTAGTCACCTGAAAGCACAAAAAAAGAGCGGATACCGACCGCCGGATTTTCCCGACAGTGATACCCGCTCTATGAAGTCTCTATGTGATATGCCGCTCTCTGCGGTCTTTGAATGGCCCTGAACTCTGTTCCAATCCTCAAAAAGTGCCTGTTTTCAAGGGTTTGCGGTGTTCGTGCCTTTATTACACAATCATCCTTGACAACGATGCAGTTGATCCTGCCAGCTTTGACCTCGGCCATCATCTCTTGAAAGGCTGGCCGGTCAAAATTGGAGCCGGTGAAACCATCGTCCACCTTCATGCCGCACTCCCGCAGTTCCGGGTGGCGCGTCATGTAGTCACGGATCAAGTCTTTCTGACCCGTGACGCTGTTGCTTTCCTCCTTGTCGCCGTCCTCGCGGGACAGGCGCACATAGCCGCAGGTATTCCATACCTGTTCATCAATGTGCTTCATATATACGCTCCTAACTGTTAAAGTCAAATCAGCAAAACACTTTAACAGCCAGGGGCGCGCTGGGTCGCCCTGTTTGCCGCTATGTTAACATAACTTTTCGGCAATGTCCAGAGTGTTTTGCAAAAAAGTTTTCAGCGGCATTTTGACCGTATGTAGGAGAGCAGCCTGTCCTCCAAGGTCACATCCGTGTCGGTAAAGCTGACCTTTACCACATATTTTCCGTGACGGTAGCAGTAAGGGTTGCCGATCTGACGCATGAAATCCAGGATTCGCTCCTGCTTGGGCAGGTCGGTATTGACCGTCACATCCCGAATATCCCGCAATGTGGCCGGGTCCACTGTCCGAACATCCACGGCCTGCATTGCTTTGAGCTGTTCTAACGTATAAGGGCACTGTTCCATGTTCCTGCCCCCTTTCAGCGTTTGAAGCGGTAGGGCAACTCCGCGCCCCCGCCGTTATACTTGTCCAGAATGATACGGGCGAAGCGGAGGCCCACGTCCGTTTCAATGCGGCCCAGCCGAATGATTTCCTCCGGGCTGACTGCGGACATCCGCCGGATAAAGGTCCGGTCGTGCAGCTCTGCCTCATAGGTCTTGACGAACAGGGCCATGCCGGAGAGCATGGAGGCCCGGAGAGAATTGGGCGTACCCTGCCACGCTCCAGCCATTAAGGACAGCATACGGGAAAAGGCATCACCGCCCAAAAGCTGGTAGGCGTTCATAAGGGCACGGATGGGAGCGATCTCAAAAGGTTCGCCAGTCGGCTCTTTCAGCGCCCATACAAAGCCCACATCTTCCACCAGCCGCTTGATCTCCATAACGCTTGCGTCTGAACCGGATTCAATCAGAGCCTTGGTGTGCTGGCGCGGGGTTAGGGGCCGCTTTCCTTTGTCCAGCTTGGCATATAGCTCGGCCTCCTGCTCATAGGTCATGCCGGTGTAGATCATGCAGGGAACGATCACATCCCCGCCGCCCGCCATCTGACGCATAGCGGCGATCCGGTTCTGCCCATCGACTACGTTAAACTTACCATCCCGAAAGCTCACAATGACAGGGTAGAGTTCCAGGCTGTTCCAGTGGTGAATCAGCTTATCAACATTCTTTTGCTCCACAGGCCGCTGATAGTGCAGGCCGGAGGTCAGTCTGCTGGTGGAGAGAGTGCGGATAGCGCCGGGATTGCTATACTCCACTTCGGCGGGAGGGAGAAAGGTCTGCTGCCCTGTCTTGGGTGGTTCGTGCCTCTTACGGTAGCTCATTTTTTCATGCTCCTTTTCATTTGTTGCAGTAAGTCATGTATGGCAGTCGAGATCGTGCCAAACCGTTTTTGCAGGTAGTCAAATTGCACTTGGGATATGTCTGGGAAAACGACTGTGCAGAAGGGGTCGCTGTACCATTCAAATTCCCGGCGGAATTTCTGGATGAAAGAATCCAACTCTGCCAGCAGAGAATCCGGGGTGTAACTGCAATCCTTGTCTGGATTTTTCAAATCAGCTATGGATTCTTCAATGGTTGCGAAGTGCCTGCCGCTGGACGAGTAGGGAACGGAGGGCGGCGGGGCCTCCGCTGGTGCTTCCGGCTCCGCTGGTTCCAGGGCTACCGGTGGCGGCTGGTACTCGTCTATGGAGCGAATATCGCCCGATACTAACCGGCTGGCCGCTTCTGTCTGCCGCTCCGGGGCCAGCCGGGACAGTTTCAGCGCATCCGATTTTGTAACCTTGGCGCCTTTGATGATCTTCTTTGCCTCTGGTGTCAAATTTTTTGCGGTCTGAATTTGGAGTTCTACCGTCCGTGGGCTGACACCAAGTTTATCTGCCGTATCCTGGACAAATGATTTTGTGGTGGCCGAAAAATTTTCGCCCACCACATTCTGATGCTGATTGCCACGGAAAACGCCGCCATCATAGGTTGCCTTTGTTTCCGGGTGCAGGCTTTCGTATATTTCCTTCCGCCGCAGAAGCAGCTCCCGAAATTCATCGTCAGATAAATCCTTGCGGACAAAATTCTCGTCTATCTCCGCCAGTTCCACTTGCAGGCCGTCCAAATCGCTGACGGTACACTCGATCTCCGTCCGGCCCAGCAGCTTCATAGCTTCCAGCCGATGCAGTCCGGCAATCAGGGTATGGGCCTGATCTACCATGATGGGGTTAATCAGCCCCACCTCTAAAATGCTGTCAGCCAGCTCCTTCACGTCTCCCGGCGCGGCCTCCCGCCGTCCGGGATTAACCGTGATCTCGCTGATAGGAACAAGCAATATCCTCACCTCCCCGGCCATGGGCCGCA
>CAJUQM010000114.1 GCA_910588005.1 uncultured Oscillibacter sp.
AAAGACATTTGCCAAATCTCCGCCCTTACGGTATAATCCCCATAACACCACTATACTGGAGGAGAGGCTCCATGGCAAAAATTCTGGTTGTGGAAGACGACCTGGCCCTAAGCGCGGGGCTGTGCTTCGCGTTGGACGAGGCCGGGCATCTCACCGCCGCGGCCTATACCTGTCAAAAGGCCCGCCAGCTCTTGAAAACCGGCCAATTTGACTTGGTCATCCTGGACGTAAACCTTCCGGATGGAAACGGCTTTGACATCTGCCGGGAGTGCAAATCCTCCGCCCCGGAGCGGCCGGTCATTTTCCTGACGGCCAACGACCTGGAGCGGGACGAGCTGAACGGCTTCGACCTGGGCGCGGACGACTACATCACCAAGCCCTTCCGTATCCAGGTCCTCAAGCGCCGGGTGGAAGCGGTCCTGCGCCGGGGGACCGCCGGCTCCGACTGTTTTGACGACGGATTCCTGCGTCTGGATTTCCAGGCCCTGACCGCCGCGCGGAATGGAGAACGGCTGTCCATCACGCCAAACGAGTACAAGCTCCTGCGGCTCCTGACCGCCAATGCCGGGGCGGTGATGACGCGGCGGCTCCTGCTGGAAAAGCTGTGGGACAGCGGCGGCAATTTTATCGACGATCACACCCTCACCGTGACCATGAACCGCCTGCGCGCCAAAATCGAGGACGCCGGACACACCTACATCCAAACCGTCCGGGGCATGGGCTACGTCTGGACGGGGGCACAGGTATGAGGAGAGACCGCACGGTATGGATCCCGCCCCTCCTGGCCCTGGCGGCGGCGCTCCTAATTTTGTCTGGCCTGCTGGAGCTTCCGGCTGCGGTGTTCCGTCCCGTGGCCACGGTTCTGGGGCTGGCGCTTCTGCTTCTGACCCTTTTGTGGAAACGCAGCCAGGAGCGGCGGGAATCCGAGTTTGCCAACAGCATCTGTGAGACGCTGGATGCCCTGATGAACAGCCGGGAACCGGAGAACTACCGCCCCTATGAGGACTCCCAGCTCTCAAAGGTACAGGGAAAGCTCCTGCAATACCACGACCGGACTCAGGCGGGCCGGCGGCAGAGCAAGGCGGACAAACAGACCATCCAGGAGCTGGTCAGCGACATCTCCCACCAGGTGAAAACTCCCATGGCCAATATCCGGATGTTCACAGACATCCTGCGCCAGCAGGAGCTGCCGGAGGAAAAGCGGGCGGAATTTCTCTCCACCCTGGCGGCACAGGTCCATAAGCTGGACTTTCTCATGCAGTCCCTTATCAAAATGTCCCGCCTGGAGACCGGGACGTTCGCCCTGCACATGGAGAATGCCAGCCTGTACGACACCATCGCCCAGGCGGTGGGCGGCATCCTGGCCGCGGCGGACCGGAAGCATATTCGCATTGACGTAGACTGTGACAGCCGGGAGACCCTCTGGCACGACCCCAAGTGGACGGCGGAGGCCCTGGGAAACCTCCTGGACAACGCGGTCAAATACACACCGGAGGGGGGAAGCGTCCATGTCAGCGTCCGCCCCTGGCAGTTCTACACCCGGATCGATATCACGGACACCGGGATCGGGATTCCCTCCCAGCACTACAACGACGTATTCAAGCGCTTTTACCGGGCGCAGTCCTCTGCCGCCGCAGAGGGCGTGGGGCTGGGACTGTATCTGGCCCGGGGGATCATCACCCGCCAGCGGGGCTATATGACCCTGAAATCCGAGGTGGGAAAGGGTTCCGCCTTTTCCGTGTTTTTACTGCGATAAACGAGGCGCTTTATGGACATTGTCACCGTTCAAAATCTAAAAAAACACTTTGGCACGGGTCCCCTGCAGGTGAAGGCCGTGGACGGGATTGACCTCTCCATTGAAAAAGGAAAGCTTACCGCCGTCATCGGGGCCTCCGGCAGCGGAAAGACCACACTTTTGAATCTGATCGGCGGATTGTACCAGCCCACAGAGGGAACCGTCACCGTGGACGGTGTGGACCTGGGGACGCTGCGGGAGGAGGAGCTGACGGTCTTTCGCCGCCGGAGGGTGGGCTTTGTCTTTCAGGACTGCCGCCTGGTGCCGGAGCTGACCGTCCGGGAAAATATCCTGCTCCCCCTGGCGCTGGACGGCTCCAGGCCGGACAGGGCCTTTTTCACGGAACTCACCGGATTGCTGGGACTTGTGGAAAAGCTGGACTGCCTCCCCTATATGCTCTCCGGCGGCGGCCAGCAGTGCGCCGCCATTGCCCGGGCGCTGATCACCCGGCCCTCCATCATTCTGGCCGACGAACCTACGGGGAGCTTTGACGCCAAGACCAGCCAGAATGTGGCGGGACTTTTGAAGATGACCGTGGATGTCTTTCACCAGACGTTGGTGATGATCACCCACAATCTGGAGCTTGCCCAGCTGGCCGACCGTGTAGTGCGCCTCCAGGATGGGCGCATTGTACAATAATCCCATCATCCGCCAGCGTCCCGCATTTTACCGGGGCGCTGGTTTTATTGTCCGCGGAAAAGGCACAAAACTGTAACACTGCTGTACCGCAATTGTGACATTGGGCTGGTATGCTGTGGCCAGCAAGAGATTCAGGAGGAACTTCCCATGGAAGACATGCTGAAAACCCTGACCCGGCGGAGCTTTGCCGCCAGCC
>CAJUQM010000115.1 GCA_910588005.1 uncultured Oscillibacter sp.
ATGCAAAGCTGGTTCAGTACGCAATGAAAATCCGCACGCCCAAGCTGATCGTTATACTCATCACCGCCTTTGCCATTGGCGGGGCGTCCATTGTGTTCCAGTCCGTCATCAACAATACCATTGTTACTCCCTGCCTGCTGGGTATGAACTCTCTCTATACGCTGATCCACACCACAGTTGTCTTTGCGGCGGGGTCCGGCAGTATTCTGGCCGCAAACGCAAACTGCTCGTTTGCAGTGGACTTGGTGCTGATGGGCGTGGTGGCAACGGTGGTTTACAGTTTCCTGTTCAAAAAGACAAAGCACAATGTACTCTATGTACTGCTCATCGGCACAGTTTTATCCTCTTTCTTTTCCAGCATCCAGAGTACCCTCACCCGCGTGATGGACCCCAATGAGTACGGCAATCTTCTGGCAACCCTGGCGGCCAGCTTCAGCAATATCAACTCAGAGATCATTGTCATATCGCTGTTCGTGCTGGCGGGCGGCCATCTCCTTGTGGAACACATCTACTCCTACACGATTCCGGTCAGCGTATTTATCACAGTGGGCGGCGGAACGGTGGACTTTAAAGGGTCGGATATTGTGAAACGGAAAAGCCGGAAGCTGTCCAAGCGGCTGGCAATCCTGACGCAGGCCAACAACATCCAGATAAAGCTGACTGTGCGGGAGCTGGTGACTTTTGGACGCTTCCCCTGTTCCGGGGGCGGCCCACGGCGGAGGACCAGGAGATCATTGAACGGGCCATCTCTTACATGGAATTGGGGGCTTTTGAGGATCAGTTTATTGGCGAGCTTTCCGGCGGCCGGCGCCAGCGGGCGTATATCGCCATGGTGATTGCCCAGGACACAGAGTATGTTCTATTGGATGAGCCGACCAACAATCTGGATATTTACCATGCCGCCAACATGATGAAGATCGTCCGCCGCCTTTGCGACGAGCTGGGCAAGATGGTGATTTTAGTGCTGCACGAGGTCAACTACGCGGCATTCTATTCTGATTATATCTGTGCGTTTAAGGACGGCAGGATTGCCAAGTTCGGCACGGTAAAGGAGGTGATGACCAAGGAAAATTTATCCCAGGTGTACGGCGTGGACTTTGAGATCATGGAGATCGCAGGCCGTCCGCTGTCCATCTACTATTAAGCTCCCACTCGGTACTTTTATTGAAGAGGAGAATTACACTATGAAAAAATTGATGTCCCTGTCTCTGGCCACCATGCTTATGCTTGGTCTCGCCGCCTGCGGCGGACAGGCCGGCGGGGCGCCTGATCCGAACCAGCCGGAGAACAGTACAACTCCGGTTTCCGATGGATCGGCTCCCTCTGAACATCTCTCAACCCCCGCCGCTCCTGAAACCATCACCAGCCTGAACGGCAACCGGGAGCCTGCGGAGCCGAAGGTTCCCTATGCCCCCCAGCGCATCGCCATTCTGGATATGGCCAGTCTGGATATTCTGGACGCGCTGGGTGTGGGGGATCTGTGGTCGGCTCCGCCTCTACCAGTCTGGATTACCTCCAGAGCTATGTGACGGATGCGAATATCTCCAACCTGGGGACGATCAAAGAAGCCGATTTAGAGGCGGTCATGGCCTGTGAACCCGATGTGATCTTCATCGGTGGGTTCTGAGCAAACCCTACGACGCGCTCAGTGAGATCGCACCCGTAGTCTATCTGGCTACCGACAGCAGCCTTGGCGTGGTGGAGTCGGTCCGCAAAAATGCCGCCACGATTGCTTCCGTGTTTGGTCTGGAGAATCAAGTGGCAACACTGATGGGCGGATTTAACAGCCGCATCAAAACGCTGAAAGCCTTTGCGGAGGGCAAGAACGCCACTGTGGGCCTGTGTACCGGCGGCGGCTTTAATACCCTGGGCAATGATGGCCGCTGCTCTATCATCGGCGTGGAGATTAGATTTGAGAATGTGGGTGTGGACGCCAGCATTGATACCTCCACCCACGGAAACGAGGCGTCCTTTGAGTTCATCGCGGACAAAAACCCGGAGTGCATCTTTGTCATGGACCGTGACGCCGCCATTGCCGCAGAGGGCGCGCAGCTTGCCCAGGAGATCGTGGAAAATGAGCTGGTCATGGGAACAGATGCCTACAAAGACGGGCACATTGTGTATCTGGCCCATTCCGCTGTCCAATACGCCGCCGAGGGCGGCATCACCTCACTGGATTTGATGCTGGCGGACCTGGAGAACACCCTGCTGCCATAAATAGAAAAGCGCCGGTGTGATTTCTACCAGTCACATCGGTGCTTTTTTGTATTCTATAAAAATATCTTTCCTTAACAAGAGCATACAAAAACACAACAATTTAATGGACTGTCAACCTTACGCAAAACACCGCTTCCGCCAAAACGGAGCGGTGTTTTTGTATATCTTCTGGACACCGTGACCAGAAGGGACCCGCCCATTTCCCCGCTTCGTCCACGGAGGCTCTGCTGGATGTATCCCCCGTCGCCGCGCCACCCATAGCACAGCCGGGGCAGCCTGTCAAGGGCAAAGCCGCCGCTGCGCGGCGGTGCTCCGCACCCTTGACTGGCAGTCCCGGCTGTGCTACCTCCCAAGGCGCGACG
>CAJUQM010000116.1 GCA_910588005.1 uncultured Oscillibacter sp.
CGCAGCGCCATGCGCTATGACAAGGGAGGCGACGCCATGTACGACATCGCCTCCGCCCTGATGAAATCCCTCCGGGGCAGCGACCCGGACGCGGCGCTCCACTATCTGGCCCGTTTTCTGGAGGCCGGGGATCTGGTGACGCCCTGCCGCCGCCTCCTCTGCTCTGCCAGCGAGGATGTGGGGATGGCCTATCCCCAGGCCATCGCCATTGTCAAAGCCTGTGTGGACACCGCCATGCAGCTGGGGCTGCCGGAGGCGCAGCTGCCTCTGGCCCATGCCGCCGTTCTGCTGGCCACGGCGCCGAAGTCCAACAGTGTGATCGAGGGGATTGGAAGGGCCAGGGCGGATGTCCAGGCGGGCCGTACCGGGGACGTGCCCCGGCAGCTCCAGAACGTCCACGCCGACACCACCGGGTTTGACAACCGGCAGCACTACCTCTACCCCCACAATTTCCCCGGCCACTGGGTGGACCAGCAGTATTTGCCCGACGCGCTGAAAGGCGTCCGCTACTATGAATTCGGGGACAATAAGACGGAGCAGGCGGCCAAGGCCTACTGGGAGAAGCTGAAGGGAGACCGCTGAATCAATTCATAGGTGCTGGCGGCCGCTGGGCTTTGGCCGGGGAGATCCGCCTGCGTGCGGTTCTTATCAGCACTCCCCGGAGACAGAAGATGAAAACACCGTCTCCACCGGTTCCTTTTCATACCCTGGAGGGGAATAGGTCCAGCGGTCGATCTGTCCGTCGGTGATCCAGTACCGCAAAGGCTCCGGCTCTGCCAAAGGCGGCAGCTTTTCGATGACCTGGAGCTTCGTTTTCATCCGCTCAGGCCGGATACTCTTGATGTAGACCGACACGCGGTCCCCGGGGACGAGTTCCTCCCGGGTGTCCGCCAGGCCGGATAGGTTGGGGGCCAGCTCAATGAAGCTGCCGTATTCCTTTACGCTGCGGACAGTTCCCTGCACGGTCTCTCCCGGGGTAAACTGGCTGGCGTTTTCCATCCATGTGCCCAGCAGCTCCCGAAGCGTCATGGTGATCCGGCGGTTTTTCCGGTCAAAGGACCGCACTGCCGCCAGGATTTTCTCCCCCTCCCGCAGCCGGACGCCGGAGTGTTGGATCCGGGAGATAGAGATCAGCTCGATGGGCAAGATTGCGATGATGCCGCAGCCGATGTCCAAAAAGGCCCCGTAGGATTCCAGCCGGACCACCCGGCAGGTGAGCACCGCTCCAGGCTCCAGATTCTCCAGGAAGAACGACATAGCGTCCTCCTGGGCGGCTTTGCGGCTGAGCACGGCCACCGGCGCGCCCTTTTCGTCGGCCTGCAGGCTTTGAATTTTGAAGCAGACCGGCTTTCCAACCCGGGACAGTACGGCGATGTCCCTGCCGGACCCGTTGACCCAGGGGGCGATGGCCTCCGGCCGGGAGATCTGGCCTCTGGTTCCTCCCAGGCTGATATGTAGGGTGTGTCCGGTGTCGCACCGCTGGACAGGGGCCTCCAAGATCTCGCCGTGCTCCAGCGCTTCCCGCAGGCTGGAGAGGGTAGGAGGGGCGGCAGGGCGCAGGCCCTCCGGGAGAAAGAGCTTATTTTCCGGCATATTGATCGCATCCTATCTGCCGCTGAACGCGGCGTTTTATATAGAACACTATATGCAAAAGCCATGATCGGAGGAACCATATGGACTTGCGTTTGCATGATAAAGTAGAGCTGAAAAAGCCCCATCCCTGCGGAAGCACGCAGTGGGAGATTTTGCGGGTGGGGATGGACATTAAACTGAAATGCCTGGGCTGCGGCCATGAGCTGATGGTGCCCCGGTCTAAGGCGGAGAAGAGCATCCGAAAAATTTTGACAGAGGGGGAGAGGGAATGAAGGGAAAGATGAAGCGCGTTATGGCGCTGGCGCTGGTGGCGGTGCTGCTGCTGGCCCTGGTAGCCTCGGCGCTGATGCCGTTTATACAGTGATGCAGCGGAGCAGAGAGAGCCGTTTCCGGGCCGTTCTCTGCTCCGTTTTTCACGTTTTTCAATAGAGAAAAAGTCCCGCAGCCATTGCGGCCGCAGGACTTTTGGAGGTGACACCCGGATTTGAACCGGGGAATCAGGGTTTTGCAGACCCTTGCCTTACCACTTGGCTATGTCACCATCGCTGTACTATATTATATGCGGCTTTTCTGAAAAAGTCCACATTTATTTTTGAAATTGCGATTCCCACACTTGGGTGTGGGAATCGCCTTTTGGAGCGGGCAACGAGGCTCGAACTCGCTACCTCCACCTTGGCAAGGTGGCGCTCTACCAGATGAGCTATGCCCGCATGAGGGGTACCGCAGTACCCTCAAATGGTGCCCAGAGCCGGAATCGAACCAGCGACACGTGGATTTTCAGTCCACTGCTCTACCAACTGAGCTATCTGGGCAAATCCCTTTCCGCCCTCGAAGAAAAGCGAAAAAATCACATTCCCCAAGGGGACCCACGGGATCATCAATATCCCGTGGGGAATGGCGACCCGGAACGGACTCGAACCGTCGACCTCTAGCGTGACAGGCTAGCGTT
>CAJUQM010000117.1 GCA_910588005.1 uncultured Oscillibacter sp.
ACTCCATAGACAACGCACAAATGGACATTACACCGTTCCGCAACATCATCAATGCCACCCTCTCATAAAGAATGACATCACACGCAGGACATAGCATCCTTGTTGCCTCCGACAAAGCTGTTACAAAGCGGAGAACATGACAATAAACGACTACGAACCCGCTATCGGATTATCGGTAGCGGCTACCGATAATATCAAAAACATAATTACAAGGACGGCGGGGAATGTTCCTCGCCGTCTTTGTACTGGCCAATACTTAATGGCAGTATGAACTTGTCCTTATTGCCTGTGACTGGTACAATAGAGGTCAAATTGAATATCTTTTGGAGAACTGAAATCTTTTGAAAAACCTTGTAAGGTTTTAGAGTTTTTCCCGTCTTATAGGGTGAAGGGACCTTCAAGTTGCAGAGAGGAGGCATTGCGTTGGAGGATAGTCAAATCATTGAATTATACTGGAAAAAGAATACAGACGCTATATCAAAAACCGCCGACAAGTATGGCGCATACTGCTATGCAATTGCCGAAAACATTCTGCACAACCACGAAGATTCCGAGGAGTGTGTCAATGATACTTGGCTCCATGCATGGAATGCGATGCCTCCGCAGAAGCCCAATGTGCTTCGGCTGTTTTTGGCGAAAATTACCCGCAATCTTTCCTTAGACCGCTTCAATGTGCGAAATGCAGAAAAACGGGGCGGCGGCGAGATCACCCTTGTCCTGGACGAACTGGTGGAATGTTTTAATGGCGGCGCAGACACAGAGACAGCATACGAGGCCAAAGAACTGCGGCAGTGTATCCGGCGTTTTGTGCGCTCACTGCCGGAGCGGGAGGGAAATGTGCTGGTACGCCGGTACTTCTTTGCCGAATCTATAGCGGATATTGCGCGGCGGTACGGTCTGACAGAAAATCATGTGACGGTGATGCTGAGCCGGACGCGGAAAAAGCTGAAGGCGCATCTTTTGAAGGAGGGATACCGATGAACAAAAACGATTTATTCAGGGCATTTGACGGAGTGGATGACGATATTCTGGAACGCAGTGAGGTTCCCACAGCCCTCCGCAGGCCATTGGCCTACCGAAAGTGGCCGGCGGTGGCCGCCTGTTTGGTTCTAATTGTAAGTCTGACGGGGGGTATCCTCGTTGCTGAAGCCAAAGAGTACAACGCGGCGGTAGACTTTTTCGAGGAGAACGGTCTGTCCACCGAGGGGCTGAGCCGGTCAGACGTGAAAGCTGTTTACCGGGATATTACCAGCCAGTATTTCACCTATGACAAAACGGCGGAGGTCATTGAACGGGCAGTACCTGGGCTGGAAATCTCCCAGCGGGAGCCTACCCCGGAGGAGTTGGCGGCGCTGTGGGATCGGAACGTGTGGCGCAACACCCGGTCGGAAACCGGGTTTAGCTACCGCATGGATGTCCGGGAGAAGCTGGACGAGAGCCTGGGCTTCGATGTGCTGGACAGGAGCGTTTTGGAGTGCTACCGGGATGGCAATCCGATCTGGTCGGTGGAGTTCCCCGACCTCTACGTGGAGGACGGTGTGCACACCTCCGCCGGGACGGCGGTGTGGGGGCATAATGACACCTGGTCCAGTGAGCAGCCTGTGTATTCCAGCATGGCTCGGGTGGACGAGAGTGGGAACGTCCTCTGGCAACGTCAACTGGATCACGGCTTTGAGCGAGAGTATATCGCCGCCGTGCTGGACAACGGGGACGGTACATGGGCGGTCGTCAGCCGGGGAGACTTCCGTTACCTCTGCCTGAGCCAGTACGACACAGACGGAACCGAGCTTAGCTTCTGCAAGACCGAGGTCGGTAATAAGGGCATCTGGAATGCCGTCCGCTTGGGAGAGGGCTACCTGATACAGCTGGGACACAAGCTGGATGGAGAAACCGCCCGGCTGGTGAAGCTGGACCGGGAGGGGAGTTTAATGGACACCTTCACTTATGAAGGGGATGACTGTGATTACACCATCACTGATATGATTGAGTTTGGGGATCGGGTGTATCTGTCCGCCTACGCAGTGCCCAAGCAGAAGGACAAGGGCGGGCGGTATGAGATTGCTGACATCCTGGCTTACTTGTTTAACAACAACATCTGGGAAATCTCCAGTGAGGAACTGACCCCTATGGTGAGGGACAACTACACGGCGGTGCTGTTGCTGTGTGACCCGGAGGGCGGTACGCCGGAGGCATTCTATTCTGTCAAAGGATCACTGGGGGGAAATTTGGCAGTAAACGATACTGGAGAATTGGCGTGGGATGTGGAGAGCATAGTGAACACATTCTATTCCCCAGCTACCAATTCCTTTACCATTGGTGGCACCTGTCAAGTATTCTGTTATACCTTTGCCGATGTCGGAACTTTCCTTAGTCAAGAGGACACAGGCGAAACAGTACCATATCATAGATAATCCCCCAAAGGGTAGTCCAAGAAAAGTCCTCCACCAGCATTCTTATATGTTTTTCCTTTGAATTGGTACAATCTAAGGGATTAGAATTTATTTTTCGCTACTTGGCAA
>CAJUQM010000118.1 GCA_910588005.1 uncultured Oscillibacter sp.
ATGTCCTTGTCGGTCATGATGGTGGCGGGGTTGGAGTTGACCAGCACCACCTCCACGCCCTCCTCTTTCAGGGCGCGGCAGGCCTGGGTGCCGGCGTAGTCAAACTCCGCAGCCTGGCCGATGACGATGGGACCGGAACCCAGTACCAGTACCTTTTGAATGGTCGGATTTTTCGGCATTACCGCGCGCCCTCCTTTCTCCGGCCCGTGGGATGGGCCATCATATCCACAAAGCGGTCAAACAGGGATTCCGTATCCCCGGGGCCGGGGGCGGCCTCGGGGTGGAACTGGACGGTAAAGCAGTCCGGCCGCCTGTACCGCAGGCCCTCCACGCTGCCCTCGTTGACATTGACGTGGGAGATCTCCGCGATTGCCGGGTCCACGCTGTTTCGCGTGACCACATAGCCGTGGTTTTGGCTGGTGATAAAGGCCCGGCCGGAGGCCACGTCCCGGACAGGGTGGTTGCCGCCCCGGTGGCCAAAGGTCATCTTCCGGGTATCGGCTCCGGTGGCCAGGGCCAGAAGCTGGTGCCCCAGGCACACGGCGAAGAGGGGGAGATCGCTGTCATACAGGGCGCGGACCTCCCGGATGATCTCCGCGTTGTCCGCCGGGTCCCCGGGACCGTTGGAGAGCATCACCCCGTCAAAACCGCCCTCCAGAATGGCGCGGGCGGGAGTGTGGGCGGGATAGACGGTCACCTGGCAGCCCCTGTCCTGGAGGCAGCGGATCATATTCTGCTTGACGCCGTAGTCCATCAGCGCTACCCGCACCCGCTGCACCCCAACGGCGGGATACACCTGGGGAACGGTGCGGGTAACCCGTTCCACGGTGCCCTCCACCCGATAAGACCGGATCCGGGCCAGACAGTCCTCCATATGAAAATGCTCCGCACAGGTGATCATGCCGTTCATGGTCCCCTCACTGCGGAGTATGCGGGTCAGTGCGCGGGTGTCCACGCCCTCGATCCCGGTGATATTATATTCTTTTAAATAGGAGTCCAGATCTCCCTCACAGCGGAAATTGCTGCCCCGGGGCGCCAGGTGCCGGACGATCAACGCCGAGGCCCAGGGCTGCTGGGACTCGTTGTCCTCGTGGTTGACACCGTAATTGCCGATGAGGGGATAGCTCATCACAATGCCCTGCCCCGCGTAGGACGGATCGGTCAAAATCTCCTGGTAACCCGTCATGGAGGTGTTGAACACCATCTCGCACACACAATCTGCCGGAGAGCCGGTGCTCTGTCCGTGGAAGACGCTGCCGTTTGCTAGAATCAAGGTTGCCTTCATCAGTGATATCCCGCCTTTCTCTTCCGTTCGCCTATGTTCCGTCTGATTTTAACCCAAATTTTCTGGACTGGCAACCTCATTTTATCCTGTTTTTTCAAATGAAACAAAAACTGTGTTTTTGGACAAAATCGGAGAGACAGGGCAGGGGAGTTCCGGGCAATGCGCCCCATGCCCCCATCCGCCGCATTCCGGGCGGGGGCCGGCGGCCTGCGCCGCCACAGGCCGGCCTGGCGTTCTGTGCCGGAATAAAGGAGGCGCCGCAAGCAGACGGCGCCGGCAGAGGAAAGGCCAATGCCTCTTACACCGCGGCAAACCGGCTGCGGCTTGTGCAGGGGGGAGGCGGGCCGCTTACGGACATTTTCCCGCTGTCCGGTGTCCGGTCTGTGCATTACGTAAGACTAGGTAAAATGTACAAAACAGGTGAGCCGCTTTTTCCCAATTTTCCGAATTTGGAGAAATCGCACAATTTTTCCTTGCATCCGGCGGTCCCTTGCTGTATTATGATAACAGCAAGGTTTGGAAACGTTACCAGTAACGTTTCCAAACTGTATCCTGGTTCACTATATTAAACAGGAGGAATATGAAATGAAGAAGAGACTCTTGACCCTGGCCCTGTGCGGCGTCATGGCGCTGTCCCTGGCCGCCTGCGGCGGCGGCAGCAATCCGCCCGCCAGCAGCGGGAACAACAGCGGCGGAGGCGACGCCGGCACCCCCGCCGCCTCCGGTTCCGTGTACTACCTGAACTTCAAGCCCGAGCAGGACGGCGATTGGCAGGAGCTGGCCAAGCTCTACACCCAGGAGACCGGTGTGGAGGTAAAGGTCCAGACCGCCGCCTCCGGCCAGTATGAGGCCACCCTTATGAGCGAGATGGCCAAGACCGAGGCGCCCACTCTGTTCCAGGTCAACGGTCCTGTGGGCCTTGCCAACTGGAAGGATTACTGCTATGATATGTCCGGCTCCGCTCTGGCCGGCGAACTCTCCAGCCAGGACTTTGCCCTGATGGACGGCAGCGCCATGTCCGGCATCGCCTACGTCATCGAGACCTACGGCATCATCGTCAACACCAAGCTGCTGGGCGACGCGGGCTACACCCTGGACGACATCAAGTCCTTCGCGGATCTGAAGAAGGTGGCCGAGGACATCACCGCCCGCTCCGGCGAACTGGGCTTCTCCGCCTTCACCTCCGCCGGCATGGACGGCTCCTCCGACTGGCGCT
>CAJUQM010000119.1 GCA_910588005.1 uncultured Oscillibacter sp.
CGCTTTTGATTTTCAACGGACACGCTCTCGTCAGACCGCCCATCGTCGTGGGATAGCCTCTCGTACAATGCGGTGATTTTGCCCTTTTGCTCCTGTTTTCTCATGCGTGTAACCTCCTGTTTTGTATGTTCACGACCTTTCTATCCTTATTATAGTGACCCTTTTGGGTCGGTTACAACATACGAAACTGGATAATTTTGGGAGGTGCATTGCATCAGGTTCGGCTTCAGAAAAAAGCGGGTCTTGCCGCTGCCGGAGCCGCCGATGACCAGCACATTTTTGTTCCGGGCGGTCTTGGGGTCCTTGGGACGGCTGTTCATAGTGAGCCGTTCCGTCTGCGTCAGGATAATGTTGTCCTCAAACTTGGGCGCGATATAAGGGGCAATATCTTGGGAGCTGCCCCAACGGGCGGTCCCGTACTCGGCCCCGTGGCGGTATTTCTTGGCGTTCTTGCCCTTCATGTAGACCGCCAGCCGGAGGGCCGCGCCGCACAGCAGCCCCACCACCAGATCGGCGGGGTGGAAGCTGGGCAGGGCGGACTGGAACGCGGCGGAAAAGCCGTCCATGATGTGCAGCAGCTTTTCAGAAGCATCCGCCCCCGCCGCCAGCCGCCACGCCTGCCCCAGCTTGGAGGCATACAGGCCGAGGAACACATAGGGCAGATTCAGCAGGACCAGCTTTTTCACATTGATCTGCTTCATCTCTCCAGCTCCCTTCGCTTCTCCCGGTTGACAACGGTATTCTTCACCAGCTCCTTAAAGTGGGCCAGCCGTTGCAGCACCGAGGGCCGGGAAGCCTTTTTGACCTTCTTTCCAACGTACTCATTGAACGCGGAGGTCAGCGCGTCCGCGTCCCGGCTCTTGAAGAAAATCAGAAACTTGGGCGGATTGCTGCTCCGGTCCCGCTTGATGGCGTAGTCTACGCCATATTTCCGGGCGATACGGTCAAACTGCCGGATGGAGGGGTCCGTCAGCTCAATGTTGGACACGCCCTGATTCTGCCCAATCAGCTGCTTCACTGTCTGCCTGCCGTGAGGAACCACAGGGGTGTCCCGCTTCTGCTGCTTCTGGTGCTTGACCTCCTTCCGGTGGGCCATGTACTTGGCGATGGCCGCTTTGAACATCCGCCCGGTGAACTTGCTGCCGTTGACCATCAGCGTCAGCGTTCTGTTCTCCACTTCCTCCTGCATGGGCCGTCACCTCCCCTGGATCTTGACGGCGAGGATGCCGTCCAGGGTGGTGGCGGTGATCCGCAGGCGCTGGGCGGTGGCGATGTCGTTTTTCACCGTCTCGTCCACGGTCCGCCCGCAGACCACCAGGACGCGGGAGCGCCGGAGGTAGTCCCGCGCCATGTCGATGCCGTCCTTATGCTCCTGGGGGACCGCATCCTGGAGGAAACGGGCGGTGAGCAGGACGGGGCAGATGGGGGAATAGCCAGCCTCGTACACCTGACGGCAGTACCGGGCGGCGGTCTCAGCGTTTTCGTACTCGTTGCCGCTCCAGGCGGCGGTGATGTAAGCAAGGGGTCGCTTCATGGAAAACTCCTTTCTCCCGTGTCCGGGTAAAGAAAAAGACGGCTATATGCCGCCGTAGAGGTCGTGGTTGACCAGCATCGTGTAGTGGTTGTCCGTGGTAGCGGGCGCGTTGAACAGCGCCGCCAGTAAGTAGGCCCTGGTGTTCCAGACGCGGGCGGTGTTCTCCCGGATGCCGTCCAGAACCTTCTCAATGTGGCTGCTGTTGATAAGCTCAAACCGCTGTTGAACAAAGGCGGTGGGATACTCCGCATCCCGCCCGATCTTCATGGTGGGCGCTCTGCTCAGAGCGACCTCCAGCATGATCTCCACCAGCTCATTGAGCTGCTCCCGGTTGGCGCTGTCGGCAATCAGGTCATATTCAATCTGATCCCGAATCTCATCCCGCTTCTCATACACTTCCGTCATTCCTTCCGCCGCAGGCGCGGACACAGGCCCCGGAGGGGGCTGGGGACGGAATGAATGAGTATTTGCTTGATGAGTATTTTGTTTTTTACGGGGATTAGTTTTCTTAGTATTTAATTGCGCCGGGTTTTCCGTATCCGGCACATCCGCATCCGGGGAAACCGCGTCCGGCTTTACCGTATCCGGGAAACCCGTACACGGTGAAGCCGTATCCGGCGGACCCGTGAACGGTGGCGGCGTTTGGGGCTTTTCGTAGATGGTGTACTCCACGCTGCCCACGCGCCCATGTTCGCCCCGCAGCTGGCGGCGGACCACATAGCCCGCCCGCTCCAGCTCCTTCAAGGTGTTCCCGATGGCCTCCACGCCCTCCTTGCAGATAGCGGCGAGGCCCCGCGTGGAATAATTCCAGTCGTCCGGGAGGGACAGCATGATTGCCAGCAGCCCCTTTGCTTTCAGCGACAGGCCGGGGTCCTTCAAGTGATGGTTCG
>CAJUQM010000120.1 GCA_910588005.1 uncultured Oscillibacter sp.
TGGTGAATGTGGTCAGCGCCAGCAACACCAAAGGGTTTATGCGGCGCTCCGACGCGCTGCGGGCGGAGACCATCGCGGACATTGCCGCCCGCCCCGGCGTCACCGGCGGCTCGGCGATCTATAAAAACACGGCGGAGGACACCAACGTCACCTATGATTTCGGCCATCCCATGACGGGAGAGACTTTTGAGAATCCACACAGCGGCCTCACCTTCGGGATCGACCAGTACAGGAGCTTTGGCTTGGGAGACGACGGGCGCATGCTCTGCAATGTCTATGGGATGGAGGAAACCGCTCTGGCCCGGATGGATCTGCGGGAGGGAGAGACCGACGCCCATGCCCTCTTTCAAAAAATGTCGGCCGGCGAGGGCGTCCTGGTTGGCGTGCATGTGAACCGCGGGGACATGTCCCTGGTGCCGGAGCTGGACCTGGCGGATGTGGGCCAACGCGTCACCGTCTATAAAAACGGCGCGGCGGTGATGGAGCTGCCCGTGCTGGCAAAGGCAGCCCTCACCACAGACGATGTGGGGATTGGGTATACAGACGGCGGTCCCTATGACATCGGCGGAGACGGTCTGATCCTGTACCTCCCCGCCGGCGTCTACAGAGCGCTGTACGACGCCCCGGCGGTCTACAAATACTCCTTTAATGTGGAGGACGGATACGAGGCGGAGATGACGGCGTTTCTGGAGGACTACATGGAGACGGCCGATCCCGGCATGAGCTACCTCTCCGCCCAGGCCGCCCGGGAGAGTTCTGAGGCAACCCAGCGGATGATCCGCCTTGTGGGCGGATTCGTGGGGCTGATCTTCGGCCTCGCCGGAATCCTGAACCTGACGAATACACTCATCACCACGGTTCTCACCCGCCGCCGCGAGTTTGCCGCCATGGAGAGTGTGGGTATGACCCGGCGGCAGCTGACGGGCATGATGGTGTGGGAGGGCGTTTATTATGCGGCGGGGGCCTGCCTGCTGGGGCTGGTCCTGGCGGCGGCGCTGGATCTGACGCTGGTAAAAAGCATGGTGGACTCCATGTGGCAGTTTACCTTCCGCTTCACCCTGGCCCCCGCCCTGGCGGCCTGCGGCGTGCTGCTGGCGGTGTCCGCCGTTGTCCCGGTGCTGGCCCTGCGTTATTTCCACAAGGGCAGCATTGTGGAACAGCTCCGCGCCGCGGAGTGACCTGAAAGGAGACACGTTATGGAGAGCATCTTAAAGGCCGTTGGCCTTAAAAAGTATTACGGCGCCGGCGACACCCAGGTCCGCGCCCTGGACGGCGTGGATCTGGAGATCGAACGGGGGAAGTTCACCGCCATCATCGGCACCTCCGGCAGCGGAAAATCCACTTTGCTGAATATGTTGGGCGGGCTGGACACCCCCACGGAGGGAAGCGTCCAAATCGGCGGCACGGAGCTGGCGCGGCTGGACCGGGAACAGGCCACCATCTTCCGCCGCAAGCAGATCGGCTTTGTCTTTCAAAACTATAATTTAATCCCGGTGCTGACGGTGTGGGAGAACATCGTATTCCCCCTCTCCCTGGACAGGCAGAAACCGGACCGGCCCTTTATTATGAAAGTGGCGGAGCTGCTGGGGCTGGAGGAAAAGCTGGACAGCCTGCCGGGACATCTCTCCGGCGGCCAGCAGCAGCGGGTGGCGATCGCCCGGGCGCTGGCATCCAAGCCCGCCATCATTCTGGCGGATGAGCCCACGGGGAATCTGGATTCCAGGACCAGCGATGATGTGATGGGGCTGCTGCAGATGAGCAGCCGGGAGTTTCACCAGACCATTGTGATGATCACTCACAATCCGGAAATTGCGCAGATGGCAGACCGCATTGTGCGGATTGAGGACGGACGGATTGTGGCTTGAGGGGTGATGCGGCCGGTTTGCGGCATTGACCCAGGAACTGACCCAGAACGGGAAATTTCTCTGTGGCATCAGTGAAATGGGCAGCATGAAAGGCCATTTATATTCTGGACAAACAGCATCAAATGAAGCGGAAAGCGTTTGTTGTGGCCCCTCAGACAAGCTGCGGACCAGAAGACCGGGGGGGGGCGAATCCCTCAGGGCGTACCAAAGCCACGGAAATTCATTGAATTTCCGTGGCCTTGTTCTTGCTTTCTGTACTTTTTTGGATGATTTGAGGAAACGCTGATTTAATCCCCCGAATGGGAAGAATGGGTATCGCTGGTCGTCTCCCTCTATCCAACGATGTTCCGGACGCCACGACCCTGCTGCACTTTCGGCATCTGTTGGAGGAGAAGG
>CAJUQM010000121.1 GCA_910588005.1 uncultured Oscillibacter sp.
CTATATGTGGAGGAACAGCAGATGCACAAGGATACCAAATGGGCAAAGCAAATTATCGCGCTGCAGGAGGACGACGGAAAGTGGGGGTGCTTCCATTCACTGTCCAAATTCTATGGAGCACCGCTCACGACAGAGCAGGCACTGCGGAGACTGGAGCGGCTGGGGTATTCCATAGAGGATGAATGTATCAGCAGGGCGGTAGCCTACATGGACGACTGCTTGACTGGACACAAGGCAATTCCAGACCGAACCGAGAAGGGGAATGACTGGGACGTTTTCACAGCCCTTATGCTTGCCGCATGGATTCGCCGGTTCACACACAATAATTTGGCAGCCAATGAAGTTGCCAGACAGTGGAGCACGATACTTACAGCTGCGTTTGAAACCGGAGAATATAATCATGATAAATATGTGTTGGCATATCAAGATATTTTTGGGAAGAAACCTCGCGGAGGCAGGTTAATAGACTTCGTCCAATTTTATGTCATATCGCTTATGAGCGGTTGTCTGGATCCGAAAACAGAAAGCGCTTTCTTGGATCATGTGATTGATCATGAATCTGGAATCTATTACACATACGACAGCAAGCTGAAGTTGCTGCCTCCGGTGTTCGAGAGTAAACAGGCCAGCCATTACCTTGCCGCCATAGAACTCCTGTCAGCATTCTCCCAGGCAAAATATAAGCTGCGATTTGTACTTGATTGGCTGGATAAAAACAAAAAGACGAATGGAAGATGGGATATGGGCGGTTCTGTTTCAGATAAGGTGTATTTTCCCCTATCCGATCACTGGCGAAAGCGGGAAACGCGGGAGGCGGACTGTACAGAGCGTATTTCAAACCTGATTGCAGCCATATCAAATTAAACCAAAATCGAATATACCCTGTTTGCTTGCAGAAAAGCCGACGGCCAGTATAGGCGGGTTGCCGGCTCTTTGCCTGTAGATATACGAGGGAGTGTTTGATAAGGGAATTATGATTGGGTCTTAGTTGCTTTTTTTAAGATTGTGGGGTAGGATAAACCCAGCATGAATCCCAGGAGGAAACAGCAATGCCAGAAACGATAAAAGTACGCGGGGCGCGGGTCCACAATCTGAAAAATATCGACGTGGATGTTCCCCTCAATCAGATTGTCGCCATTGCCGGGGTATCCGGTTCTGGGAAGTCTTCCCTGGCCCTGGGCGTCCTGTACGCCGAGGGGTCCCGGCGCTATCTGGAGGCCCTGTCCACCTACACGAGAAGGCGGATGACCCAGGCCGCCAAGGCCCAGGTAGACGAGGTGCTCTATGTCCCCGCCGCCCTGGCCCTCCACCAGCGGCCCGGCGTCCCCGGAATCCGCTCCACCTTCGGCACGGGGACGGAGCTTTTGAACAGCCTGCGGCTGATGTTCTCCCGGCTGGCCAGCCACCGCTGTCCCAACGGGCACTATCTGCCGCCCACCCTGGCTGTGGCGGCGGAACAGCCGCTTTTCTGCCCAGAGTGCGGTGGATCGGTCCGGGCCCCGGGGGCGGAGGAGCTGGCTTTCAACAGCCAGGGGGCCTGCCCCACCTGCGGCGGCACCGGAATCGTGCGTACCGTGGACGAATCCACTTTAGTGCCCGACGAGTCCCTGTCCATCGACCAGGGAGCGGTGGCCCCGTGGCAGACCCTGATGTGGTCGCTGATGAAGGACATCGCCCGGGAGATGGGGGTGCGGACTGACGTGCCCTTCCGGGAACTGACGGCGGAGGAGCGGGAGATCGTCTTCCACGGCCCCGCCGTCAAGAAGAACATCATCTATCAGAACAAGACCAGCGGCGCGGCGGGGGATATGGATTTCACCTACTTCAATGCCACCTACACGGTGGAAAACGCCCTGTCCAAGGTGAAGGACGAGAAGGGTATGAAGCGGGTGGAGAAGTTTTTGAAGCAGGGTGTCTGCTCCGACTGCGGCGGCACCCGGCTGTCGGCGGCCGCGAGGGCGCCGAGGCTCCGGGGCATCTCCCTGGACCAGGCCTGTCAGATGCCCCTCTCCATGCTGATGGAGTGGGTGGCCGGGGTGCCCGCCTCCCTGCCGGAGGAGATGCGCCCCATGGCGGAGAGCATCTGCCGATCCTTCCAGACTGTGGCCAAACGGCTGATGGACCTGGGGCTGGGCTACCTGTCTTTGGACCGCGCCGCCTCCACGCTCTCCACCGGGGAACGGCAGCGGATGCAGCTGGCCCGGGCGGTGCGCAACCGCACCACCGGGGTGCTCTATGTGCTGGACGAGCCTTCCAT
>CAJUQM010000122.1 GCA_910588005.1 uncultured Oscillibacter sp.
CTACCTGATGGAGATGGTCAATAGGGCCCAGAGGAGCGTGAACCAGATCAATGAGACCCTGGCTGACGGTGTTGGCGGTGGGTTCGTCGAGATGGAGGAGTCCATACCGGTCAGTGAACGGGTGGATGATACGCTGTATGGGTTGATTTTGAAGACATATGAGTGAGGAGGCGGAGTATGGCGATCACAGCTCCTGGTAATTTCACGTGCGGAAAAACGGAGGTACATGCAGGCGAAGAAATAACGTGTACCTGGACAGCTTCCAGCGGAGATTTTGACCACTACCATATCATGTTTGCGTATCCAAATGCCTTTAGAAGTTTTTACGTCAACAAAAGCGCAACATCTTGCCGCCTTACGCTCGAAAGCGGTGGGGACCTTACTCCGGCAGGATATGACACCAGAGTATCAATTCGTGCGGAAAAGGGGCCGCAAAATATGCCCACGGAAACCAGCGAAGCAGCGTGGTTTGATCTGTACTTTATTGTAGACCCGCCGGTTCAACCGGGCGTTCCAACGCTTTTAAAGCCCTCTGGTTTTGAGTATATGGGAATCGGCAGCGATGCCGGCGGTGAACTGGTTTACGATAAAAGAACAACAGTAGATATTGGTGAGGTGGTGCGCTTCCGGATAGACGTCCCGGCAGACAGCGGCGCGGATTTTTGTGCCCTGATGGGAAAATATAACGATTCTACCTATTTCTTTTCCAGCGCGGATGTCCCTGATATAGGCATAGTAGTTTACCCTGACGTTCGATTGTTTGAAGTAAGTTTTGGGATCGATATCACAGCCGGCGGAGATATCAGGTTTTTGGCGTTTACAGGAACGGGCGACCCCAATAATCCCACGAACACTGCATATGCACCAAACACTATAACACTGCATGTAAATCCATTGCCAATCCAGTTTCCTCCCGGCGGACGTCTGGAGCAGCTGGAGAACCGCGACGCGAAGCCGGTCTTCCCGCTGACCGTCACGGAGGGCGTGTTCCGACAGAGAGATGGGAAGAGCCTGGAGCGGGTGCTGGCGGAAATGGAGCTCGGCGTTACCGGTCCGGCGGGAGCTGCCGGTCCCGGCGTGCCCACCGGCGGCGCTGCGGGGCAACTGCTGGCGAAGCGGTCCAGCGGCGACTACGATACGGAATGGGTTGACGCGCCGTCATCCGGCGGGACAACGGAGCCCGGTACAGGCGGCGTTACCTCCTTCAAGGGCCGCACTGGCGCAGTCACGCCGCAGTCCGGGGACTACACCGCAGACCAGGTGGGGGCGGTACCTACCTCCAGGAAGGTCAACGGGCAGGCCCTGAGCAGCGACATCACGCTCATTACCTGCGGGACAGCTGATCTGACCGCCGGGTCTTCGCCGCTGGCTGCGGGGACGTTGTACGGCGTGTACGAGGTGTAGGCATGGCGGTGAAATTGTACGTGGGCGATGCCGGAGGGATTGCCCGGCAGGTGAAAAAGCTGTACGTCGGAGATGCGAGCGGCGTCGCCAGAGAAGTCAAGACATTGTATGCGGGGGACGGGGGCGGTGCGGCCAGGAAGGTGCTTGAGGCGTCCGGGTCCGCACCAGCCGGGCGGCTGCCCGCGGGTTATACGGAAGTGGAATATGTGCAGAACGGTACAGGCAGCACACCAAGTCTTTTGCCATATATCCAAATGCCGGCAAAAACCGTGGCTACCAAGTTTGCAATCACATTCTCTAGCGAACAGAGTTCGCCGGCAAACGACAGTATTGTCCGTGGCCTGTATGGGTACCGCACCTATTCGTCTAGCCTTTATTATTACGGAATTGGGCTCTATCAAGGCAAGGTTTGTCAGCTTTCTGGAACAGCAAAGAATAGCCTGATTGCCTACTCCGCTAACACGATCTATGAAATTGTTTTTGATAGCGCCGCCAAGACCATGACCGCCAATGGGGTGGTTACATCAAAGTCCCCTGGCACGGCATGGCGTAGTAACAAAAATAGACTGTATGGACAGGATGGCGATGAAGGTGGAGGGTACAGGGCAAAACAGACAAAGGTCTATTCCCTGAAAATGTGGGACGCTGACGGTAATCTTGTTCTGGAGTTCGTCCCCTGTATTGACCCGTCCGGCGCAATCGGCATGTATGACGTTGTTGGCAGTGTGTTCTACGGAAATAGCAACACATCCACCCATTCCGCCAACAAATTCATCGCCGGGCCTGCGGTATCCTAAGACACATGATAACAGGAGGTGAAACACATGCCGGACAAATGCA
>CAJUQM010000123.1 GCA_910588005.1 uncultured Oscillibacter sp.
AGGCGCCCATGACGCCCTTGCCTGCTGGCATCTGACTGCGGGGGAGCTTGACCCACTGGTACTTCAGCAAGCGTTTCACCTGGCTGGCCTCCTTCTTGTTTTGAATTGAAAAATGCCCCGTTCCGTGCTAAACTGAATGGGCACGAAAGTGAGGCGAAAAAATAATGATATATGCGTGTGATAGCTGCCACTTTCTGTTTTCCCGGACTGCCCCTGCCAAACAGTGCTCAGACTGCGGAAAAGAGAGTATCCGCGAGGCAACAAAGGAGGAGATTCAGGAATTTGAGCAGCGTATAAACGCCAATCTATGGGACGAGTGAGGGCGCTATGGAAATCGTCAGACGCGGCTATGTCCCGCAGGATAGCATTGAGTTTGGAGCAAAGGCCGCCGAACAATTGAATGCCGCCGCCCAGGAGCTGGTATTCCTGATGGACCGTGGATATGACACAAAATCCGCCTCTACCTTTGTAGGCAACCACCATCTTCTCTCCGAGCGGCAACGGATGGCACTGGCCCGCATCGTATCAACGGCCAGCGCTGTGCAGCGCAGGAAACGGAAGGAACTGATCCAGGCACCAGACTATCTGGTGTTGGACGGGTTTAATACGATCATCACCCTGGAGGTTGCCCTATCCGGCTCCCTGCTGCTGGAGGGGATGGATGGGACCATCCGTGATCTTGCAGGACTGCGTGGCAGCTACCGTATCGTGGATAAGACCATACAGGCGGTGGAACTGCTGATCGCCCGGTTTGAGAAGCTGGGTGTGAAAAAGGCCCTGTTCTATCTGGATCAGCAGGTATCCAACTCCGGACGTCTCCGGGCGCTGCTGCTGGATAAAGCGAATGGCAGAGGGGTGGAGGTTCAAGCGGAGCTGCACCCCAGTGTGGATGGCCAGCTCTCCCGCATGGAGAATGTGGTCACAGCGGACGCTATTATTTTGGATAAATGCGGCAGTTGGTATAACCTGACCCGCACGTTGATACAGTCTGCCATTCCGGATGCCTGGATTCTTCACCTGGACGGTCTGCAAAAGGAGGGAACATCATGTCAATCGTAGGAGCCATTATCGTACCCCACCCGCCCATCATCGTCCCCACCGTAGGACGTGGACGGGAAGCGGAGGTTCAGGCCACCATCGACGCATACCACGCCGCCGCGAAGCAAGTGGCAGCGTGGGCACCGGAGGTGCTGATTGTCACCTCCCCCCACACCGTCATGTACGCCGACTATTTCCACATCTCCCCCGGCGAGGGCGCATCTGGCAATATGTCTGCTTTCGGTGCGCCCCAGGCCGTGCTGAACGTCCGATATGACGCTGAACTGCGGCAGGAGCTTGTCCGCCAGGCAGAAGCAGCCGGTATCCAGGCCGGGACACTGGGAGAAAAGGACCCCGCCCTGGACCACGGGACCTTCCTCCCCCTGTACTTCCTCCGGGATGCGGGGGTGGACTGCCCTATCCTGCGCATCGGCCTGTCCGGATTCTCCCCACTGGAGCACTACCGGCTGGGCCAGTGCATTGCCCGGGCAGTGGATGCTCTGGACCGCAGGACGGTGTTTGTGGCCAGCGGCGACCTGTCTCACAAGTTGAAAGATGACGGTCCCTATGGGTATGCACCGGAGGGTCCCGTCTTCGACCGCCGGGTGACCCAGGCCATGGAGTCAGGGGATTTCTTGCAATTCCTCACTATGGACGCCTCCCTGTGCGACCGGGCGGCGGAGTGTGGTCTGCGCTCCTTCCAGATCATGGCCGGGGCGCTGGACGGCCTGGCTGTGTCCCCTGCCCTGCTCAACTACGAGGGAACCTTCGGCGTGGGCTACGGTGTGGCCACCTTCGCTGTGACCGGCCCGGACGAGAACCGCTGTTTTGAGCGGCAGTGCGAGGAAATGGAGCGTGCCCGTCTGGCAGAGCGCAAAGCGGCCGAGGACCCCTGGGTCAGGCTGGCCCGGCTGTCGCTGGAGACCTATGTACGCACAGGAAAACAGCTGGACACACTGCCGGACGGTCTGCCCGGCGAGATGACAGGCAGAGCCGCCGGAGCATTTGTCTCCCTCCACACTCACGGCCAGCTGCGGGGCTGCATCGGCACCACCGGCCCAACCACCGCCAGTGTGGCCTGGGAAATCGTCCAGAACGCCGTCTCCGCCTGTTCCATGGACCCCCGGTTTGCCCCGGTGCGGGCGGACGAGCTGGACAGCC
>CAJUQM010000124.1 GCA_910588005.1 uncultured Oscillibacter sp.
TTGATGCCGGGAAGGGCTTCTTCGGCGGCATCCACACCCTGGGCATACCAGCCAGCCCGCATGACATAACTCTCGCTGGTGCCGGCGTCGTCTGCTATGCGCTGTCTGGTAACTGCCGCATTCTTCGGTTTCAACTGTTCATTTTGAACAGTTGATTTTGCTGTCGTGCTTTTCCTGTCACCGCCATGTGCCATCTTCTCCGCCTCATACCGCTGCCCAATCAGGTATTTCTTTTGCTGGGGCGTCAGGTTCCGCCTGCCAAGCTGGTGTTTGCATATCCACGAAAGAGCTTCATAGCGGTTGTCAAAAGACATCTTGTGGACCGCGTAGGTCAGTTCCGGGTGCTTCTGGATAATCTCATAGCGGTTGTGGCCGTCCAGGATCGTGCCGTCCCAGACGATGAGCGGCGAAAAGACCGCCCCGTCCGACAGGATGTTCTCCTCCAAAAGGGAGAACTCGTCCTCCGTCAGCGGCGGTATCTTGTCCCGGAACTCCGGGTCGATGATGAGCCTGTCCATCAGGGCGCCTCCAGTTCCGTGGGGAGGAAGGCGTCCTCGTCCAGATGGAGGCTGACCCGCAGGGCGGCGTCGATCTGCTCCATCTGCTCCCCGGTGAGCTTCCCCACATAGCCCCGCACCCGCCGCTTGTCGATGGTGCGTATGACCTCCAGCATGAACAGGGACGGGTCCAGCCCCTCCGCATCATCCAGCACCACATGGGTCGGCTGCTTGGGTTTCTTAAAGGTCCTTCTGGTCACGGCGATCACAATGATGGTCGGGGAGTGGTAGTTGCCCGTGTCGTTCTGGATAATCAGCACCGGGCGGATGCCGCCCTGCTCATGGCCGATCACCGGGTCCAGGGCGGCATAGTAAATCTCGCCCCGGTGGAAATCGTGAAATTTGTGTTCCATATGGTATCTACCTCCTTCTTCTGGTATGTAAAGGAACGGCCCAGCGCGGCAAATGCCGTCTCCAGACCGCCCCTCAAATTTCATAAAGCGTGTTCTTGATCCCTATTTGTCCCCGACACCCCGGAATCACGGGAATCATCAGGCTCGTCAGCTTGCGAAGCTGCTCTCATAGGCGTCTAACCTCCCCGCCTTCTTTGTGGCCGGGCCGCGAGTTACGGAAGTATCATTATCGCTGTCTGTTGTCATCGCCAAACCAAGAGCAACTTGGCATTTTCAGTCGGATGGATCGCTCCTCCCGGAACCGGGGATCGTGGCGCTCCGCTGGACAGGCTATTCCAGACAGTAACGTAGTCTTGTCTCCAAGACTTCCTGATGACTGCGTATTCAGTTTTCAAAGTCCACACCAGCGGGTCGCCCCGGCTGATGATTTAATTTTAGGGGAAATCCGCTCCTTTTCAGAGGGACGGGCAGGGCATCTCCCTCCCGGAAAGCGACCCTTTGAGGGCATCCCGCCCTTACAGCCCCTCTTTCAGGGCTGTAAGCTCGTCGATCAATGCCTGGAGCTTGTCCCGCGCCACAGCAACGGAACCGCCGCGGCCCAGGACAAGGAAGTCCAGGCTCACATCAAACGCCGCGGCGAGGGCGATCAGCAGATCGACAGAGCATCCCCGCTGCCCGCCCTCGATCTTCCTCAGATGGTCCAGGCTGATGTTCAGGGCCTCCGCCAGTTGTGCCTGTGTCATTTCATGAGCTTTGCGGAGTTCCTGGATGCGCCTCCCGCTCCTGCAAGTGTCGTAATACATAAGGTCTTTCATTGTCTTGTCCTTTCCGCCGGTGCGGAGGCCAGCGGAAAGGACATAAAAAGAGCCGCATGACGGTGTAGCCGATCCTCGATACCGATAAAACAGGGCTTCTTTTCAGAAACTCTGTCCCATGCGGCATCAGGATGACTACGCCAATCAGCGGCTCCACAGCTCAGCTATGTG
>CAJUQM010000125.1 GCA_910588005.1 uncultured Oscillibacter sp.
TAACTTATTGACATTGCCCCTGGCGGTGAACTATATTTTTTCACGCTATTTCAGCCGGTACAGATTGGAGCTGCAGCTTCCGTTCTCCCGCCAGCGGAACTCCTTGGAGATCAGCCCTGCCCTGTACAGATCATTCAGGGCCCGCTTGACGGTAGAGCGTGAGAGGCCCAGTTCTGCAGCAATCGTCCGGATTCCTGGCCAGCACTTCCCATCGCTGTCGGCGTGATCTTTCAGGTACATATAAACCGCTCTGGCACGGTGGCTGAGATCGGACTGATAGATCTTCTCAAAATATCCCATAGGCTACTCCTGACTTTTATCCGTGCGGACAACCACGGGAGCTGGCGGCTCCCGCCTGGGGCGTCTTGCCTGGGCGTAGGAGGCCCCGCCTCTGGCGGATGGAGTCTTCGGAGGAATCGGGGGAGCGAGAGGCATGTGACTTTCCGCCTTTTGTGCGTGATGGCAGCGGAAGATGGCCTGCTCCAGCTCCTGCTCGCTGGCGTAGGCTACTGTACGTGCGGCTCTCTCTGGCAGTAGGTACGGGTCGCCGAAGGAGATGCCCCACTCCAGAAACAGCCGCAGCCGGGTCTGCATGGGGTGGGTTCCCGTCTTCATCACTACAAATTGACCTTTGGGGATGGATTTCAGCTCATCCGGAGACATGAGCGCCCGCTCCGTCATTTGCAGAGTCTGGGATTTGTCCTTTCCGACGCTGATGTAACCGGAGAGGACTGTCCGGCTTCCCAAGGCTTTGGACAACACCTCGGCGGTCTGGGAGTTGGGTGCGAAGCCGCCGAAGATGGTGTCCTGACAGTTGTCTGTAAGAATTTCCGCACCCTCTTTGCCGTAGTTTTTTTCCAATTGGGCCAGCGACTGGATGATGGGAACCAGTGTCAATTTCCGGGACCTGCCCGCGCTGAACAGCGGCAGGATGTCGAAAGCCGGCATGGTTCCCAGCTCATCGCAGAACAACACCACCCGGTTGGGCAGCCTGCCGCCGTTCTCGTCCGCTACAGAGAACAGCTCACGGGACAGCGTCTGAATCATCAGGCCGGCCATGAAATTCTTGCTGGGGTCCTCCTCCGGCAAAATAAGGAAGATGGCGGATTTTTGAGAGGCAAACAGCTCCGCGTCAATGGCGCTGTCGAAGCACAGCACCTGCTCCAGCTCCGAGTCCAGAAAGGCGTTGAGCCGGGAGAGTACGGTGGACATGACGGAGGCCATGGCCTGCTCCGCCGAATTGAGCGCGGCGCCGGCGAACCACCGGGCCTTGTGGGTGTCAGGGAGGGTGTCCATCAGAACCTGAAAGCCGTTCTTGCCCTTGGCGGTTTTGCTGGGAGCCAGCAGACCCTGCACCAGCTTGAACACGCTGACGATGTGCCGCCGCTCCTGTGAAGCCTCCTCTGTGGGCGGCAGATACTCCGCCAGCAACAAAACAACTGCAGTGAGCAGCCCCTCGGCTGCATCGTAAAAAAATGCGTTTTGCCCGTAATTTGAAGCGTCACCTTCCGGATTTATAATGGTTTTTGCTAAGATTTTGGCGTACTTTTCCGCCTTGGCCCTCGCCGCCAGATTCTCTGGCTGCTCCCGGCAGATATCCATGTACCGGTTGATGAGCGTGAGGAGGTTGTACCCGTCCGAGCGGGTGGGATTGCGCAGGTCAATCACCGCCACCTTGTAGCCGTAGTATTTTGAGGCCACGGCGCCGTAATTCCGGGCGAGATCTCCTTTGGTATCAAGGGCGAGAAAGCTCATCCCGCTGGCGCAGGCGTACTCCATGTTGGGATACAGAAAGAACGCTGTCTTGCCCACACCGGAAGCACCGATCATCAGATAGCGATAGGTAATCCGCCGCTTTTACTGCCCTCATGAGAGAG
>CAJUQM010000126.1 GCA_910588005.1 uncultured Oscillibacter sp.
CTTCCCGCCGCTGTCACTTTCCGGAGTGTACCCCAGCGGTCATCCCAGCCAATAGCGTGGCTCTTGCCTCCCCAAAAATAATTTACTTTCCCCACAAGGGAGAGGGCCTTTTCCACTGTGTCACGGCGGGCCTGCTCCAGATCAGCGGGCAAGGCCGCTAAAACCTCCCGTTCGTCCGCTCCGGTCATATCAAGGCTCCCAGCAAGGATGGACAACGTGGGGCGATCCCCCAGCAGCTCATCTAGGGCGCTGTTCTGATAAGGTGTGAAATTGTAGATGGTCCGCATATCGTCGGCGGTTTTTGGCGTGATGGTAATATGCAGAATTTTTTCCGTCCACGCCTCCCGGTTGCCGCTGGCGGGGTGGGCAATGGTTTCAACCTCTGTTGTTATAGCGGTCATATCCCAAAAAACAGCCGTCAGCTTGCTTACCCGGTCCGGGTCCAGCGTGGCCACGTCCAGGCCGTCCACGTCCGCCCCGGCCAGCTTCACGGCGAAGACGGCCAGCACGTCGGTCCAGTCCGGGGCCTGTCCCTGGATATCTATGCTGTCATAATCCCCGGTCTGCAATTCCTCCAGCTTGGCGTTATACGCCTCTTTCACAGATCCCACGGCCTGCGCGACGGAGACGGTGCCGGGGGCGTTTGGCTCCTGGGCGTAGAAAAGCCCAAACGGGGAATTGGCTACGGCGGCGATCACAATGACAATTACCAAAGCCGTCAAAAGGATGCCGCCGCCTATCAAAGCGGTCACGGCGCTGGTTACGGTAGAAACGGCTTTTGCCGCAGTCCGGGCAATTCTCCGCAAAGCCTCTACAGAGCTTCTGATGGCCTTTTTGGGACGTGCCAGCATCTTCCTCTGGACCTGTCGCCGGGCGGCTCCAGCGGCCCTCTGCGTGGCTGCTGGAGGCCCTTGCGGGCCGGGCCTGACTGCGGATGTTCCATTGGCCCGGCGGGTTTTCAAGGATAAGGCGGGCTTACCTTTTTTGACGGCCTCCCACTCAGCCCGATGGACTGAACCCCGCAGCGGCTCCGAAGGCTCAATCACGGACAGGTTATGTCTCTGACAGATAGCGTCCGAGGTCCCCCGGATTCCAATTCCTTCTTCTCCAAAATAATCCTTACGCTGGTTACGATACATGATCCCATCCGTGAAGGAAACAGAGTTGAAAACAATGTGGTTATGCAGCCGCAGCTTGTTGTACATCCGTAGGAAGGCATCGTAGATGGTTTCCTGCGGGATAGGGCCTGTGGGGCAGTTGGCGGCGCTTCTCAGATGCCGTCCGCAGCTCCAGGCACCAGTGCCTCTCCGGGTCACCCTTCGGTAGATGGTGAAGCCGCAGATCCCGCAGCACATTTTCCGGGACAGCGGGTAGACCGCGTCCGGGCCTTTGGACTGTTTTTTCTTCATCTGCCGCAGGGCCTGGGCCTTGTCATACACCTCCTGGCTGACGATGGCCGGGTGGGTCCCCTCCACATAGAATTGGTCCACCTCGCCCCGGTTGATCTTCTGGACGAAGGGGAAGCCGGTCTTGTAGGTTTTTTGGCAGAGGGTGTCGCCCACATATTTCTCATTTGACAGCCAGTAGTAGATTTCCCTGGTGGTCCAGTGGACGTTGCCTTTCCGGTCCCGGACACCCCGGCGGATCAGCTCGTTTGCGATATCCTTGGCGCTCTGTCCGCCGAGATAGGCGTCAAACACCCAGCGGATGATCTCCGCCTCCTCCGGTACGATCTCCAGATCTCTCCGATTTACCAGCCGGTAGCCGTAGGGCGGTTTTGTGGTGATGAACTCGCCCCGCTCCATCCTCCGGCGATAGCTCTGGTGGATATTTTGGGAGATGGACATGGACTCCTGCTGGGCCAAGGAACCGGAAA
>CAJUQM010000127.1 GCA_910588005.1 uncultured Oscillibacter sp.
GGCCTACGGCGTGGGAGCCGGGGCGGGGCTGGAGGAGCAGATCGAAAAAATCTCCAGCCGCCTCGCTTCGGAATATTGGGACGAGAACAAGGAGGCCATCCTCGGCATCGTTGACGATTCCTTTCTTTACGGGTATGATGAGTTCAACGTAGAGGTTTCCTTTCGGAGGGCGGCGGAAACGAGCATCAAATATATGCTCTACTCCCGCTGTGTGGAGGACCCGGAGAGCTACTTTGAGCCGGAAGATTTCATGGATGTCTTTGACTTCAACACCCAGGCGGCATCCAATGTGCTGGGTACGGCGGTCAGCGAGGTATCTTCCCAGGTGTTCCGCGAGGTGGAGCGGGCCATCCGAACCTACGAGAGGGCAAAACAGGTTGAGCAGACTGAGGAAAGGAGCGGTAAACATGGCAGAACTGACTTACACGAGGAGCGGGGACTTCCTGATCCCCGACATCCGGCTGGAGGAGACGGAGGACCGGCCTCTGGGCAGGTACGGCAGGATGAGGCGGATGTACCTGGAGGAGAACAACAGGCTCCTCTACAACCACCTGACCCTGACCGGGAAACTGTTCCCGCACCTGTGGGAGGTACAGGAGGCGGCGGACGCCCGGATGGAGCAGATCATGGACGGGCTGCTGAAAGCGGACCCGGCGCCGGACAAGAAAACCCGGCAGATGGACTGGGTGCGGCACATGAACGCGCTGAAAGCACAGGCGGAGGAGATCGTGGTGGCGGAGCTTATCAACAGCTGACGCTGGAGGGGATGTTTCCCTCCGAGATGGAGCAGATCACATTCATCGACCAGCAGGGGTCGGGCGAAAAGCCCGGCCCTTTTGCTATGCCCAAAGAAGAAAAGCAGTCCATTTCCGATGACGAGATCGACCGTCTCCTGCGCCACGGCTCCGGCCATCACGACAACAAGCTCCGCATCGCCGTCCTCTATGCCGGGGACAGCACCCCCGCAGACCGTGCCGAGTACCTGAAAAACGAGCATGGGACGGACGGCGGGCACAGCTGGCAGTTCTCTGACGGCACCCACGGCAATATCCAGTACCGCCCCCAGGGGCTGGTGATCCGCAACGCCGACCAGGGGACGGAAGTCCGCCTGCGCTGGTCCGAGGTGGAGCGGAGGATCGGGGAATTGGTGGCGGGTGGCCGCTATCTGGGCGAGTCGGAGAACGCACAGTATGCCGATATGGAGCGGGACTACGCCGCTTTCGGCGGCATCCCCCTCCCCGCGCCGGGACACAGCTTCCCGTCCACCCCGGAGGACATCTACGAGCGGTATTTCCCCGTCATCGCGGACACCCTCCTGGAGGACACGGCGTTTCGGAACGCCTGCCGCAACAATGACCGGGAGACCGCCACGATGGAGGGGCTGCGGGCCATCGACCGGGCGGCGCTCACGATACAGGACACCGCCTTTATGCGCCTGTACTTCGATGCCCCGGAATACCATGACCGTTTCCGTCAGGAGCTTCTTGACCGGGTTTATGGGATGCTGGAGGCTGCGCCGGAGATGACCGCCGAGGCGTCGCGGGAGCATAAGATGCTGGCACAGGCGGCACAGCTGGCGGAGGCGGGCGACCTTGCCGCCCCGGAACGGTTCACCCTCATTGAGACCGAGGGCGGATATGCTGTCTGGGATGACATCCGGGCAGAGATCTATGTGGACCCGGAGGGCGTTTCCGAGGAGTTCACCAGCGAGTGGCAGGCCGAGGATTATCTGGCGCAGGTCAGGAAAGAGGCGGCGGAACGGGACGCCGCAGACTGGCTGGCGGTGGAGCGGGCCAAGCTGCCGCCGTTGGAATACGCCATCGGGG
>CAJUQM010000128.1 GCA_910588005.1 uncultured Oscillibacter sp.
GTGCGGGAGCTGGTGACCTTTGGACGCTTCCCCTATTCCGGGGGGCGGACCACGGCGGAGGACCAGGAGATCATTGACCGGGCCATCTCTTACATGGAATTGGGGGCCTTTGAGGATCAGTTTATTGACGAGCTTTCCGGCGGCCAGCGCCAGCGGGCGTATATCGCCATGGTGATTGCCCAGGACACAGAGTATGTTCTGTTGGATGAACCGACCAATAATCTGGATATTTACCACGCCACCAACATGATGAAAATCGTCCGTCGCCTCTGCGATGAGCTGGGCAAGACGGTGATTTTAGTGCTGCACGAGATCAACTACGCGGCATTCTATTCTGATTATATCTGTGCGTTTAAGGACGGCAGGATTGCCAAGTTCGGCACGGTAAAGGAGGTGATGACCAAGGAAAATTTATCCCAGGTGTACGGCGTGGACTTTGAGATCATGGAGATCGCAGGCCGTCCGCTGTCCATCTATTACTAAGCCCCCACATTTTTCGGTACTTTATTTGAAAAGGAGAACAACGCTATGAAAAAATTGATGTCCCTGCTCCTCGCCGCCGTGCTTGTGCTTGGCCTCGCCGCTTGCGGCGGACAGGCCGGCGGCGAGCCTGATACGAACCAGCAGGAGAACAGTACAACTCCGGTTTCCGATGAATCGACTCCCTCTGGAAATCCCACAACCCCTGCCGCTCCTGAAACCATCACCATCACCAGTCTGAACGGCAATCGGGAGCCTGCGGAACTGGAGGTCCCCTATGACCCCCAGCGTATCGCCATTCTGGATATGGCCAGTCTGGATATTCTGGACGCATTGGGCGTGGGGGATCGTGTGGTCGGATCTGCCTCTACCAGTCTGGATTACCTTCAGAGCTATGTGACGGATGAGACCATCTCCAACCTGGGGACAATCAAGGAGGCCGACTTGGAAGCTGTCATGGCCTGTGAGCCTGACGTGATTTTCATCGGTGGCCGCCTGAGCAAGTCCTATGACGCCCTCAGCGAGATCGCCCCGGTGGTCTATCTGGCTACCGACAGCAGCATTGGCGTGGTGGAATCTGTCCGTAAGAACGCCGCTACCATCGCTTCTATGTTCGGGCTGGAGGAGCAGGTGGATACACTGATGGGGGGATTTGACAGCCGCATTGAGACGCTGAAAGCATTTGCCGAGGGCAAGAATGCAATTGTGGGCCTGTGTACCAGCGGCGGCTTTAACGTCCTGGGCAACGATGGCCGCTGCTCCATCATCGGCGTGGAGATCGGATTTGAGAATGTGGGCGTGGATGCCAACATTGACACCTCTACCCACGGAAACGAGGCGTCCTTTGAGTTCATCGTGGACAAAAACCCGGAGTACATCTTTGTCATGGACCGTGACGCCGCCATTGCCACAGAGGGCGCACAGCTCGCCCAGGAGATCGTGGAGAATGAGTTGGTCGTGGGAACGGATGCCTACAAAAACGGGCACATTGTGTATCTGGCCCATCCCGCTGTGTGGTACACCGCCGAGGGCGGCGTCACCGCACTGGATTTGATGCTGGCGGACCTGGAGAGTACCCTGCTGCCATAAACAAAAAAGCACCGGTGTGATTTCTACCAGTCACATCGGTGCTTTTTTGTATTTTTCAAGGAGAAATATGCCCCGGCCACCAAGGAGGAGGACAAACCGGAACGCCTGCGCAGGCTGGACAGGGCCGCGACAAAGCCGGGAACAGCCGCAGCCATCGCTGTGGGCATGATCAGCACGCTGATCATGGGCCAGTGTGTAACGAAAAGACGGCGGGATAAGCTGGCACCCGAAATATTGCGGCTGA
>CAJUQM010000129.1 GCA_910588005.1 uncultured Oscillibacter sp.
CGGGCCTGGGAGCATTCCGTGAAGGAAGTCCACGCCGCGACAAAACAGGTGAACAGCCTGTTCAGCCAGCCGTCCAGGCCACCGAAGCGGCGGGGCGGTCAGGAGCGATGATACGCCAGGAGGGAAGCTATGTCCAGCAAACAAATCTCGCTGGCCGATAAATATCCGTTTTTTGACGCGCTGGAGGGCGATGTGGCTCCGCTCTTTACGAGCAAGATGCAGGAGGCCGCCCGTGTGGGCTGTCTGCGGGGCGTGTTTGGCAGCAGTGTAGTATCAACGGACTGGCTGGAAGGGAATGAGGCACTGAAATCACCGGCGTTTGATATGGAACTGCGGGATCTGGTTGAAACGCTGCAGCGCAACGGGCCGCTGAAGGATTTTCAATCTATGCGGCAATTCTGCCTGGAGCATCCCCAGGCGCGGATGTCCGGCAGTCAGACCTTCTACGCTTTCCGCATCGACACACAGCGGTACCGCTATCATTTGCGGCTTTTCCCGCAAAAGGGGAAATTCCACATCTTCTGCTACCAGGCGGATCAGATGAGGGAGGACCTGCCAAAGCCGGATTTTAACTATGCCTATCGCAAAAGGGCAAAAAAGAAGAAAGACCGAGGTGAACGAACATGAAAGTTTTAGTGGTGGAGCCGATGAAACCCTGCCAGGTGCGGGAGATCCCCGACACCTTGGACGCCATGCGGCAGATCGTAGGCGGTGACATTGAGGCCGTCACGTCCCTTCGGAATGCGTCCGCAATTGTCTGCAACGACATGGGGAAACTCCAGGGCCTGCCCTACAACCGCCCATTGTTGGATGAAAGCGGACTGATACCGCTGGATATCCTCCATGGCACGTTTTTTATTACCGGGATGAGCGGGGAGTATTTTGTCTCTCTGACAGAGGAACAGATCCAACGCTATACGGATCTGTATGACAACGTCATGGTCGTCACCGCCGTCAAAGAGCAACCCGGTCTGGAAAACGCTGTGGAAAAGAAGAAAAAGCCCAAGTCCAGGGGGGAACGGTGAGCGCCGTTCCCCCTTTTTCAGAGGAGGGAATCTATGCCCAACTATGACCTGTCCAGCATCGGAGCGGTCTCCGTCTCCGCAGAGCTGGCTCGTGTCCGCGCCAGCCGGGAGCCGAACCAGGACAGCTACAATGCCGCATGGCTCCACGGCTACGCCGACGCGCTGACCAGGGCGGCGGAATCCCTGGAACCCCAGCGGGAACTGATGGAGGCCATCATCGGCTATATGGGAGAGCGGTATGACAGCGCCGAGCTGTACGGCATCCTCCATGACACCCTGGAAATGTCCGATCAGGAGATCCGCTCCCTGGGCTTTGATCTGCCGCAGTGCAAGGAACCGCTCCAAGCCCATCAGGGCACAAAATCTGCAAAAAGGAAAGGAATTTACCATGAGAGATAACTACATTCTGACCGCCGAGTCGGTCACCGAGGGCCACCCGGACAAGCTGTGCGACGCCATTGCCGACAGCGTCCTGGACGCCTGCCTGAAGCACGACCCCGCCGCCCGTGTGGCCTGCGAGGTCATGGCCACCGCCGGGAAGATCATCGTGGCCGGGGAGATCACCGCCGCCGAGCTGCCGGACATCCCGGCCATCGTCTGCCAGACTGTTCGGGAAACGGGCTATGGATCGGACTATGAGGTGGAGATCATCACCCATGACCAGAGCGGCGATATCGCCGGTGCTGTGGCTCAGGAGACCCAGATGGGCGCCGGCGACCAAGGCATCGTGTATGGCTTTGCCTGTTCGGAGACGGCGGAGCTGCTGC
>CAJUQM010000130.1 GCA_910588005.1 uncultured Oscillibacter sp.
ATCCCCTATGGCGTGAAATTCAAGGAGCTGAGAAAGGATACCGTCGATATGGAAAACCTGCAGAGCGTCTTTGTCCAGGTGGTCCGCAAGCCGGAGCGCAAGGTCATCCTCAAGCGCGGCGTCCGGGCCGAGGACTACTTTGCCTACTGCGCAGAGGTCAGCTGCGAGGTCTGGGGCATCCTGGCCAGCATGGATTCCCTGTGCGGCGAGCCGGTCTGCCTCTGGCTGCCGGATGCGTACAAGAAGCCGGATACCTCCACCTATGTGCAGGGAGTTGAAACGATGCCGGACTACGCCGGGGACATTCCGGAGGGGTTCGATGTCATCACCCTGCCAGCCGCAGAGTACCTGGCCTTCCAGGGCGAGCCCTTCAAAGAGGAGGATTACTCCCAGGCCATTCTCTCCGTGCAGTACGCCATGGACCACTACGACCCGGCTGTCATCGGCTATGAGTGGGATGACAGCAATCCCCGTATCCAACTGGAGCCCCGGGGCGAGCGGGGCTACATCGAGCTGCGGGCCATCAAAAGGAGGAAATCCGTATGAGAGATGAAAAGCTGGCCATTCAAGTAACCGGCCTCACCAAGAGTTACCAGGGTAAAACTGTGCTGAGCGGGCTGGACCTTTCCGTTAAGCGCGGTACAGTGTTTGGCCTGTTGGGCGCCAACGGGGCGGGCAAAAGCACCACCATTGAGTGCATCCTGGGGACCAGGCGTGCAGACTCCGGCGCGGTCTCGGTGCTGGGCCACGACCCCAGGAAGGAACGCGGCGCTCTATTCCAGCGGGTGGGCGTGCAGTTCCAGGAGGGCGACTACCAGCCGGAGATCAAGGTGTTTGAGCTGTGCGAGGAGATCGCCTGCCTGTATAACCGTCCGGCAGACTGGCGGGAGCTGTGCCGGCGGTTCGGGATTGGCGGCAAGCTGAAAAACGCGGTTAAGAGCCTGTCAGGCGGCGAACGCCAGAGGTTGTTTATCGTCCTGGCTCTCATTCCAAACCCCGAACTGGTATTTCTGGACGAGCTGACCACCGGTCTGGACGCCAAGGCCCGGCGGGATGTGTGGAAGATCCTCTCGGAACTGAAAGCGGGTGGTCTGACCATTCTCCTGACCTCACACTTCATGGACGAGGTGGAGGCGCTGTGTGATGAAATTTGTATTTTACGCAGGGGTACGGCAGTGTTTTATGGCACAGTGGAGCAGGCCAGAACGCAGAGCGGCTGTGAGAAGTTCGAGGACGCCTATCTTCAGCTGTCCGGAGAGGAGGATGCGGCATGAGGTCGTTTGGTACATTACTGAAAAACGAGTTGAAGCTGAATATCCGCAATATGAACATGGTAATCTTCGCGGTGATCCTGCCGCTGGTGGTACTGGTGATCCTCGGCTTTATCTACGGCACAAAGCCGGCCGCGGAGGGCGCCTCCTACACCTTCCTGGAGCAATCCATCGGCGCGCTGTGTACCATCTCCATCTGTGCCAGCGGGCTGATGGGCCTTCCGCTGGTGGTGTCGGAGTACCGGGAGCGGAAAATCCTCAAGCGGTTTCAGGTGACGCCGGTCAGCCCGGCCAAGCTCCTGGCGGTGGAATTTACCATCTATGTACTCTACTGCGCGGTATCCCTGGTGACGCTGCTGTTGGCCTCCATGCTGTTCTGGAAGGCGGCCATTCCCGGCTCTCTGCCGGCGTTTTTGGGAAGCTGGCTGCTGACGATGGTGTCCACCCTGAGTATCGG
>CAJUQM010000131.1 GCA_910588005.1 uncultured Oscillibacter sp.
GCAGCAGGTTCCCACGGAGCGGCGGGAGGTCCACGGGCCTCCCGCCCTTCCGCCCACTCACCCCTGCCACGGCTGTCCCTACCGCCGGGACGCGCCCTGTCTGGGCGTGTGCTACCGGGACCTGCTGCGGAAGAAGTGATGGCGCAAATACAATATCAGTTCCGCAAACGGGACGAATATTTCACGCCCTCCTATGCGGTCTATCCCATTATGAAGCGTCTCAGACCGGGAGCCGTGATATGGTGCCCCTTTGATACGGCGGACAGCGCGTATGTGAAGGTATTCTCCCGCAATGGGTTCCGGGTGATCTACGGGCATATCCAGACCGGGCAGGACTTCTTTCAGACAGACACGCCGGACTGCGACTATATCATCAGCAACCCGCCGTACAGCTTGAAAAATGAAGTGCTGGAACGGCTTTATGCCATTGGAAAGCCCTTTGCCATGCTTATCAACTTCCAGGGCATTTTTGACAGCCAGAAGCGGTTCCAGATGTTCAAGGAGCGCCGGGTGGAAATGCTCTGGCTCAGTCCGAGGGTGGCGTACATGACCGAAGGGAGACAGCCGCGCCAGGGCGTACCCTTTCAGAGCGGCTATCTTTGCAGCGGGATATGCGAAAATCAGTTGGAATTTGAATATCTGGACAGACAGGAAAAGGAGTGATACGAACGCGGTTAGTGATTTCAGAAAAACCCAGCGTTGCAATGTCTTTGTCGAAGGTGCTGGGGGCAACGAGCCGGAAGGACGGGTACATGGAGGGCGGCGGCTGGCTGGTGAGCTGGTGTGTGGGCCATCTGGTAGAGCTGGCTCCGGCTGACGCTTACGACCCCCGCTACTCCAAGTGGGCCTATGACGATCTACCTATCGTCCCCCAGCCGTGGCAGTTCCAAGTGCTGCCGGATACCAGGAAGCAGTTCAACATCCTGCGCCAGCTTATGAGCCGGGATGATGTGGACACGGTGATCTGTGCCACCGACGCGGGGCGGGAGGGCGAATTGATCTTCCGGCTGACCTATGACCTCTGCCAATGCACAAAACCTGTCAAGCGGCTGTGGATTTCCTCTATGGAGGAATCCGCTATCCGCAAGGGCTTTGACAATCTGGTGGACGGTCAGAAGTACAACAACCTCTACGCCGCCGCCCTCTGCCGCGCCAAGGCGGATTGGCTCATCGGTATCAACGGCACTCGCCTTTTTACTACATTATATAAAGGTAAGACGCTGAACGTGGGCCGGGTGCTGACCCCCACACTCACGCTGCTGGCGGAACGGGAAGCGGCGATTGAGCATTTCAAGAAGGAAAAATTTTACACCGTGGAGCTGGACGTACAGGGCATCCGGGCCTCCAGCGGCAAATTCAATTCCAAGACGGACGCGGAAAAGCTGCGCTCCGCCTGCCTGGGCAAGACCGCCGTGGTCCAGTCCGTCACCAGGAAGGACAAGACCGAGCGGCCCCCGAAACTCTACGATCTGACCACTCTCCAACGGGAGGCCAACCGCCTCTTTGACTACACCGCACAGCAGGCCCTTGACTATCTCCAATCCCTCTATGAGAAGCGGCTGGCAACCTATCCCCGGACGGACAGCCGCTATCTGACTGAGGATATGGCGGAGGGCCTGCCCGCCCTCTGCTCCACTGTGGCCGGTGCGCTGTCCTTCATGGCGGGCCAGCCCCTCCCGGTACACGCCGCCC
>CAJUQM010000132.1 GCA_910588005.1 uncultured Oscillibacter sp.
GATAGCCGTCACACCGCTTCGAGGCGCCCAGCACCTTGCCGATGCTCTGCGCCACCGAGGGCTTCTCGCAGATCACTAACTTGCTCATAGGCAGTCGCTCCTTTCTGAAAAAATCAACTGTTTTCGCCCGATTTTGGGCATGAAAAAAGCGGACAAAGATGTGTGATCCTTGTCCGCTTTACGGTTTTTATAAAGTTTTGTCCGCCGCCTGTCTCAGGAGAGGTTCTCCCGGAGGAATTTGTGCGACAGGAGGGAGAGGTAGGCTTCGCCCAGCTCCATGATAAAGTCCGGGGTGATGGACCAGAACGGGGAGCGGTGCAGATTGTCAAAGGCCATCTTGAGGACGGCGTACAATGCCGGGTCCTCCAGCCCAAGGCGCTGTTTCAGCCCCGCCTCCGCATCGGCCCACTCCGTCACGCCGCCGACCTCTTTTGTAGCCATGACATACACGAGGATCAGCGACATACATTTCTTCGAGTCCGGGTCTGCCGGGGACAGCATACGGTAGAGCCGCCCGACCTCCTCCCGGACATCCGCCAGCGTCAGGGACGTGTACTCGCTCAGGATGGAATCGGCCATGATGTCAGCCACAGCCTCCCGCCAGACCGCGTACCCGGCGTTCATCATGCCGTCCTCCGCCCCGCTGCCCATGCAGTAGCGGTCAAAGAAGCCGCCGCCCTCGATCTCGTTCTCACAGCAGAACAGGTGTGATATTTCATGGAGGAAAACACGGTGCAGCTCCGGCAGGGGGAAGCTGATGTCGGCGCGTACCATCACGCCGTATAGCCCCCTGCCCACAAAAGCCTGTGCCGCAAAGGACTGGAAATAGCCCTCCGCCTTGTAGTCCTCGTCCAGGTTCCTCGGAAAATGCTCTTTGCAGAACCGCTCGTAGACCTCCAGACCGTTCTCCGGGGTGAAGAACGCAAGGACGGTGTTGTCCCTTGTGATGCCGGAGTCAAGGGCTTCGTTGAAGAAGTCCAGGGCATCATAAAAGATGTCCCTCAGTTCCTGCTCCGTGTAGCGGCCCATATCCGCACCTCCTACTCCAGTTCTTCCCAGGGTTCCAGTCCCATCTCCTCCCAGGTGACGCCATAGGGGGCGCCCCCGGAGGTGTACCCGGCGATATAAAAGAAGCGGCCGTCCTGCTCCGGCAAGCTCTGCTGCTCCTGCGCCGCCAGCCTCGCCTTTCTCCGTTTCCGGGCGGCCCGCTTGATCGCCAGCTTCTCCGCCTCGGTTTTCTTCACCCTGGGCTTCGGCGGCTCCGGGAGGCTGTTCTTCTCGATCCGCTCCGCAAATCTGGCCTGTTTTTTCAGGAAAACATCATGGACGGTCTCATAGGACAGCCCCAGCCCACGGCCCTGTATCTTGGTAAAAGCCGCCTTTGCCAGCTTCTCCAGTTCCGCATCGGCGGGCATCCGCCCATGCTCTTTATAATGGGCGCAGACCACGCCGAACATGACCTCGGACAACTTCTGTTTCTGTTTTGCTTTCAGGTCTTTCCAGCCCCTCGCGCCCATATCCGCCACCTCCCGGCATTACTGTACCCATTGTAACATGGATACGGCATATCCGCCATAGGCTTTTGGAAAG
>CAJUQM010000133.1 GCA_910588005.1 uncultured Oscillibacter sp.
CGGAGGGCGTACCTGGAGGAGAACAACAAGCTCCTCTACAACCACCTGACCCTGACCGGGAAGCTGTTCCCGCACCTGTGGGAGGTGCAGGAGACGGCATCCGCCCGGATGGGGCAGCTGATGGAGGAGCTGATGGCGGCGGACCCGGCGCCGGACAAAAAGACCCGGCAGATGGACTGGGTGCGGCACATGAACGCCCTGAAAGCACAGGCGGAGGAGATCGTGACGGCGGAGCTTATCAACAACTGACGCTGGAGGGGCTGTTCCCCTCCGAGATGGAACAGATCACAATGATAGACCGGCAGGCGGAGAGCGAGAAGCCCTCCGCCTTTGCTATGCCCCAAGAGGAGCAGCCCCCGGCAGAGCCGCCCGCCCCCGCCTTGGCTATCTCCGATGAGGAGATCGAGCGCATCCTGCGTAACGGCTCCGGCCATCATGACAGCAAGTTGCGTATCGCCGCCCTCTATGCTGGTGACAGCACCCCCGCAGACCGTACCGAGTACCTGAAAAACGAGTATGGGACAGACGGCGGACGCGGCTGGCAGTTTTTTGACGGGACCCACGGCAATATCCAGTACCGCCCCCAGGGGCTGGTGATCCGCAACGCCGACCAGGGAACGGAAGTCCGCCTGCGCTGGTCTGAGGTGGAGCAGAGGATCGGAGAATGGATCGAGGGCGGCCACTACCTGAGAGCATCGGAAAAGGCGCGCTATGCTGATATGGAGCGGGACTATTCCGCTTTTGGCGGCATCCCCCTCCCTGCGCCCGGACACAGCTTCCCGTCTACCCCGGAGGAGATCTATGAGCGGTATTTTCCTGTCATCGCAGATGCCCTCCTGGACGATACGGCGTTTCGGAACGCCTACCGCAACAATGACCGGGAGACCGCCACGATGGAGGGGCTGCGGGCCATCGACCGGGCGGCGCTCACCGTCCAGGACCCCGCCTTTATGCGCCTGTACTTCGACGCCCCGGAATACCATGACCGTTTCCGCCAAAACCTGCTTGACAGGATCTATGAAATGCTGGAGTCCACGCCGGAGATGACTGCCGGGGCATCACATGAGCATGAGATGCTGACACAGGCGGCGCGGATGGCGGACGGCAGCAACTATGCCGCCCCGGAGCGGTTCTTCCTGATCGAGACCGATAACGGCTATGCCGTCTGGGATGACATCCGGGAGGAGATATATGTAGACCCGGAGGGCGTTTCCGAGGAGTTCACCAGCGAGTGGCAGGCCGAGGACTATCTGCTCCAGGTCAAGGAGGATGTCGCAAGGTGGGAGGCCGCCGACTGGCTCAAAACGGAGGAGGCGAAGCTGCCTCCCCTGAAATATGGCATCGGGGACCCGTTCACCCTCTACTCTGAGGAGGGGGAGAAGGAGAGCGTCCTGACGGGCGTGACGGATGGGGATGTGTTCTATGTCTATCCTGACGAGCCGGGGCGGGACCAGGTGTTCATGGACCGGGAGGCGTTCGAGCATAGCCTGCGGACCGGACACATCCGGGATGCCCAGCCGAAAGAAGCGGTGCAGACTGCCGCCAGCTACCGCAGCGGTGATGAGG